>CANCXL010000006.1 GCA_947381905.1 uncultured Clostridiaceae bacterium | reverse complement strand
ATTGTTTATTTTTCAATGTGCTTTTTGTTCTCTCGTTGAGAACGATTTCATTATAACACAAAGATTAAACATTTGTCAACATATTTTTTAAACTTTTTTAAATATTTTTTATGTTTATTTTTTTATGTTGTGTCATCTCTTTGCGACGTCTATTATGATACTACTTTTGTCTCAGTTTGTCAACACTTTTTTAAAAAATTTTTAAAGTTTTTAGCATTTAATATTTTAATCATGATTTTAAGCAATTTAATCACTATATTTCAACTAATATTACATCCTCGCCAATCTTTTTTATATCTTTCCATTCAATGGTTATATTATTTTTACTATTTATACTATTAAATATTTTTCCAGTTTTGGCAACTACTATTGAATGAATCTCTCCTTTTTCAAAATCAGCTTGGACATCAATTATAAATCCTAAAATTTTTCCGTCATTTATATTTATTACCTCTTTTTGTTTAAAATCTATTCCTCTTGACATATAATCACCAATACATTATATGTATTAAAAAATAAAATAACACTTTTAAAAGTGTTATTCTTTATAATTAGATTTTAAATTGTCTATTATAGTATTTACTTTCATAACATTTGATCCTTTAAAATATATTAAATCATCTTTTTTCATTATTTGTCGTATTATTTTTTCTGCCTCTTCTGAATTTTCACAAAAGTAACTTTGTTTAACAAATCCTTTAGCAATATCATATAAATATTTAATATCATTTCCAAAAGTAATTAGAACATCAATGTTTATATCTTTAAATATATTAGATAAATTAGTATGTATTTGTTTAGAGTACATACCTAGTTCTGCAATATCTGCAAGAACTGCTATCTTTCTATTTGTTTTTAAAGAATCAATAGTCTTAAGTCCTGCTTCAGTTGAAGATGGACTCGCATTGTAAGTATCATCTATAATTGTAACATCACTTAAATTAATAATTTCCATTCTTCTATTAAAATTTTTATAGTTTTCAATCCCATTTATAATATCTTCTTTATCCATATTATATTGTTCAGCTATTTTTATAGCTACAATTGCATTTATTATATTATGATTTCCTATAGCATTAATTTTTATTTTTTCATATTTATCATATATTTTTGTTTCAAACTCAATGGAATTATTGCTTATAATTATATTTGAAGCATCGTTTATACTATAATATATAATATTGACATCTTCATTTCTATATTTTTTTAAATATATATCATCTTTATTTAATAATAGTATTTTTTTACCTATCAAGTATTTAGCAATATTTGTTTTTTCTCTATAAATTATATCTTGACTTCCAAATTTACCAATATGAGAAGTTCCAATATTTGTAATTACTGCAATATCTGGTGTAACTATTTGACCAAGTATATCCATTTCGCCAACAAAATCTATTCCAGTTTCAAAAACTCCTAAATCTTGTTTTTCCAATCTTGCTGTCATTAATGGTAATCCAATATGGCCATTCATATTCTTTTCTGTTACCATTAAATTATACTTTTGAGATAATACTGAAGATATCATTTCTCTTGTACTGGTTTTACCTACACTTCCTGTAATAGCAATGCTTTCAATTTCCTTGTGTTTTATTCTATTATATCTACCTATATTTTGTAAAGCTTCTAAACAATCATTTACTTGTACTATAGATATAGTATCACTTATATCTTCAGGAATAAATTCTATATTTGAAATAAGTATTGCTATACATCCATTATCTATTGCATTAGAAATAAATCTATGCCCATCTGTATTTTCTCCTTTAAGCGGAATATATAAATCTCCATATTTGCATTCTCTACTATCAATTTTATAACCTTTAATAATTAAATCTTTGTTTCCTTGTATTAGTTTTCCTTTTGTACCTTCTAATATTTCTCTAATAGTTAACATTTTAATCACCATTTTTATTTTATCACATAATTATGTATTTGCAATAGAGGAAAAATAATTGTTAATACCATTTACAACAGCTTGTGCAATTTGATTTTCATTTTCCATAATCCACATAGCATCTTCTGGATTATCATGAAAAGCAACTTCTAATAATACTGCAGGAGCTGCAGTTCGTATTATTTCATATAATGTACTTGTATGTAATACTCCTCTTCCCTTAGTAGGATCTGGATATATACTTATAATCTCATCATATATTGCATTAGCTAATTTATCTCCTGGTGTATTAGGTCTATTTGCAAAAATTTCGGGCCCTTGAGCATTATAGCCTTGCCCACTAGCATTACTATGTAAGGCTACATGAATATCTGGACCAATTTCATTACTTTTTCTTACAGCAGCACTTAATTTTTCATTAGGATCATTTCTATATACAGTATATCCTTGTTCCTTTAATAACCTTTCTACTATATCTGCTATTCGATTCATTCTATATTCTTCACTACCAAAATCTCCATAACCAATATTAAATTCTTGAGTTGATGGACTTAAAAAAATCACTCTTTCTTCCATAATATACCTCCTTGTTAATAATATGAAAAAGACTGGTATTATATACCAGTCTAATTATTTTTCATTAAATCAACAAGATTTTCCATTTCTGATTCAGATAATGTAATTCCTTTTGCCATTTTTTCATGGTTTTCATCCCAATCTCTAATATCATATTTTGCAGGTCTATCATTCCAGCTTACAAGATTTAGTTCTTTTTTCCATCCATTTGCACTTTCAGATAGAACACCAATATGCTTTACTACTTCGTATTTAATATCTGGCATATATCTCTCCTCCTATTTCAAGGATATTCTATCATACATATATATTAAATACAATATATTATTCTTTAATATATTTATTTTTCATTTTTAGTAAAGCTGCTTTTTCTATTCTTGATATTTGTGCTTGAGATACGCCAAGTTCATCTGCAAGTTCAACTTGAGTTTTATCTTTAAAATATCTTTTTTCTATTATGTATTTTTCTTTATTAGAAAGTTTAGATAGCATTTGATCAACACTTATATGTGTAATTAAATCATCTGCTTCTTCTCTTTCATTTTTAAGCTGATCTAAAAGAAAAATTTGATCTCCTCCATCATTATATACAGTATCATATATTGACATTGGAGCAACAGTACTATCTATTGCAAGTATTATTTGTTCCTTAGGTGCTCCTATTATTTTTTCTAGTTCATCGACTGTAGGTTCTTCATTATGTTTAGCAATATACTTTTCTCTTTCTTGAGAAATAACATAAGATAAATCTCTTAAAGATCTTGTTACTCTAAATGCACTATTATCTCTTAAGTATCTTTTTATTTCTCCAAGTATCATTGGTACTGCATATGTAGAAAATTGAACTTCTTGTGTTATATCAAAATTATCTATTGCTTTTATTAAGCCTATAACTCCCACTTGAAAGATGTCATTTATATTTTCACCTCTATTAGTAAATTTTTTTATTAGACTTAAAACAAGCCTTAAGTTTGCATTTATAAATTCGTCTTTTAACTCTACTTTTCCATTTTTTATTTCCTTTAACATTTCCATTTGTTCATTTGCAGAAAGCTTTGGTAATTTTGCTGTATCTAATCCTTGTATTTCAACTTTAACATTAATTCCATTCATAAGTATATCCTCCTATAAAATTCATTAATATACTTAACAGTATTTGAAATTAATATTCTTATACGACAATACTAGCTATTTATTTTGTATATTAACGTTATTAATATACATTTATATAATAGAGAAAAATAGTAAATTATAGTATATGACATTTTTAAACTTTTATTTTATATTCCAGAAAGTTCCTTCTCTTGTATCATTTAAAATAATTTTATTATCTAATAATTCACTCCTAATTCTATCTGCATTTTTATAATCCTTCTTCTCTTTAAATTCATTACGCAATTTAATTTTTTGTTCTATTTCTTCTCTACTTATACCCATCTCATTTATTCTTTTATTTTTATAAGTATTGATATATTCATTCTTATCATGTGTAAATAATCCAATAATGTTATAGAGTTGTTTTATCTTTTCAACTAATTTAATTAATGTATTAGATATATATTCTTTATTTTCTTTATTTATAATAGATAACTGATTATTAATATATTTAAAAATATTAAATAATTCAGAAATTACAATCGTAGTATTAAAGTCATCATCCATTGCTTGTATAAATTTATTTTCTAAATTTTTAATTACTTCATAGTCTATATCATCTTTTTCTTTTATTTCTTTTTTTATATCTTTTATTTGTTTTAAAGTGTTATAAAAATAATTTAAATGTTCTTCAGCTATAATAAAATCATTATCTAAAATATCAATATCAGTAGTATAGTGTTTTTGCATAAATACATATTTTATTACCTCGTAATCATATTTTTTTAGTGCATCTCTTATTGTCAAAGAATTTCCAAGAGACTTACTCATTTTTTCTCCATTTATTTTAATTAATCCGCAATGTGACCAATATTTTGCAAAAGTCTTTCCATTTAAGGCTTCACTTTGCGCAATTTCATTTTCGTGATGAGGGAAAATTAAATCTTTTCCTCCACCATGAATGTCTATCATTTCTCCTAATTCATTAAGAGCCATTGCAGAACATTCTATATGCCACCCTGGTCTACCTTTTCCCCAAGGAGAATTCCATGATATTTCTCCTGGTTTTGCAGCCTTCCATAAAGCAAAATCTAATGGATCCCTTTTTCCAACCTCTACATTTTTTCTTACTCCATTTATTAATTCATCTATATTTCTATTAGATAATTTTCCATATTCATTAAATTTTCTAACAATATAATATACATCACCATTACTCGATTCATATGCATATCCTTTTTTTATTAATCCTTGTACAAATTTAATTATATTATCTATATTTTCAGATGCCTTTGGTTTTACATCCGCATCTTTTACATGAAGTTCTTTCATATCAATTTCTGCTTCTCTAATTTGTTCTTTTGAAAAATCTAATGGATCTTTTCCAAGAATATTTGCTCTATTTATTATTTTATCATCTACATCTGTATAATTTCTAACATATTTTACATCATATCCCCTAAATCTTAAATATTCAGCAATCATAGAATAAACAATAGCTTGTCTTGCATGACCTATATGACTTAAATCATAAACGGTTATACCACATGCATACATTTTTACCTTTCCTTCTTCTATAGGTTTAAACTCTTCTTTTTTTCTTGTCATTGAATTATATATTTTCACTTTATTTTCCTCCTTAAACACAAAAAAGACTATGTATGCCTACATAGTCTAATATATTTCAAATTAATATGATTATATATCTGCTAATGTAGGCATGAAACTAATCACTCATACCCACATTTGGATAAGAGTGTTACCTCATACAACAACAATTAGCAAATATAATTTTTTTCATAATTAATTTCTCCTTTCGTTTTATGTATACATTATATATTACAACACATATATTGTCAATAATAAAGAGGGAATAATATCCCTCTATGCGCTAAAATCTCTTTTTAAATCATTTATAACTTTCTTTTCAAGTCTTGATATATATGATTGCGATATTCCAAGTTTATCTGCAACCTCTTTTTGAGTAAGTTCATCTTTTCCATCAAATCCATATCTAAGTTTCATTATTATCTTTTCACGATCTTCTAGATTTTCAATACATTTTTTTAATATTTTCTTATTTTCATCATCTTCTACTGATTTAAATATAGCATCATTATCTGTTCCTAATATATCTGCAAGAGATAAATCATTACCCTCACTATCAATATTTATTGGCTCATCAATAGAAATTTCTGTTTTAATTTTATTATTTTTTCTTAAATACATAAGAATTTCATTTTCAATACATCTTGATGCATATGTTGCAAGTTTAATATTCTTTTCTAAATCATAGCTATTAATTGCTTTCATCAATCCTATTGTTCCTATAGATATCAAATCTTCTATATTTACTCCTGAATTTTCAAATTTCTTTGCAATATATACTACAAGTCTTAAATTTTTTTCAACAAGTATATTTTTAGCGTCCTTATTTTTCTCTTTTAATTTTAATAATAATTCATGTTCGTCTCTCTCTTCAAGTGGTGGTGGTAATTTATCTGTTCCGGCAATATATCCAATAAAAGGCTCTTTTATACCTAACCATTTTAAAATTTTTAAATAAATATTTTTTAATTCTTTCTTTATTTTAAACACCTCCATTTAAATTTCTTAAATATAATTCATATCCTATTATTCCACTATATTTTTCTGGAGTGTCATTTATACTACTAAAACAAATTATTACTTTATCTATTACATACTCTTCTTTATCTTTTGTTATTTTTAAATTGTTTATTATATATCCTATTTTTATATCTGTTCCACTTACTGTATTTATCTCAAACTCCACAAGTTTATAATTTTCTAGGTTTATTTTATCTTTTAGACTGTTATCTAAAAATATAACACTAGAATTATTAGTATAATCATAAACCTTATTCCCTGTGTCTAAAAATACTGGTATATTATTATTTTGTATATTTAATGTATACACTAAATCTAAATAATTATTTTTACTTTTCAACATAATCCACATTTTATCTGTTATGTATTTACAGATTACAGCGGAAAAAATATACAAAAGTATCTTATTTAGATATATTTCTAAATGTATATTAAAAAATATACTAGAAAAAATAATAATTCCCATATATACAATATATATATAATAGTATGTAATCATATATTTTATACACTTTATTACACTTTTGGGTTTTAAAACCAAAACTATTATAACTGTTGTAACTATTATATTAATTATATATGAATTAAATTCTGGTCTTATATATATAATGCATGCGACAATAGCATCACATATAGCCCATAAAAATTTTTTCCATACTTTTATATCTATATTTATACATCTTATCGTTTGAAATATAATTACTGCATTTACTATTAGATTTTCTAAAAAAATATAGTCTAGGTAGATTTTCATTTAATCACCTAGACTAATTATATTCTTTTAATTTAAAAAAATTTGTAAAAATAGTATACCTGTATCATTTTTCCATCTAAATTTTTAGATATATTAATATAAAAAAGCTAAGATTCATACATAATCTTAGCTTTTATCTCAATTTTCATAGATTTTTTTGGGGTTATCTACTAGTCTTTGTTTCTTCTTAAAAATGGAGGAATATCTAAATCTACCATTTTATAATCATTATTTGTCTTTACAGAACTTATAGAACTTGTAGACCCGCTCATTGAACCAAATCCAGACATTGTTGAAGATGATTGTGATGACATTCCAGATAAAGATCCTAAATCTGAAAAACTAGATGAAGATGTTGTTGATTGAGTATTTTGTGATACAGTAGCATTTTTTAATGCTTCACCAACAATACTATCTAATTCCATGTGTTGGAATGACTTAGTAAATCCTGTTGCAATTACAGTAATAACAATTTCATTTTCTAGTTTTTCATCTATTACAGCACCAAATATAATATTTGCATCAGCATCAACAGATTTTTGAACTAAATCTGCAGCTTCACTAATTTCAAGTAAGCATAGATCTTTACCACCAGTAACATTTAATAATACACCACCAGCACCTTCTATTGATGTCTCAAGTAATGGGCTATGAATTGCTTGACGCGCTGCTTCTTGTGCTCTATGTTCACCAGAAGCTCTACCAATACCAATATGAGCAACACCTGCATCAAGCATTATAGTTTTAACATCTGCAAAATCTATTTGTACAAGTCCAGGAATTGTGATTAAGTCAGATATTCCTTGTACACCTTGTCTTAAAACATCGTCAGACATCTTAAATGCTTCCATAATTGAAGTTTGTTTTTCAACAACTTGTAATAATTTTTCATTTGGAACAACTATTAAAGTATCTACATTTTGTCTTAATTCTTCAATACCAGCTTCTGCTTGCATCATTCTTCTTTTTCCTTCAAATGGGAATGGTTTTGTAACAACACCAACTGTTAATATTCCCATTTCTTTAGAAACCTCTGCAACTATAGGAGCAGCTCCTGTTCCAGTTCCGCCTCCCATACCAGCAGTAATAAATACCATATCAGCACCTTTTAATGCTTCTGCAATTTCAGTTTTTGATTCTTCTGCACTACATTTACCAACTTCTGGATTTGCACCAGCACCAAGACCTCTAGTTAATTTTTCACCAATTTGTATTTTTTTATTTGCTTTAGCTTTATGTAAATGCTGTCTATCAGTGTTAACAGAAATAAATTCAACACTTTTAAGACCAGTTTCTACCATTCTGTTTACACCATTATTTCCAGCACCCCCGACTCCAACAACCTTAATTGTAGCCATTCCTGCTTGATTTTCGTTTTCCATTATTTGTTCCCCCTTAAAATCTATATTTAAAACTTCTTTTTATCTTTTTTATTTTTTGAAAAGATTTTTTCTTTAAAGTTTTCAATACCTTCAAAAATTTTATCCTTAAATGTTGGTTCAGTAACTATCTGCACATCACTATTAACATGCTTACTAAGACCTAATCCGGATATATATCTAACCATTCCATACACAGTTGTATGTTGTGGTTTAATAACATTAATTAATTTTGGACTGCAAATTCTCACATTGTTAATCTTTAATGTTCTCTTTGCAAGTTCTTCAGCTCCAACTATGTTACTTATACCTTGTCCTGTAAGAACAACAGTACCAATTGCGGTAGTCATTCCTTTTTCTTGAAGCATTCTGCGGACTATTTGGTATACTTCTTTTATTCTTGCTTCAATTACTTGTACAATTTCACTACATTTTATTACGTCATCAGATGCTACAGCTTTTGATGTTAACTTTACTTCATGATTATTTGTAATCATCGAAACTAAAGCTAAATTATATTGTCTTTTTAATTTCTCCGCTTCATCTGTACTAATATCAAAGGTTAAAGAGATATCATTTGTAATATAATTTCCTCCAACAGGAAGTGTTGTATAAAATTCTAATTTATCTCTCTTATATACAGAAATATCTGTATGTCCTCCTCCCATATCTAACATTAAAACGCCATTTTGTTTCTCTTCAGGCATTAAAATAATATTAGAGGTAGCAAGTGTCTCTAATATCAAACCATCTATTTTAAGATTAGCATATTTAAGTGCTTTTTGAACCCCTTCTATGTAGTCTCCTCTTGCGATGACCACTTCAACTTCCATTTGGAATGTTTTACAAAAAGCTCCTATAGGCTCTTCTTTATATATTCTACCATTTACCACATATGCTGATGGCAAAATATCTATAATTTGTTCATCTCTTTCTAGTCTAGTCGATATCTGAATTTTTGTATATAAATTATAAATATCATTAACTGTCATACCATCATTTGGTCTTTCGACCTCAGATTCCATAACAACCTTCTCAATTCGTACATTCATACCTTTTATATTTACATAGGCTGAATTTACCGAAAGCTCTGAAATTTGTTCAGCTGAATTTACTGCGTCTTTTATTGACTGGCCTACTCTTTCATAATCTAGTATTTGTCCTCTTTTTATTCCCGAGTTGTTTGAAAGGCCATATCCAATGACTTCGATCTCGCTAAATTTATTGACTTGTCCTATTACGCAACTTACCTTGGAAACGCCAATATCTAGCCCTACGATGATATCACCTATAGCCACATCTTACACCTCCAAATTTGAGCTACCTATATGATACTATCTTTTGCTAAAAAAATCAAGACTTTTGAAGAATATTTGTAATATTTGTGCAACTTTTTTGTAATTCTTTTTAAACATATTTTTTTCTTCAAAAATCAATAATTTCCGCGATTTTTCGTAACGTATTTTATTAACATAATGTAAATAAAAAAGATTAATAATGATGGATTAAATTTAATAATTAAAACTAAAATTGAGATTAAAAAAAGTAAAGATAAAAATGTATATTCTATTCTTTTTAAAGTATTATATTTAAATATATATTTAGCTATATTATAACCATCTAGTGGATACACTGGCATAAAGTTAAGTATAGCTAAAAATATATTAATTTCAAAAACAAAATCTATTTTATAAAACATAATTGCCAAACATATATTTGATACTGGTCCAGCTAAATATATTAGTATATTCTTTACTATTTCTAATTCATCATTATTAAATGCTACAGATACGCCTGCAATCGATAATTTTATCTTTCTTATTTTCTTTTTAAAAATTGTCGCAATTACTATATGTGCTAATTCATGAAATAAAATGAATAGATAACATACAAAATACGACGTCAAAAACAATTTAATTTTACCAGAAAAGAAAAAAGAAATCAATATAACGACTAATAAATTTTCTATTTCTAAAATAATGTTACATTTATGTATTACCAATTTATTTACCTAATCTTTACTAATAATTCTGGATCTACACTTCTATCATTTATTTTTATTTCAAAATGCAAATGAGAGCCTGTTGATGCACCTGTAGAACCCATAAGCCCAATTATTTGTCCTTGAGATATAGTGTCTCCTTCTTTTACATCAATTTGATTTAAATGTGCATATTTAAAAATAACACCATTTTTTTCTATCTCAATATTATTTCCATAATATTTATCCATAGATTCTGCCTTAACAACTACACCATCAGTTGCACTTTTAATAGGAGTATTTAAAGAATTTGCTATATCTATTCCTGTATGATATCCGACATATTTAAATACTTCTTCTCTTGCACCATAAATAGATGTTACTGTCCCTTGAACAGGTAATGCAATATTAATGTTCTTTGATAATATTTCTTCAACATCCATGCTCATAAGGCTAAGTTCGCTACTTGTAGTAATTGCTTCTTCTGCTAAGGCCATATCTGTGTTGTCTATACTAAAATCTGTTTCATTAAACACTGTTACTGCATTATCTATTGTTTTATTATTAACTAATTGATCTACACTAAAATTAATAAGAGTGGGTTTTACTTTATATATATACCCATTTACCACATTGGTATATAACTCCTCTGGTATATATTTTTCTACTTTCTCATAAATATTTTTAGCATATTCTTCTACATTTTCTATTACTTCATTTTTACTATACATTTTTTGATACTCTTGTTTTATAAAAGTAATTGCTTTACTATTCTTTATTTCCTCAGGAAAATATTTATATCCTACCACACTACCTAAAATGCATAATGATAAGCATAATTTTATTGCAAATTTATATCTATATTTAAATCTTTTCTTATTTTTTGTGTCATCATTATCTCTTTTTAAATCTAAATCAATATCTGTAGAATTTAACTTATTACCTATACTTACTATATCTATATTATCTCTTTTATAATAATGATTTTTTAGTTCTTCTTCAAATAAATTTTCTATTTCTTCTTTTGTATGCTTATAATTTACTATATCATCCATAATTTTAACCTCAGTAAATTATATTAATTTTTAAAATAAATATTACAAAAAAGCTAGCATTAAAAATACTAGCTTTTTAAAATCTATACTATTGTTCCTTTTAAGTACCATAGATGTTCACTATCTATTTTAATATCCACTACTTTTCCAATAAGTGAGTCGTTTGCTTCAAATATAACAACTTTATTTTGTGAACTTCTACCAGTATATAATAAATCATTATTCTTGCTTTTTCCTTCAACTAAAACCTTATATGTTTTTCCTATCATCTCTTTGTTAATACTTGGCAAAATATCCTCATATAATTTTTTTAGTCTCTCCAATCTATTTACTTTCTCTTCATATGTCACATGATCTTCCATCTTAGCCGCAACTGTTCCTTCTCTTGGTGAATATATAAACATATATATTTGATCAAATTTTACTTTTGATACTACATCTAATGTATCTAAAAATTCTTCTTCTGTCTCATTAGGGAACCCAACTATGATGTCTGTCGAAATTGACACATCAGGTATTTTTTTAAGTTTCATAGCAACATCTAAAAATTGTTCTTTTGTATATTTTCTATTCATTTTCTTTAAAATATTTGTATTTCCTGATTGTAATGGTAAATGAATTTGACGTGCTATTTTTTTTGATGATTTTATAACTTCAATTAAATCATCTTTAAAATCTTTTGGATGAGGAGACATGAATCTTATTATTTCTATTCCTTCTATCTTTTCAATATCTTGAAGAAGTTTAGGAAAATTATATCCATTCAGTTCATCTTTAAAATCATTTCCATATGAATTAACATTTTGACCAAGAAGCATTATTTCTTTATATCCATCTTTTGCAAGTCTATTAATATCTGCCAAAATATCCTCTGGTTTTCTACTTCTTTCTCTTCCTCTTACATATGGTACAATACAATATGTGCAAAAGTTATTACACCCATATATAATACTTACACTAGCTTTATATTTATCTTCGTATTTAATTGGAACTTCTTCTTCCATAGAATTACTTACATCAATAAATTCTAGTTTCTTTTTATTATATACAATTGCATTATATAATTTTTCCGGAAAAATGCTCATGCAACTTGTACCTAGTACAATATCTACAAATCTATATGACTCTTTAATTTTATTTAATATATGTTCTTGTTGTGTCATACAGCCAACAATTGCAATATATACTTCTTCATTATTTATTTTTCTTTTCTTTAACATACCTAGTCTGCCAAATAATGTGTTTTCTGCATTCTCTCTTACACAGCATGTGTTAAATAGATATAAGTTAGATTCTTCTTCTGTACCTTTCTCAAATCCCATTGATTCTAAAATACCAGCATACTTTAGTGAATCATTTTCATTCATTTGACATCCCATAGTATCTATATAATATTTTAGTTTGTGTTCTTTATTATAAGTTTGCATTTTATCTTTATAGTTATTAATATATCTCATTATCTTCTCCTTAACATAAGCTTTATTTTATCATTGAAGGCATATAATGTCAATATATGTAAACCTTTAAGTTATGTATAGTTCCTTGTTATTTGTTTGCTCATATGGTACAATGTGATTGGAGGTATAAAATGAAAAATAAAATAATATTAATATCGTTAATTATATTTTTTATTATATTTGGCACATTAACTAGTTTATATTGTATAGATCAAAATAGAATGAGAAATAATTTACCAGTACTCTTTAGTACCTGGGGAAAAAAATATGCTCCTGCTTTAGACATAAAAGAAGAAAATCCAGTTTTACCAGAAGAACCTAAGGAACCAGAATATAAAGATGATAATCCTGTAAAACTTGGTATTTATATAGAACAAGGTAATAATTTAGTTCTAATTAAAGAACATACTTGTAATTGGTCTGCTGAAAACGTAATGGGACTTTTTTATGCTATTCCTACTCAAGAAGAATATATTTTAAACTCTAACTTTGATACAATGTGGAAAAATTATATAAATAACTATGAAAATGCAGATATTTATAGAATAGGATATTCATTAGATTTTACTTTAAGTGATGGTAATAATATGCATTATCAAATTTTAAATCCAGATGACGCATATAAGACTTTTCCTAAAATAATGAGTTTTCTATATGATGATATAAATCTTGTACCTGGAAAACCATATTATCATATTACACAAGATGTTATGTATGATTATACAATATGTTCATCATTAAAACTTGTTGGTGATGTTGAAACATCTAACATTTCATCTGATATAAAACTTACAGCTTTTTGTTGGGATACAGAAGATGATTTTGACCCAGAAACAGGATTATATAGAGGACATAGTACTTATGAAATAACTATAAAAAAATAAGCGGAGAAAAATCTTCGCTTATTTTTTATCTTAATCTATTAGCATCTTTCCATATAAGATCCAGTTCTTGTGTCAATTCTAATTCTATCTCCAATTTCTACAAATATTGGAACTTGGAATGAAGCACCTGTTTCAACAGTTGCAGGCTTTGTTGTACCTGTAGCAGTTGAACCTTTAATTCCTGGTTCTGTATAAGTAACTTCTAATTCAACAAATGTAGGAGGTTCAACTCCAAATATAGTACCTTTATATGATAATACTTTTACTAACATATTATCTTGTAAATATGGTAATGTATCTTCTATTTGTTCTTTAGTTAGTTCTTTTTGTTCATAAGTTTCTGTGTTCATGAAGACATACATATCTCCATCTGCATATAAATATTGCATTTCTTCTACAGTAACTTGAGCTTCTTCTAGTTTTTCATTTGGATTGAAAGTTCTTTCTAGATTTTTACCTGTCATAACATTTTTTAATGTTGTTCTAACAAATGCAGATCCTTTTCCAGGTTTTACATGCATAAAATCTACAACTCTGTATACATTTCCTTCAAATTCAAATGTTACACCTTTTCTAATTTCTCCTGCTAACATAATTACCTCCTAAATATTAATTATTTTTGAACTTTTTCTACTAATGCTTTAAATCCAGTCATATCATTAGCTGCCATTTCAGCTAACATTTTTCTGTTAATTGTTACATTTGCAGCTTTAAGATCATTCATTAATTTAGAATATGTAGTTCCACACATTCTTGCTCCTGCATTAATTCTAGCAATCCATAGTTGTCTGAAATTTCTTTTCTTTTGTTTTCTTCCAACATATGCATAATTACCAGATTTCATAACAGCTTGATTAGCCATTCTAAATCTTATAGATTTTGCTCCAAAATATCCTTTTGCTCTTTTAAGAACTTTTTTATGTCTAGCTCTTGTTGTAACAGCTCCTTTAACTCTTGCCATTTAAATTCTCTCCTTTCGAATGTACTTTCCTATTATTGATATGGTAATAACTTCTTAACTGCTTTAGCGTTTGCACTATCAACATATGCTGATTGTCTTAAAGCCATTTTTCTTTTTGAAGATTTACCTGTTAATTTATGTGCACGATTTGCAACATTTTTCTTAATTTTACCAGTACCTGTTACTGATAATCTTTTTTTAGATGAACTGTGTGTTTTCATTTTTGGCATAATAACTCTCTCCTCCCTCAAACACTAATTTATTTTTGTTTTGGTACTAAAAACATAATTAGATTTTTACCTTCCATTTTAGGTTCTTTGTCTACTTGTGCATCAACAATCATATCCCTAAAACTAGTCATGATTTCTTTTCCTTGTTCAACAAAGTTTAATTCTCTACCTCTAAATCTCATTGTAACTTTTACTTTATTTCCAGCATCAATGAATTTATTAGCATTTTTCGCTTTTACTTCTAAGTCATGTTTATCTATATTTGGTGATATTCTGACTTCCTTTATTTCAACTACCTTTTGTTTTTTCTTAGATTCTTTTGCTTTTTTATTCATTTCGAATTTATATTTGCTATAATCTAATATTTTACAAACAGGGTTTGATGGATTAGGTGATACTAATACTAAATCTAATCCTTCTTCTTCTGCAAGTTCAATAGCCTTATCTCTTGGCATTAATCCAATTTTTTGACCATTTGAATCTACAACTTGAACTTTAGAAAATTCAATTTCCTCATTTACTAAAAAATCTTGTTTTATAAGAAACACCTCCACAAAAATTATATAAAAAAGATTGCTTGTTCGGCAATCTTCTCAAATCAAAATATAACATATAAACTTTATTTGATATATGTATTTATTGATACCTTACTAAGACGTAACTTGTAAGGTGAGAAGATTTCCTCTACTTTACGTGTATTATTATACCATAATTAAATTATTTGTCAAGTATTATGTTTACAAATTATAGTATATTGTCATATCAAACAAAATATGTTATACTAAAACAACTAAAAATATTTATTTTCACAAAAATTTTTGGAAAGGACTGATTAATATGAAAGCAAGATTAAAACAAATTGGTCCATGGTGGTATGGACAAGTATATGCTACATGGTATTGTTTTATCACGCAAAGCAAATGGACAGGATGGCAAAGCGTAACAAATAATTGTTATACCAAGCTAGGAGCTAAAATCGAATTAAAAAAGTGGAAAAATGAAAATAACCCAAATGAATTTGACATTTAAGAAGAGATACTCTAAATAAGAGTATCTCTTCTATTTATGCAATATTTAACTTGTTATCTAATTCAAGAATTTTATATTTTTCATTATATTCGTTCTTTTTTGATATCAATAATTCTTCTTCATTTAAATATATAAAATCTAAATATTCATGTTTTGTAATATATTCCCCAAAAACATTTAAACTTGCAATTGAAATATTAACACAATGAGATATAATTTTTTCATATGCAGATAGTATTTCTATAAATGCAATACCATTTTCTACAGAGCATTTACCTTGTTTTAACCTTTCAATATGTTTTGATCTATATTTTTCTTTAAAAGAATCTGCAACTTCTCTTATAACCTCTATTTCAATTACAGAATTTTTATCTTTATTTTTTAGTATATCTAATGTTTTAATTAATGCATCTTCAACAATATTATACATTACTTTTAAGTTTTTATCTGCTGTATTTGAAAATGTTAAATCTTTTTCCTTTATATTTTCGACTAATTTTGCAATTTTGAACGAATAATCTCCTATTTTCTCATATTCTGATTCTATTTTTAATAACATAGTTATATTTTGATTTTCTTGATCAGAAATATCTAAATTATCTACTTTTACTAAAAAGTTAGCAACAGCTATATCCATTTTATCTATAGCATCTTCTCTTTCTTGAATATGTTCTAATTTTTTAGGATTAAAATTATCTATTAGCTTAACTGCCTTTCTAAAATTCTTTTCTGAAAGTTCTCCCATTTTATATATTACATCCATGCTATTTCCTATTGCAACACTTGGAATATTTGTTATTCTTTGATCTAAAGTATTTAATATTGATATATACTCATTTACATCATCATCGTCATCATTTATCTTTTTATTATCTTTTATTGTAAATAAAGTTAATTTTTCTAGTAATCCAGTACATGGAAGTAGTATTAAAGTGGAAACTATATTAAATACTAAATGAAAATTAGCTATTCCTCCCATATCAATTGAATCATTCCAAAATGTAAATCCAATAGTATATTGATAAGTATATATAAATATCATGAAAATTATTGTTCCTATTAAATTAAAATATAAATGTACTGCTGCTGTTCTTTTTGCATTTTTAGATGCACCAATACTTGATAATATAGATGTAAAACATGTTCCTATATTCTGTCCAAGTATTATTGGAATTGTACTAGAAAATGTTGTAAATCCTGTTGTAGATATTGCTTGTAATATTCCAACAGCCGCTGCGGAACTTTGTACAATTACTGTAATAAGTGCTCCTGCTAACACTCCAAGTATAGGATTTGATAGTTTAGTAAGAATAGTTGTAAGTATTGGTAATTCACTAAAACTACTTGCCATGTCTACCATTGTCATAAGACCTGTAAATAATAGTCCAATTCCTACTAATAGTTGTCCAACATCTCTAAACTTTTTCTTTTTCTTCATTTCCATAAATATAAGACCTATAAGTAAAAACATTGGTGCAAGAGTAGATGGGCTAATTAGTGAAATAATTGTATTTTCACCAACACTTGCAAGCCTTAATATTTGTGCAGTTATTGTTGTACCAATATTTGCTCCCATTATAATTGGAATAGAATTTTTTAATTTTAAAATTCCTGCATTTACAAATCCTACAACCATAACTGTTGTTGCAGCAGAACTTTGCAATGCAACAGTTATTAGTATTCCTGTTAATAATCCTTTGAAAATATTATCTGTTGCCTTCTTTAATATTCTTTCAAATTTTTCACCTGCTAATTTCTTTAAGTTTGTACTTAATAAATTCATTCCATAAATTAATAAAACAAGTCCACCTATCATTTTTATAATTGTTATTGCTACATTCATTGCTATACCTCGTACTTAAAATATTCTATATCTATATATTTTCTATAAAGAAATTATAAAAATTTATAGATGATTTATCCATATATTTTATAATTTCATTTAGTCCAGTTTTATAACTATCTGCTAAAACTCCAGTTTTATAATAGTTTATTACTGCTTCTTTTACTTGTTTTTTATATTTTTCTACAATCTCCATATTTTCAAAATTATAAGAAAATTGTACATCGTCTATTCCAGGTAATTCCTCAAAAATTTCTTTTTTATCTTGTGAGTATTCATCAAAAACACTACCTGTATTAATATCATAAACTGCATATACATTTTCAAAAGAGCCTTCTTCATTATTATCATCAAAAATTGAATATAGTCTATACACTGAAATAATATATTTTTTATAAATAAAATAGCCTATTTCTTTTCTATCAGTATTTTCTCCTTTAAAAACTTTACTTTCTTGAATAATTTTATTTTCTAGTTCTTCCATAAATATTTACCTCCTCATAAAAAATGCTATTAAGCATTATTACTTAATAGCATCTTATTATATTAAACATCAAGATTTGTTACATATTTAGCATTTTGCTCAATAAATTCTCTTCTTGGTTCAACATTTTCTCCCATAAGTATAGAGAAAATCTGATCTGCTTTTATAGCATCTTCTAATTGAACTTGTACAAGAATTCTTGTTTCTGGATTCATTGTAGTTTCCCATAATTGATCAGAATCCATCTCACCAAGACCTTTATATCTTTGCATTGCAAGAGAATCTCTTGAAATACCTTTTTCCTCTAGTTCTTTTAATTTAACTTCAAGGTCTGCTTCATTATAACAATATACATCTTCCATACCTTTCTTTGATAGTTTAAATAAAGGTGGTTGTGCTATATATATATTTCCATTATCTACTAATGGTCTCATATGTCTAAAGAAGAATGTTAATAAAAGTGTTCTAATGTGAGCACCATCAACATCGGCATCGGCCATAAGAATAATCTTGTGATATCTTAATTTTTCAAGATTAAAATCATTTCCTATTCCTGCTCCAAGTGCAATAATAACTGGAGATAATTTTTCATTATTATAGATTTTATCTGCTCTAGCTTTCTCAACATTTAGCATTTTTCCCCATAATGGAAGTATTGCTTGAAATCTTCTATCTCTTCCTTGTTTTGCTGAACCTCCAGCAGAATCTCCCTCGACGATATATATCTCACATTTTGAAGCATCTTTTTCTGAACAATCTGCAAGCTTACCTGGTAATGTTGAAGATTCAAGTGGTGTTTTTCTTCTTGCTAGATCTCTTGCTTTTCTTGCTGCTTCTCTTGCTCTTTGAGCACTTAAAGTTTTTTCAACTATTGTTTTAGCAACATTTGGTGTTTCTTCAAGATATTGTCCCATTTTATTTAGCATTATATTATTAACAACACCAGTAACTTCACTGTTACCTAGTTTTGTTTTTGTTTGTCCTTCAAATTGTGGCTCCAATACTCTAACACTTACTATAGCAGAAATACCTTCACGAATATCTTCTCCTGCTAAATTAGAATCTTTTTCTTTTAGAATATTAAATCTTCTACCATAATCATTAAATGCTTTTGTAAGCCCTCTTTTGAAACCATCAACATGTGTTCCACCTTCTGGAGTTGGAATATTATTAACAAAAGAAATAATATTTTCTGAATATGCAGTTGTATATTGTAAAGCTACTTCAACTTGTACATTATTGTCTTCACCTTCAAAGTATATTACATCTGATCCTATTGTATCCTTGCCTTTGTTTAAGAAATCAACAAAAGATTTTATACCACCTTCATAATGGAAAACCATTTGTTCAGTTCCTTCTTCTCTTTTATCCCATAAAGTGATTTTTAATCCTTTATTTAAGAAAGCCATTTCTCTTAATCTTTGAACAAGTATATCTGTTTCAAAAACTGTTGTTTCAAAAATTTGAGCATCAGGTTTAAACACAACTTTAGTTCCAGATTTTTTTCCTTCAGCAATTTTATGTGCGTGCTCTATAGTTTTTCCTCTTGCAAATGATGCTGCATATACACCATCACCATCACAAGCTTCTACATATACACTTTCAGATAAAGCATTAACAACTGATGCACCAACACCATGAAGACCACCAGATACTTTGTATCCGCCACCGCCAAATTTTCCTCCAGCATGTAGTACAGTAAATACAACCTCTAATGTAGAAATCCCCATTTTAGGATGTTTTCCAACTGGTATACCTCTACCATTATCTGTTACACTAATTATATTATCCGGCAATATTTCAACATTTATCTCATTACAGTAACCAGCTAAAGCTTCATCAACTGCATTATCTACTATTTCATATACTAGATGATGTAATCCTCTAGAAGAAATACTACCTATATACATACCAGGTCTTTTTCTAACTGCTTCTAAGCCCTCTAGTACTTGTATTTGATTCTCATCATATTTTGCCATTTTTCTACCTCTTTCTATTTTTAAATCTATTTGTACTTTATTGTTATATCATACTTTTATATTAATTTTCAAGTGTTCCATTTGAAACTTTAAAAATTTTTATATTATCTATATTTCTTGCAAAAGTATCTTCTGTTGTAGTTATAATGCTTTGGTAATTTTCAATATATTTTAGCATATAATTTATTCTCTTACTATCAAGTTCTGACATTATATCATCAAGAAGTAAGATTGGTATTTCATCTTTTTCTTCTTTTAATAACTCAAAGTTTGCAAGTTTTAATGTTAAAAGAGCTGTTCTTTTTTGACCTTGAGAGCCATAAACTGCTACCTCTTTTTCGTTTATATATATACCTAAATCATCTCTTTGAATACCTTTTATTGTTGATTTTCTTAATTTATCTACATATAGATGTTCATCTAAATATTTTTTTATTTCTTCTTCAGATTTATTTATAAAATCTGTAACATACTCAAGCTTTATCTCTTCTGCCCCATCTGTTATACTTTTTTGTATATCCTTTGAGTAATAATCTAGTTTATTTATAATCTTTTCTCGAAGATCAACAATAAATTTAATATATTTTGCCATCTTTTCATGAAGAACTTCTATATAATTATCATCAATATAATCTTGCTTTAAAATACTATTTTTTAGTTTTAAGCATTTCATATATTCTTGATGATAAATAATATAAGATTTAGATAATTGACAACATATCATATCTATAAAGTTTCTTCTTCTTGCAGGAGAACCTTTAACAACGTCTAGACTTTCTGGTGAAAATATAACTATAGGGATTTCACCAACATAATCTGCTATCTTTTTTATTTTTATATCATTATTTTTTAATTGCTTTCTATTCATATTATCTATATAAAATGAACATGTTCCTTGTGCTGATTTTATATATTTACAATTAATATTGCAATAATCACTTTCAAAATTTATAAGTTCTGTGTCTTTTATAGTTCGATATGATTTTCCAAAAGCACAAATATATATTGCTTCAATTATATTAGTTTTACCTTGAGCATTATTTCCCAAAAAGAGATTTATTCCATTAATTAAATTAATCTCTTGTTCTTTATAATTCCTAAAATTTTCTAATTTTAAACTTTCTAAATACATATATATCCCTCAAAAAAATAAAGCATGAGTTTGATTACTCATGCTTTATTAATATCTATATTAATCTTGTTTTATTTTTATTGGTAAAACTACATAAGTAAATTCATTAGAAACAACAGGTTTAAATAGTACTGGTGAAATACTTGTTGTAAACTCTACACAAATTTCACTATCTTCAATAACTTTTAAAGCATCAATAACATATCTTGGATTAAATCCAATTTCTAATTCTTTACCTTCAACAAAAGCTGCTATATCTTCTTTTGCATCTCCATTTTCACTTACACAGCTTAAAGTAATACCATCTAAGCTTAATCTCATTTTAACTGGAGATTTCTTATCTTTTTCTTTATTTTCTTTAGCAAATAAAGCAACTCTTTCAAAAGAATCTAATAATTTTTTAGTTTTTACTCTTACTTTAGTCTCATAATGGTCAGGAATTATACTTTGATAATTTAAAAATTCTCCTTCAATTAATCTACTAATTATGATACTATTTCCAATTTCAAATAATGCTTGATTTCTATTTATTCCAATTCTTACATTTTCATCTTCTGCATCACTTAATATTTTTAACAATTCAGATAACACTCTTCCTGGAATAATTGCTTTAAAGTCATTAATATCTTTTTCACTTAAATGTTTTTTTAATGAAAGTCTAAATCCATCTATAGTAACTATAGTTAAAACATTATCTTCAACTTTAACTAGCGCACCGTTATACACTGGTCTATTTTCATCAGTACTTACAGAAAATAATGTTCTTCTAATCATATCTTTAAACACATTTTGTTGTAAATCAATGCTTCTTTCAACATCAAAAACTGGAAGTTTTGGATATTCATTAGGATTCATTACAGCAAGTTTAAAAATTCCATTAATAGATTTTAAAACAAATAAATTATCATCAACAGAAATTTCTACTGTTTCATCTTCTATTTTTCTTACTATCTCATTAAGCATTCTTAAATCTACAACAGTTTTACCTTCTCTAATTACTTCACAATCAAAAGTATGTTCAGAACCAATTTCCAAATCATTTGTTATAAGTTTTAATTTGTTTTGATAAGCTTCAAATAAAACTCCTTCTAAAATTGGCATTGTTGTTTTTGAACTAGATGTCTTTGATACGATATTTAAAGCATTTATTAGTTCTTTTAAATCACATTTAATATTCATTTACTTTTCCCCTTTTCTTAAACCGTTTATATTTATTTTTCTATTATAATAAATTAAATCTTAAAAATCAATAGTATAGAAAAATTAACCTTCTCTTTCTAAAGTCTTTTTAATATCATCTATTAAATCTTTTGTGTCTGGATTGTTCTCATACTCATCTTGTATTTTAGAATATGCATGTAATACTGTAGAATGATCTCTTCCACCAAAATCTTTTCCTATAGCTGGAAAAGACATATCTGCTACCTCTCTACATAGATACATTGCAATTTGTCTTGGATATGCAATTTTTGTTGATCTTTTATCACTTGTTAAATCTGTTACAGGTAAATCAAAAAATTTAGCAACAACTTGCATAACTAATGTACTAGATAAAACGTTACTATTTTTTACAAGTATTGATTCTATAACATTGTCTACTACTGGATCAGTTAAAGGATTATTTGTAAATTTTGTATAAGCCATAAGTTTATTAAATACTCCCTCAAGCTCTCTTACATTAGATTTAACCTTAGTTGCAACTTTAATTAATATATCATCAGATATAACATATCTTTCTTCTGCTGCTTTCTTTTTTAATATTGCAAGTCTTGTTTCATAATCTGGTGTTTGAATATCTACACTTACTCCCATAGAAAATCTTGTTTTTAATCTATCTTCTAATCCATTTATTTCTTTTGGAGGTCTTTCTGATGTTAAAACAATTTGTTTTCCACTTTCACATAAAGCATTAAATGTATGGAAAAATTCTTCTTGACTTTTTTGCTTTCCAGCAATAATTTGAACATCATCAATAAGTAACAAATCTAAATTTCTATATTTATTTTTAAAGTTAGTATTTAAATCGTCCTTTTTGCTATTTAAAATGTCATTTACAAGTTCCTCAACAAAATCCTTCCCTGAGCAATAAAAAACCTTTTTAGAGGGATCCTCGTCAATTACAGCGTTACCTATTGCTTGCATAAGATGTGTTTTTCCAAGACCAACACCTCCATAAATATATAAAGGATTAGTTAACCCTAAATTATCTTTTATAGAATAAGCTGTTGCTTGAGCAAATCTATTATTATTTCCAATTATAAAATTATCAAAAGTATATCTTTTATTAAGTCCTGCATTCTCACGAATTTTTTCTATATCTAATATAGGATTTAATTTTTCTTTTCCATCTAAGCTCTCTACATCCCCAAACTGTCCTCTAATGATTTCTACATCATCAATATCTGTTATTTCATTTTCTGGAACAGTAGTCTTTACTTCAAAAACTATTTCATAATCTACACTTGTTAAATAATTTAATGCATTTCTAATTAATTCAACAAAACGATGCTTTATTGTATCTACATAATAACTAGAAGGACATAGTAGACAAACTGTATTTTTATTTATAAGTCTTGGTACTATAACTTCAATATATGTTTTCATTGCAATTGGTGAAACTTCATCTTTTAATATATCTACTGCTTTTTCCCAAACATTCATAAAATTATCTTCCATATTTCCCTCCTTTAAAATTAATTCCGTTTAATCTGTCTTTATTATAATAAAATTAATTTAAAAAATCAATAACAAAATTTTTAAATATACTTAATTATCCCCATTTTACACATTAAAAAAATTTTCTAATAAAAATAATTAGTATATTTATATAAATTGAATTAATATTTTAAATTATTATTTTAAATTATTATTTTAAATATCATTATAAAAATATTTTAAAGTTATAAACATTATCAACAATTTATTAAGTGAATTATGTGTATAACTAAATTATAAAAATAATTATATTTTTCTTTAAATTAGAAATTATTTGTAAATATATTGATTTCAATTTTATCTTTAATTTTTGTTATCCACATTTTAAACAATTTAATTTGTGAATTATGTAGATAAAATAAAAAATAATTTTGTATTTTTTTATTTTATTTTTTAACTAAAAAAACTTTTATTAATTTATATTTTTTTGGAAAAATGTAAACCAATTTTTTATAGGGTTTCTCACGCGCGCGTACGCGTATATAAAAATATTAAGTTATTATTTATTATATATTATTGTTATTATTAGGCCTGTGGATAATGTGGATAACTTTTAAAAATCCAGTATTTTCAGTACTTTGAAGGGTGTCTTGCCTGTGGATAAAACTGTGGATAACTAGCTAAGTTATCCACACCCCCTGTGGATAACTTTTTCGACAATTTCCATTTTCACAATTCTATCACATAGTTATCCACAAGTTATCCACAGTTTACCTGTGGATAACTTTTAAACTTGCAGATTTTAACTGTTTTGCAACTTTTTTGTAATAATTGTGTCAAAAATGTGTGGATAACCTTTGAAACCCTATTCAAATGGCATATTTCATTAGTTGTAATATACAATTTATTTTGCTATTTTTTTATATTTTATGTCGATTGCGCAAAATAAAGTTTTCACAGAAAATTTAGAAAATCATTATTACGTAAATCTAAATATATTAGAAGCACTGATATTAAAAACTATCCACAGTTATATGTGATTTACAACTAAAAAAAATGAAACACTGATAATTTTATAAAAGTTATCCACAGTTTTATCCACACCCCCTGTGGATAACTTTATTTTTATACTATTTTATTATGTATAAATTTCCATAAAAACTGTGGATAACTGTGAAAACTTTTATTATTTTTATAAAAAATATGTAATCTTAAAAGCCTTGCTATTACTGAATTTAAAGCATTTTATTGTGTGAAAACTTTTATAGTAATTTTTGATTGCGCAAAATTTTTTTCAATATTAATTATACGATATTTTAATTTACATAAAAACTGTGGATAACTTACTTTTTTATGTAGTTTTTCATATAAATTTAATATAATTTATTAGGTTATTTAAAGTTATCCACAGGCAAATAAAAAAAATAATAGTAAAAGATGGTCAAATTTGTAATTTACAAATATACATAAAAACTGTGGATAACTTTTTTTTATATTGTAAGTTTTCACGCTATATTATGTAACTGTATTTTATTATATTA
This sequence comes from uncultured Clostridiaceae bacterium, assembly GCA_947381905.1. Lineage (GTDB taxonomy): Bacteria > Bacillota > Clostridia > TANB77 > CAG-465 > CAG-465. The sequence goes on along the minus strand of CANCXL010000006.1, from coordinate 45,208 downwards.
GGGGTTGACAAAGTATAGATCATGGTGTATAATTGTCTCACTTATACAAATGTTTAAATGACTAATTTATTAACTAATTAGCATTTATTTTTTTGAGTTGAAAATTATTTAATATATATACATTGTTTAGGAGGTGTAGTAACATGAAAAGAACATATCAACCAAAAACAAGACAAACACAAAAAGTACACGGATTTAGAAAAAGAATGTCAACTTCTTCAGGAAGAAACGTATTAAAAGCTAGAAGAGCAAAAGGAAGAAAAGTACTTTGTGCTTAATTAAATATGTAAGTGGATATGCAATGTATCCACTTTTTTTAAATGATAAGGATGATTTAAATGAAATATACATTAAGAATTAAAGATAATAGAGTATTTAAGTATATTTTTAAAAAAGGTGAGTATTCTAAAGGAAAATATATAGTGGTACATTCTTGTAAGACTAAATTTGCTGTAGAAAATGGGGATAGTACTAATTTTTTTGCAGTATGTGTATCTAAGAAAAATGGCAATAGTGTAGAGAGAAATAGGCTTAAAAGATATGCTCGTGAGGTATATAAACAAGAGGAAGAAAAACTAAAAATGGGATATAATTATATAATTATATATAAAAAAGATACTATTGCTAAAGAAGTAAATTTCCATATAATTAAAGATGACATAATTAAATGCTTTGAGGAGTTGAATTTATATGAAGAAATTTATTAATAAAATTATACTATTGCCAAGACGAGGACTTATACGTTTGATTAGGTTTTATCAAGTAGCGATATCTCCAAGGATTGGCAGTCATTGTAAATATTATCCGACTTGCTCTGAATATACTAGGCAAGCAGTTGACAAATATGGTATAATTAAAGGGAGTTTATTAGGTATAATAAGAATACTTAAATGTAATCCATTTTCAAAAGGTGGAGTGGATTTACTAAAGTAACGAATGGGGGATATTAATGATTGACTTTATTTCAAGTTTGTTAGGAGGTATTATTAGAATTATCTATAATTTAGTTGGAAATAACTATCTTGTAGCACTTTTAATATTTACCTTGCTTACAAAGTTATTACTTTTCCCATTAATGCTAAAACAATTAAAATCATCAGCAGGTATTCAAAAAATTGCGCCAGAGGACAAGAAACTTAGAGAAAAATATAAGGATAATCCAGTAAAACTTAATGAAGAAATAAGCAAATTATACGCAGAAAATAAAATTAATCCGATGGCTGGTTGTTTATTACCAATAATTCAGATTCCACTTATTTTAGCTATGTTTTGGGTTGTAAAACAACCTTTAACATATATAAATCAAATGTCACAACAGGATATAATTAACTATACAGCAGAGTACTTTACTACTGAAGAAAATACGATAGACCCTAGTACATTAGATTTTAAAACAGCTAAACAATATGAAATAAATATTGCCAAGGAATATGGATTATTAGACATGAATGTAGGAGATAAGATTAATCTTGGAGATACACCAAAAGATGTATTTTCTAAAGATGAATCTAAAAAAGTAAGTAAATGGTCATTAGCTATACCAGTTCTTACACTTTTCTTCTCATTATTAAGCAATCATATTACTATGAAAAAAAGCAAGAAAACAATGTCTGAAGATCAACTTGAAATGCAAAAATCCATGAATATTATGATGCCTATACTTTCAGCATATATCGCATTTGCATGGCCTTTAGCACTTGGTGTATACTGGCTATTTGGAAGTATTTTAGGTATTGGTCAACAATTTATTATGGATAAATTAATGGAAGAAAAAGATGAAAATAAAAAAGATATTAAAAAAGATAAAACATTATTCCTAGGAAAGGGTGATAATAATGACTAAAAAAGTTACTGAACAAATTGGAAAAACAGTAGAAGAAGCTATTAGAAAAGGTTTAGAAGAATTAAAAGTATCAAGAGACGATGTTAAAATTGAAGTTTTAGAAGAACCTTCAAATGGCGGCGTTTTAGGAATTCTTTCTGCTAAACTTGCAAAAGTAAGGCTTACAGTAGATAAAAAAGTAAGTGACGAAGTAGCAGAAAAGACAAAGACAAAACTAGAAGAAGTATTAAAAGATATGTTTGATATTACTGGCGAAACTATTAACTACACAGTAGAAAAGAATGGAAATCAAATGAATCTTACTATTACAGGTGATGATGTTGCTCATTTAATTGGATATAAAGGTAAGACAATTGAGGCTTTTCAATCATTACTTAATTCTATTCTTCAAAGAGAAGATGAAGAATACGCTAAAGTATTTGTAGAAATTAATGATTATAAAAAGAAAAAAGAAGAAAAACTTAGAAAACTAGCTAATAAAATGGCAGCAAATTGTGTTAAATTTAGAAGACCAATTAGACTTGAGCCAATGTCAGCTTATGAAAGACTAATAATACATAGAGAGCTTGCTGATAGAAAAGATGTTGAAACTGAATCTATTGGTGAAGAGCCTAGAAGAAGAGTTGTTATTAAAAGAAAATATCAATATAGATAATCTTTTATGGAGGTATTATTATGGAAGATAAGGAAAACTATGAAGAATTCGTTGATGAATTAAAAACAAGAAACGATCCTGTTGAAAATTGGCCAATTAACAAGCTAAAAAAGGAAGCAGGAAACGATGCTGGACAAGGTCAAACTAAAGAAAGAGATGATCTTGGAATAGGATATTAAAAAGTATATAATTCACCATTTCTATTTAGGTGAAAGTTAAATAGAACTCAGTGGTGTAGATAGTACAATTATAGGTATTATTCTACTCGCTGAGTTCTTTTGAATATTAGGAGGTACATTATGTCTACAACTATTGCAGCTATTGCAACAGCATTATCAAATAGTGGTATTAGCATTATTAGAATAAGCGGAAAAGATAGTTTGAATATAATAAATAAGATATTTAAATCTAATACAAATTTAGAGCCAAATCGTATTATTTATGGCAAGATTTTGGATAATAATGAGATATTAGACAATGTTTTAGTTTCATATTTTAAAGCGCCTCATTCTTTTACAGGCGAAGATGTATGTGAGATTAACTGTCATGGTGGAAATCAAATTACAAAAGATATATTACAACTAGTTTTAGAAAGTGGAGCAACTCTTGCTGAACCTGGAGAATTCTCAAAAAGAGCATTTTTAAATGGTAAAATGGATTTATCTCAAGCAGAGGCCGTAATTAATCTTATTAACGCTAAGACTAGAACCGAAAGTAGGATTGCAGCTAAAAATATTGAAGGTGATTTATCTAAAAAAATACGTGAATTACGTGAAGAGTTAGTAGAACTTATGGCACATATAGAAGTAAGTGTGGACTATCCAGAATATGATTATGAAGAAGTAGAGCCAGAAAGCATTGTTGGACTACTAGATAAAAAAATATCTGAAATTGGGCATATTGTTGATACATATGACCATGGAAAATATATAAAAAATGGAGTAAATGTAGCAATACTTGGTAAACCAAATGTTGGGAAATCATCACTGTTAAATAGACTTGCAAATTATGAAAAGGCTATTGTTACAAATATTCCTGGAACTACTAGAGATATAGTAGAAGAAACAATTAACCTTGGAAACATAGTTTTAAATATATCAGATACTGCAGGAATAAGAGATACTGACGATATAATTGAAAAAATTGGAGTAGAAAAGAGCTTAAAAATTTTAGAAGAAATGGATTTAGTTTTATATTTAATTAATGGACAAGATGGGGTATCAAAAGAAGATTTTGAAATTCTTTCTAAAATCCAAAATAAAGGGCTTAAATATATAACGGCAATAAATAAGATGGATGTAACCGAAAAATCGATTTTAGACACCATTACGCTCGAATTAGTAGATAATGGGATTAATAAGCCGATTTGTATATCTGTTGAAGAGAATGTTGGTATTGATGAATTAAAAAATGAAATAATTAATTTGTTTGATTCAACAGATTTAGATTATACACATGAATTAATTATAACTAATGAAAGACATAGAGATTTGTTAAAAAAAGCTATTAACTATTTAAACGATGCCAAAAGCGAGATTAATAATGGACAACCTATAGATATTGTATCAATATATGTAAAAAAGAGTACAAAAACTTTAGGAGAAATAATTGGAGCAGATGTAACTCAAGATATCATCGCAAAGATATTTGAAAAATTCTGCTTAGGTAAGTAAAGGAGGTATTAAAATGAGTGAATATTGTTTAGGTGAATATGATGTTGTAGTAATAGGAGCAGGACATGCAGGATGTGAAGCTGCACTTGCATCTGCTCGTATGGGAAAAAAGACTGCAGCTTTTGTAATTAATTTAGATACTCTTGCAAATATGCCTTGTAATCCAAGTATTGGTGGTACATCAAAGGGACATTTAGTAAGAGAAATAGACGCTCTAGGTGGAGAGATGGCAAAAAATGCAGACAAAACTTTTTTGCAATCTAAAATGCTTAATACATCTAAAGGTCCTGCTGTACATTCTTTAAGAGTGCAATCAGATAGAAGAATGTATCATATTGAAATGAAAAAAACAATGGAAGCACAAGAAAATTTAGATGTTTATCAAGCAGAAATTGTTAAAATATTAGTAGAAGATGGAAAAGTAGTTGGAGTAAAGACAAAGATTGGAGCTACATTTAAAACTAAGTCTGTTATTGTTGCAACAGGCACATATCTAAAAGGAAAAGTAATTATAGGAGAAGTATCTTATGAATCCGGTCCAGATGGGGTTTTTCCTGCAAATGATCTATCTCAAAGTTTATTAGATATTGGAGTAGAACTAAGAAGGTTTAAAACAGGAACACCAGCAAGAATTAATGCTAAAACTATAGATTTTTCAAAAATGGAAGAACAATTAGGGGATAAGGAAATAACACCATTTTCTTTTGATAATGCAGAAAATGAAGAAATAATGCATAAAAATCAAGTATCTTGTTATTTAACATATACAACAGAAGAAACTCATAAAATAATTCGTGCCAATCTAGATAGATCTCCTATATATACAGCAAATAAAGATATGAAGTTAAAATCAACTGGACCTAGATATTGTCCATCAATTGAGGATAAAGTTGTAAGATTTGCAGATAAAGAAAGACATCAATTATTTATTGAACCTTTAGGAGAGAAAACATCTGAGATGTATATACAAGGAATGTCTTCTTCTCTTCCAGAAGAGGTTCAAATACAGATGTATAGAACTGTTCCAGGACTTGAAAATGCTAAAATGATGAGACCTGCATACGCAATTGAATATGATTGCATTGATTCTACAAACTTAAAACTAAGTCTTGAATATAAAGGAATAGACGGATTATTCTTTGCTGGACAAGTAAATGGTTCATCAGGATATGAGGAAGCAGCAGCACAAGGAATTATGGCAGGAATTAATGCATCATTAAAAATAGATAATAAAGAGCCACTAATATTAGATAGGTCAGAGGCATATATTGGTGTTTTAATAGATGATTTAGTAACAAAAGGAACTAATGAACCATATAGAATGATGACATCACGTGCCGAATATAGACTTGCTTTAAGACAAGATAATGCAGATTTAAGACTTACAGAAAAAGGATATAATGTAGGGCTAGTAACAGAAGAAAAATATAAAATGTTTAAAGAGAAGAAAGATCAAATAAGGAGAGAAGTTGAACGTATTAGAGCAACTGCTGTAAGACCATCTGATGAAGTTAATAATTTACTTGAAAGTCTTGGATCATCTAGACTAAGTACTGGATGCAAGCTAGCTGATTTACTAAAAAGAAGTGAATTAACTTATGAAAATCTTGCTCCTATCGACAAAAAACGACAAAATATTTCTAAAGCTGTTGCTGAGGAAGCTGAAATACAAATTAAATATGAAGGATATATTAAATTACAGCAAGAACAAATAGACGAATTTAAACAACTTGAAAATAAGAAGTTAAGTCCAGATATAGATTATAATGATATTAAAGGGTTGTGCCTAGAAGCTAGACAAAAGCTTAATAAACAAAAGCCATTATCTGTTGGTCAAGCCTCTCGTATATCTGGTGTTTCTCCTGCAGATATATCTGTATTACTAATATATATTAGTCAGCATAATTTAGGAAAGTAGGTGAGTTTTCACATGAAAAGTGAAGAATTTATACAAACATTATGTAAAGAATGCAAGCGACAAAATATTGCAATTAATGAAAAACAATGTGTCGATTTAGCTGAATATAAAGATATGTTACTTGAATGGAATGAAAAAATGAACTTAACTGCAATTACAGATGAGTATGAAATAATAGTAAAGCATTTTGTAGATTGTTTAGAATGCACTAAAGTAATAAAAGATGAGAAAAATATTATAGATGTTGGAACTGGTGCAGGTTTTCCTGGTATGGTTCTTGCAATATACTATAAAGACAAGAATTTTACTCTACTTGATGCTTTAAATAAAAGACTAATATTCTTACAAGAAGTTGTAAATAAATTGGGATTAAAAAATGTGAAAATTGTACATGCAAGAGCTGAAGAAATTGCAAGAACAGAAGAATATAAAGAAGTATATGATGCTTCTGTATCAAGAGCTGTAGCAAATCTTCCTGTATTACTTGAATATACAAGTCCATTTGTTAAAGTAAATGGAATATGTATTGTAATGAAAGGTGATAGTATAGAAGATGAAATTAAAATATCTGCTAACGCCCTTAATACACTAAAACTAAAAATTGAAGATAAATATAATTATTCTTATATAGTTAATAATGAAGAATATAATAGAGTAATATTAAACATAAGAAAAAATTCTAATACTCCTCAAAAGTATCCAAGAAATTATGGACAAATAAAAAAGAAACCATTATAATAGATATTTAGATAACTTTCTAATTATTTATAGTATAGTTATACCAATGTTTATAGATATATTTATAGTAAAAAAGAGCGAATTTTAAATTTGCTCTTTTCTTTTCTTTTTAAATGTAATATAATTACCATGAGGTGACATTATGGCAAGGGTAATATCAATAGCTAATCAAAAAGGTGGAGTAGGAAAAACAACAACAGCAGTTAATTTGAGTGCTTGTTTAGCACAAAGAGGTAAAAAAGTATTATTAGTAGATATAGATCCACAAGGAAATGCAACAAGTGGATTAGGCATTGAAGCTCATACTGACAGATCTGTATATAATGTTTTAGTTGATGATATGGATATGAAAGAGACTATAGTGCAAACAATGGTAAAAAAACTAGATGTATGTCCAGCAAATATAAATTTGGCTGGGGCAGAAATTGAGCTTGTTTCTATGGTTTCAAGAGAAAATAGGTTAAAAGATGCAATAGATAATATTAAAGATGAATATGATTATATTTTAATAGATTGTCCACCATCTTTAGGACTTATTACATTGAATGCATTTACAGCATCAGATAGTGTACTTGTACCTATTCAATGTGAATACTATGCATTAGAAGGGTTAGGACAACTTATAAATACAATTAAGTTGGTACAAAAACACTTAAATCAAGACTTAATTATAGAGGGAGTTATATTAACTATGTTTGATGCTAGGACAAACCTTTCAACAGAGGTAGCAAGAGAAGTTGAAAAGTATTTTGGAAATAAAGTTTTTCAAACTATAATTCCAAGAAATATCAGATTAAGTGAGGCACCAAGCCATGGATTGCCAATTACTTTATACGATAACGACTCTAAAGGAGCAGAAACATATAAAAAACTTGCAAAAGAATTAATTAAATTAACAGAAAAGGAGGATTAATATGGCTAAGGGATTAGGAAGAGGATTAGATGCTTTTTTTGGTGATGATGATGCAGCTACAATTGAAAAAGTAACTAAGAAATCAACAAAAAAGCAAGATGATAATGTTATTGAAAAAGTTGTAGAACTTAATATAACTGAAGTTGAACCTATGCTAAATCAACCTAGAAAAGTTTTTGATAAAGAAAAAATGGATGAACTTACAGATTCTATACGTGAGAATGGTGTAATTCAACCAATACTTGTTGTTAAAGATAAGAACGGATATACTATTGTTGCTGGAGAAAGAAGATGGAGAGCAGCTAAAGCTGCAGGTCTTACTGTTATACCAGCAATAATAAAAGATTATACAGATAATAAGAAAAAACAAGTTGCTTTAATTGAAAATATACAAAGAGAAGATTTAAATATAGTAGAAGTTGCACAAGCTATACGTGAACTTATGGAAATAGATGGATATTCTCAAGGAGAAGTTGCAAAAATTACAGGAAAAAATGTTTCTACTGTGTCTAATATAATGAGACTATTAAAATTACCAGATGAAATATTAGAAATGATTTTAAATGGTAATCTTGTAGAAGGACAAGCTAGAGCTTTACTTGCAATTAATGATACAGAAAAGCAAATAGCTATTGCTAAAAAGGTTGCAGAAAATAAATTGACTGTAAGGGATGTTGAAAAGCTTATATATGGTGATGATAAATATAGAAAAAAAACAACTAAAAAACAGCCAAAATCTGTATATTATGAGAAATTAGAGAATAAATTAAAAAATTATTTTGGATATAAAGTTAAGCTTGATCAAACAAAGAAGCATCAAAGATTAATAATAGAATACAATGACGAAGAAGGATTAGAAAGCTTATTAAATTTATTAGATATTGAAATTTAAATTACAAGTTATATATTAAATAAATAATTCAAGGAGTAACAAAAATTGTTACTCCTTTCTATTGTATAATAAAAATATAAGTAGTATAATATGACATAATTTATACTTTTATAATACTACTAATGTAGAAAGGAGAAAACATAATGAATAATTTCTTTATTAAGTTAAAAAAGGGAAGTAAAATAGTGTTTAATAAAGACACCGAAATTTGTGTGACAAAATATGGTGAAAATACTATAATTACTTTAAAAAATAATTCTTGTGATATAGTAATACAAGATAATTCTAATCAACAATATATTAGAAAATCTATAGATGAAATTATACAAAAATATAAAAATTCTAGTATAAATGTAAAAGAAGTAGATAGATCATTTGGATTTAAAAGAAAGAAAAGTTCCTATTAAAATAGGGACTTTTTGAATTAATAACTATATTTTATTATACGATTATGATATAGTACTAGTATACATAATTATAGGAATACAGATTTAATATATTTGTTGATTATTTAATTATATTTATGTTATCATATAATATAAAGTGAAAAGAGGAGATATTATGTCAAAAATTATTGACAATACAATGGATTTGACAAATAAACTAAATCCAGAGTATGTAATAAAAAATGAACAATTAAAAGAGAATATCAAGTTTATGATTAATAAATCAAATATTGAACTTGAAGATTTACTAAAAATTGAAGAAATAACACTTAATTCAGTTACTATTTCTGGAAAACAGAATAATGTATATTTTGAGGATATTAAATTATTCCCAAATTTAAAGAAAATAGAAATAAAAAATAATAGAATTACTTGTGAAAATATTAAGTATTTGGATAATGTAGATGAAATAGTCTTTTATAATTGCATTATTGATACAATTGAAGAATTAAATGTTAAAAATATATCTTTTATTGGATGTAAAATTAATTGTGATTTAGAGTTTAAAATTAAACTATCTCAATTAAGCATTATTAATACTAATTGCAATTCCTTTGAATTCTTGAAAAACCAAAATTTACTAGAAAAATTAGTTATAAAAAACGTAGAAAAGTTTACAATGGATAAAATAGATTTTTATATGCCAATAAATTATTTATCTATTGAAGATATACCAGAATTTAGATATGACATATTAAAAAATTATTCTAATTTAGATACTATATCTATTGATTGGATTGGAAATAATGATACAAATGAACATGTAAATAAATTAAAAGAAATGGGATACAATGTCATTTATAATGATATGTATAAAGTTTAGGTGATAATATGATTAGAGCAAGAAATACAGTAGAACTAGAAAAGAATTATAAGTTATCTCAAATTGACGATGAAGAGCAAGTTGTAATAAAAGGTGGATTAGACAAAGAAAAATACAATAGAGAAAGATATGAAAGAAGAGTAACTTATTCGGGAAGAGATATAAAAAATATAATCACTAAAATGAGAGAGATAGAGGCAAATATTCCAGACGAATGGAATGATTGGCAAAAAGCAAAGTATATTTATGAGACTATAGGTAAAAATGTATCATATGATTATAAATACTTTGAAGCGGGTAGACATCAACAAGATTCAAATTTAACTACAATATTAAGTGGAAAAGCTGTCTGTGCAGGGTATGCATTATTATTTAAAGAGATGATGGATAGGCAAAATATAGAGTGTGAATATATTAGAGGAGAAGCATTAGGAAATAATGATAACCCTGAAAAACATGCATGGAATAATATAACAATAGATGGAAAAACAATAGCACTAGATGTTACTTGGGATTCTGCAAGAATAAGTAAAGGTGCAAAAATAGAATATTTTGGAAATAATACTAGGTTTAATGAAAGACATGTTGCAGATTTAGATGAGAGACAATTTAATTATTTTGTTTTATCTGATGAAGATGTAAAATCTATTAATACTAACATATCTAGAAATGATAGAGTTTATGTAGCAGACAAAATGGATCTTGAGACAAAAAGGGTATTTGTTGAAAATGCAATAGATGAGACATATAAAAAATATTCTAAGTTACAAGGAACAGACAAAGCAAAAAAGCAAGTAAAAGCTGCATTAATGAAATATGTAGAAGAAGGTTATAGTAAATATTTTACTAATAATGGTGGAGCAAGAGACAATATACAAAAGTATGTAAGTCAAGGTGAAATGAGTGAAATTGTATCAAATATCTTTGTTGATTCTATCTCAAGAGATGAGAAATTTAAGGATAAACGAGAAGCACTAAACGAAGAGAATATATTAAGAAAAGCAACAAAAGATACTTTAGAAAAATACAATAAGGAACAAGCTGTTCTTGCAATAAAAAGATATATAAATCAAGACTCACCATCAGGGTTTACTAATAGTGCTAATAGAGCAGAATTAACTATTAAAGATAAAGATGTTATTATGAATAATATGTATGATAATATAGTTGAGTATACTGAAATATCTAGAGAAAGAGAAAACGAGACAAAGGAATTAATTAGAGAGAAAAACTGTTATAATTCATACGAACTACAATATATTGCACAAAAAGAAAAATCTAAAGGTGTATTAAATGAGTGTTTAGACTGGATGGTAAAGAAAAAAGAAAAAGATATTGAGAAGGAAGAAATAGATAATTTACAAAAAATTGCAAATGATAGGACTGATAAAACAAGAATAAATGAAATTGATGAATACAAAAGATAAGTAGGTGATTAAATGAACTTTGAGGAAGCATGTGCAGAAATGGAATATATAATAAATCATATGGATTCTAAAGAACAAGCCAAAATACCTCAAGAAGTAAAAAAGTTTTTTACACAAAATAAAGATTACACTTATACTGTTAATTTAGATTACACTAGGAATTTAAGTGATGAAAAGCTAAAAGAAGAAACGGAAGCTTTTATAGAAATTATATACAACAAGTATTTAAAAAATAATGATAATAATAAAATTGAAAAAATAGTCAATACTAGTAAAGAACAGGAATTGATTTTACCCAAAAAACAAAATTTATTTAATAAATTAATTGGAAAAATTAAAAATATCTTTAAAAGAAAATAAATTTTAAGCAAGGTATTGACAAAATAAAATTTAGTGATATAATAATAAACGTATCATTAATGGATGAGTGTCCGAGTGGTTTAAGGAGCCAGTCTTGAAAACTGGTGATGTCGAAAGGCACCGTGGGTTCGAATCCTACCTCATCCGCCATATAAAAGAATAGAACGTTTTAACGTTCTATTTTTTTTGTAACTAAGCCCCAAAAAATCCCATATAATATACAGAGCATGTGCTTAAGAAAAGGGGGATTTTAATGAAAAAAGATAAATGTAAAAGATCATTCGATTTATGCGATTGTGATGATATTTGTGTAATTCCAGCATGTAGACCACACGATGATTGCAAAGTTGGACCAACTGGAGCTACAGGTCCTACCGGAGTGACTGGAGCAACAGGTGCAACTGGGCCTGCTGGTGAATGTAATTGTGATTGTATTTCAAATGGAGAATTAGTAACAAATGGAAATATGGAAGATATTGAAAATGATAAGCCTACTAATTGGATATTTGAAAATGAAGATGGAGTAACATCAAATGATGCTCAAGGAAGAGTCCATTCTGGTAATTATTCTGTAAATATTGAAGATAGTTCTAGCATATCTCAAAGAATACCGATATCTGAAGGATGCTACTATAGATTATCATTTTTTGCCAGAGGTGAAGGTGATAGGGTAGGATTAAATGCAAGTGTTGTTTTTGAAACAGAAAATGGAGAAGTAGATGGAGGAAATCTATCTATAAGACAACAAGATATAACAAATTCAAACAGAGATTTTGCATTTTATCAACTAATTACTACAAAAGCTCCAGCAGATACAACAGCGATTATAATTAAATTTTTAGTAAATTCATCAGGAGAACAATCTTTAGATTTAGATGATGTATCTTTATCATTAATATAAAAAAGTAGAGGCATATTATAATATGCCTCTCTTATTTTTAAAAAATAATTTAAAATTGTTGACTTATTAACGCGTTATTGTTATAATGTAGGAGTAGCAAAAATTGTTTGGAGAGTTACCCAAGTGGTGAAGGGGACAGTTTGCTAAACTGTTAGGTCTGGCAACGGGCGCGAGGGTTCGAACCCCTCACTCTCCGCCAAATATTTTATAAAGTTCTGCTAAATACAGCAGAGCTTTATTTTTATAATTATTGTAGATATTATGGAGGATAGGTATGAATAATAAACTATTATTTTCTTTTTGTGATAAAGGCGATAAAGATATAAGTGTAGAACTTATTATAGACACTATAAACAAATATGGAAACAATAATATAGATGGAATTGAAATGAGTAGCTTAAATGTAGAAAATATAAGAAAATGTGCAAAATTATGTAGAATAAATAATTTAATTTTTAGATTTCATTTTCCTTCACAGATAATAGATGAAAAAGATGTCATAAAGTATTTAAAATTATTAAATAAAATTTCTAATGATTTAAAATATAATATAAATGTTGTATTTCATAGTTTATATGATAATGATAATAATATGGAAAAGAATATTATTAACACTATAATTTATATAGAAAGAATATTAAATTATATAAAAAAATACAATCTCAATATTACAGCATCACTTGAAAATTTAAATATGATAGATAGTATAGAAAGAATAAATATCAACAATATAGATAATATTTTAGAGAAGTTTAAAGATCTAGCTTTTACCTATGATATAGGTCATGATATATACGATAATAATAAACCTTCAAAACTAAGTAAATTACAAGTTGAAAGAATAAATAATGTTCATATTCATAGCGTTGTAAATAAAGAAGATCATTATTATATAAAAGAAGCTTCTATAGATTTAAATGAGATTAAAGATGCATTAAAAAATATAAGTAATATAAATTATACATATCCAATAGTTTTAGAATATGCCATAGATTTTTTAAATGGAAATACTAAAGAAGAAAAGATAATAAATTATGTGAAAAGTTTTAATTTCTTTAAAGGAATTATGGAATATATAAATTAAATATATATAACATTGTTAAACTTAAATATAAAAAATCCTGTATTAAAGCAGGATTTTTTAATATTTATATACTATTTTATATCTTGTACAATTTCAGTAAGATTTGATTCGAGTAATTCAGGGTGAGATAGAAGTCTATTTAATGTTCTAAAAGACATGGCATAGTAATGACCATCGCATATCCTCTCATCACCTACAAAAGCTAAATTAATTACTCTTTCTTGCTTTATCTCATCATCTTCATACATATATGATTTTTTCTTTTTACCAATTGCAAAGAACATACTTGTTGTACCAAAATTATATAAATGGTGGTATATTGAATCAATTCCCAAAGATCCTACATTTGTTACATAACAACTTGTGTGGAATGGACTAACTTTAATTAATCCTTTAGGTAAATGATTATGTTTATCTAACCATTTTATAAGGCCTACAGCACCTCTAATTATTGGAGTAGGAACCATTGTAAGCATTCTTGCTGTTTTATCTGTTCCATTATTTTTTTCTTCTTTTTTGTTTTCTACAAGCAATTTTGCAATTTTTTCTTTGATTTCAAATATGTTTTCAGTTCCATCAAAATAAAATTTCACTGTAGTCTCTTCTGCATCATCAGTCATAGATTTTTTTATAGTTAGAGAAATACATATGTGATTTCTAGCGTATGTTCTTCCTTTCATTACAAATCTATTTAATTGTGGTCTTGTAGCAATAATTCTAACTATTGCAGCAATTATTACTTCCATTATACTAAATTTTATACCCTCTTCTTGTTTTTTTGCAATGTATTCATTTATAGCATCTATTTTAACATCTTGGTTAAAGTATACATGTGCATCACTTCTTTCAGACATTAAACTAGGCATTAATTTAAATTCTGGAGCTAGTGTTTTTATTACTCTTCCATCACTTCTTTTTCCAAACATATAAACCTCTCCTTTATGACATGCTTTAATTTGTATATTTAAATTGTATCGTAAAAATTTACAAAAATCAAATAAAAATGACATTTTACCATTTTTTGTTCATAAATTTGTTTTTTAAATAGATTAAAAAAAGATAAATATTTGTGTTTATATATTTATATATTGAATAATAAAATTGAAAAAAATAGCTTTAAAAACGTGTAAATTTATGCTAATATTTATATATAGAATATATACTGGATTTTAAAATTGCATTTAATATAATTAAAACAATTAATTATATAATAAATATATAAATTAAGGATATAATATTAGTGTTAAATAAAGGAGGAATTATTTATGAATGATGAAATGATTGAATTAACAGACGATGAGGGGAAAAAAGTACAATATGAAATTTTAGATGTAATATATAGAGATGATGATGAATTTGCAGTAATGTTACCAGAAGATAGTGAGGATGAAGTAGTTATATTTAAAATAATACCGCTTGCAACTGAAGATGAAGTAGAATATGAAGAAGTAACAGATGAAGAACTAGCTGACGACATATTTAATGAGTTTATTAAAAGAACAGAAGCAGAATAATTGACATTTTTTGTATATTATGTTATATTTATATAATGTAAAGGGAGTAGTTTCTTTATTGTTATGTAGCGTCAGTCACGGTAGATATATTACCCGCTGCATAATATACTATAATAAATTTGGTATATAACGAGACTTTACGCATATAGGCGTATTGTCTCGTTTTTTTGTACAAAGGAGGAGTTTAAATGTTAAATTTTTTAATGCTAGTTGTTGGACTAGTTCTACTTGTAAAATGTGCAGACATATTTGTAGATGGAAGCAGTAATATTGCAAAAGCATTAGGAATACCATCATTAATTATAGGTCTTACTATTGTTGCATTTGGTACATCGGCACCAGAAGCAGCAGTAAGTATAACCGCGGCTTTAAATGGAAGCAACGAAATTTCTGTAGGAAATGTAGTAGGATCAAATATATGTAATTCGTTATTAATACTTGGATTATGTGGTCTATTTACTATGCTTAAGGCAAAAGATGAAGTAAGAAAAAGAGATTTTCCATACTATCTTTTATCTGCATTTGTATTGTTAATAATGACTGCAGATTATTTTTTAAGAGGAGAAACAATTGGGTATATAACACGTGCAAATGGTATGGTTTTACTATGCTTTTTAGCAGTATATATATATTCTTTGATAGCAAATGTAAGGAAAAATCAAAAAGAGCAAAAAGAAGAAAGACCTAAATTTAATTTTAAAGATGTTATATTAATTTTAATTGGTATAGCAGGTGTTGTAGGTGGAGGACAACTTGTTGTAAATGGTGCTACTGGTATTGCTAAGTCAATGGGAATAAGTGAGAGTTTAATTGCACTTACAATAATTGCTATAGGTACATCACTTCCTGAACTTGTAACAAGTGTTGTTGCAAGTAGAAAAGGTGAAACAGATATGGCAATAGGAAATGTAATAGGTTCAGATATATTTAATATATTGTTTATACTTGGAACAACAGCAACAATATCTCCTATTTCTTTAAATTATACAACACTAATGGATATAATATTTATGTCACTATCTAGCTTACTTGTATTCATTATGCTTCAAAAGAATAAGAGAATAGGACAGAAAAAAGGATTATGTATGCTTGCTATGTATGTTTTATATACTGCATATATAATTTGTAGATAAATATATAATACTAAAAAAGGATTACAATGTGTAATTCTTTTTTTCTTACTGTGAAAGTTATGTGATTTTGTTGAAATGTTATGTAAAATATGGTATAATCTTGCGGTGTAAATAAGGAGAAAAAAATTAATGAAAAAATCTATAAAGATAATTATTATTATAATAACTGTAATACTCATGATTATAATAGGATGTGTACTTGCAGGATATATATATGTAAAATCTAAATTTGATAAAATGACATACAAGCCAGTAGATGAACAAGATTTAGGAATAGAGGTTCAAACAATTGCTCAAAAACATGTAGATGTAGAAAAATATACAAGATTTGTTATATTTGGAAGCGACTCAAGAGATACAGAAAATGCATATGCTGGAAGATCAGATACAATTATAATTGTAGTAATAAATAATGATACAAAAGAAATAAACTTAATTAGTATACCAAGAGATACATATGTAAATGTCCCAGATTATGGCATGACTAAAATAAATCACGCATATGCGTATGGACAAGAACAATTAAGTTTGAAAACAATCAATTCAAATTTTGGACTTAATTTAACTCAGTATATGACTATAGATTTTTCTGGGCTTATTGCATCAATAGATAGAGTTGGTGGAGTTGAGGTAACATTAGATCAAGATGAGGTAAACTTTATTAATCAAAGAGTTACCGCAGAAAATAAGATTGCAGGACCTGGAACTATAAACTTAAATGGAATACAAGCATTAACACACTCTAGAAATAGATATGTTGGTAATGATTTTACAAGAGCATATAGACAAAGATCTATACTTATATCTTTAATGAATAAGATATCTAAAAAGGACGTTAATGAAATATTAAGTATAAGTGACGATATATTGGTAAATATAACTACAAATATGGATATTAATAAATATAAAGATATGTTTATGGAAGTTGCAGCAGATAGAAATGAGTATTTAAAGAAAATAAACTCAGTTCAAATTCCATCAACAGACTATGGTTATGATAGTATGATTTATGGCATATATTATTTCCAATTTGATATGGATAGAGCAAAAGAAGATTTTAATAAATATTATTATGGAGAATAAAGGTTTTAACAACCTTTATTTTTTTACACATTAAAGTTGACATAAACATAAAAGGGTGGTATAATTTCTAAGCATTTAAAATATTTAACAACTTCTAATAATTTGGGAGGTGAATTATTGTAATAAGTTGTTATTAAATGTAAAATTTTAGAAAGAAAGAGGTATATGTTATGATTTATGTTTATATTGGAATTGGCGTAGTTGCAGTAGCGTTATTATTACTTATAATTGTGAAAGGCTATGTTAAAGCACCACCAGATACAGCATATATTATATCTGGATTTAAGAAACAACCACGTATCTTAATTGGACGTGCTGGAATTAGAATTCCGTTTCTTGAAAGAATAGACAAATTATCATTAAAACAAGTTACTGTAGATATTAAAACTGATGGGTATATACCAACACTAGATTTTATTAACATTCAAGTGGATGCTGTAGCTAAAGTAAGAGTTAGTACAGAGCCAGATCTTCTAGAAAGAGCTATGAAGAACTTTTTAAATAAAGATTCAAAAGATATCATTGAAGATTTACAAGACTCTCTACAAGGAAATATGCGTGAGATTGTTGGAACAATTTCTTTAAGAGATATTTGTAATAATAGAGAAGAATTTGGTAATCAGGTACAGCAAAAAGCTTCTGTTGACATGAAAAATTTAGGTATTGAAATTATTTCATGTAACATTCAAAATGTTGAAGATGAGAGTGATCTTATTAAAAACATGGGGATGGATAATACTGCTAAAATTCGTAAAGATGCAGCTATTGCAAAAGCAGAAGCAGATAGAGATGTTGCTATAAAACAGGCCGAAGCAGATAAAGAAGCAAACGAAGCACGTGTTAAAGCGGATTTAGAAATTGCGCAAAAAAAGAATGAACTAGATATTAGAAAATCTGAGTTAAAAAAAGCTGCAGATACTAAAGCTGCTGAAGCTGATGCTGCTTTTGAAATTCAAAAACAAGAGCAAAGAAAAACAATTGAAACTGCGTCTACTAATGCAGAGATTGCCAAAAGGGAACGTGAAGTTGAACTTAAAGAACGAGAAGTTAAAGTCATGGAGCAATCTCTAGAAGCTGAAATAAAGAAAAAGGCAGAGGCTGAAAAGTTTAAAGAACAACAAGAAGCAGATGCTAAGCTATACATTAGGACAAAAGATGCAGAAGCAAAGAAAGTTGAAGCTGAACTTGAAGCAGAGGCTTTAATGAAAAAGGCAGATGCAGATAAATATGCACAAGAGCAAGAAGCAAAAGCAATTGAAGCAAAAGGTCAAGCAGAAGCAGCTGCAATTCGTGCAAAAGGTATAGCAGAGGCAGAAGCAATAGATAAAAAAGCAGAAGCTATGAAAAAATATGGAGAAGCTGCTATTCTTGAGATGGCATTTAATATTCTTCCAGAAATGGCTAAAAATATTGCAGAGCCTATCTCGTCAATAGATAAGGTTACAGTTATTGGTGGTAATTCAAATGGTGTAGCAGATATGGCTGGAAACGTTCCTATTGTAATGGCTAAAGTAATTGAATCTGTTAAAGAAGCAACAGGAATTGATTTAAATGAAATCATTAAGGCTGACACATTTGAAGGAAAAACAACAAGAAATGTTAATCTTACTGGTGTAAATCCAGAAAGTGATTCTGTTAATGATAATTAGTTCATAATTATAACATTAATAATAGATCAAAGATAAAGAGTTTAGAATATATTTCTAAACTCTTTTTATATTTAAGTAATTATAAAAAACATATTAATTGACATAAAAAATAGAAAGTGATATAATGTTTGAGAAAATAAATGGAGAAATAACATATAAATTTATATGTTACATCTAGAGAAAAAATATTTCTTCTAGAAGGAGGCTATATTGAAAAGTAATTTAGACAAGCTTGTTGTTTACTTATTTGTTGTTTTTTTAATTGAATTTATTGTTGCAACGGTGGTAATTGTATTACTAACTAACGGTATAAGAATTAATCGTAAGTATAATATAGCAAAAGATGGATTTGAACTTACACAGTATGAGCAGGTATATCATGTATTTATGAATCAGGAGGTTTTCTTACAGATAGAAAATAAAACAGATAAGATGATAGGAACTCTTGTGGTAAGAGAAAAGAATTCCCAAATTACAGATACATTTCATAAACTAAGGCCTGGTAAATCAACTAAATTATATTTTAATTCAAATACTAAATTTGAAGATGTTCAGTTTGAGATTGTAGAACTAAAATTTGTAGAGACGAAATAATCTCTCTTTTTTTATTTTTACTGATACTAGATAAATCAAAATAAAGTGTTGACATAATTATAAACAAGTGATATAATATGCAAACATTATTAAATTTTAACACGCAAAAATAATTTGGAGGTGAGTAAGTTCTAAAATTAAATTTATTCTTTTACAAAAAAAATAATTTTTAAGAAGGGAGTCATTAATTTATGACAAAGATATCAAAAAAGTTAACTAACGTTTTATATATTAAAGCTGAAGGAATCGTAATTGAGAGATTTTTAAAGGAAGTAAAAGATAAAGGAGTAAATGTTATTTCAGTAAAATGTCCAAAAGATATGACAAATGTATCTACAACATTTGTAGATAGTAACTGGAAAGTATCAAGATTAGACTTAAATAAAAAATTAATTTATGCAAAACCTAATTCATCAGAAATATATATCATTTATTCAGATGAAAAAATTAAAAAGTTACTATTACATCTAGTTAGAGGATATAAATTTGATGCAGAATCAAGATATCTTGTGGAAAATGGGGATAAGTCAGTAATAAATACAGATTTTTATAGAAAAGGAAAATTATCCAAAGAAACAAGAGTATCAGATAGATTTAGATCGTGTAAGTATTCTATAACTCGTTGTTTTAATTAAAATAAATAAGACCTTGATTTATTTCAAGGTCTTTAATTTTATTACAAAAGTTGACATAACCTTATAAGCATGGTATAATAATTAAACATTTAAAAAAATCTAACACAACTAATAATTTGGAGGTGAGTATAATAGTTTGATAGTTGTATTTTTAGGTGTACATAGGAATTAAAAAGGAAAGGATGAATAATTATTATGATAATTATTAAAAATCAAATTAATTTAATAGGAAAAGATAACTCAGTTAAAGGAGTTTTAAAAAAATTAAGGAGTGAAAAATCAGCAATAGATTTTTCAAAAATAATACCTATGGATGAGGACAAAGACGACCTAAGTTTAGATTACTATATGAATCTTTGTTGTAACATATATATAGAACAACATCCAGAGAAAAAACAAGATTTAATTAAGACTTTTGAATTTGTTGGTATTACAAGACAATTTCCATATAAATTTAAAGTTTTAGAGAAAAAAGAATTGTGCAGTGCTAGAGCAAAATATCAGACTAGTATGTTAATTAAAGATGCAGAAAATTTTATAAATAAGATAAAAAGTAAAGCTATTTTTAATGGATATATGGTAAGAGATGCATTATGGGGAACAGGTAGTGGAGCATATAATCCTCAAGTTAAGAAGAATACTATTGAATTTACTACTTTTGATAAAGCACCAGTATTATTGTTTATGAAGTTATCTCAAATGTATCCAGATGTAAAGATAGAATATACTTATTATATAGATGACAAGCAAACAAAACTATGTATAGAAGATGGCAATGTCAAATACTTAATAGATGAAACAGAAGATGAACCAATTCTATTTAGCTTGATTTCTGAAAATGTAATGATATAGATGTAGAGTGCGAGTGCACTCTATTTTTTATACAGAAAGTAAAATAATAATTGACATAATTATACTCGAGTGGTATAATGAGCTTGCTTCTAAAATATGTAAGAAATTTCAAACTTGAAATTTTGCTTAGAAGTATACGATAAATATCGTATAAACAGTTTATAAGGAGGTTCCGAGATGAGTAACGGAATAATTCATGCAACAGAGGTTGCAAACAATGTAACAGTTTTATGGCTAGCAGTTATGCTAATATTTGTTGGAATTGTTATAATTTCAAGCTGCATTATGGCATACTATGCAAAAAAGGCTAGAAAACATGATGAGGAAGCACAAAGATTAGAAAAAGAACGCAGAGAGAGTGATGGCTACATACCTAGAGAGCTAGAGACTGAAATAATGGATGAGGACGATGAGAATTTAAAGGCACAAAAACAAATGCAAGCCCAGATTAAAGAAGAAAAGCGATTGAAAGATAAGTACAGAGAAAAATACAATAAAGTTGATACTTGGGGGCAAAATGCTGCAAAAGCATGCATAGTTTTCTGGTGTATGATAACCATTATATTCATTATAATTTCTCATAGTATTGGTGGAAGTGTTCATACAATTAATCCAGTTACTGATGTTAATAATAACGGTGTCATAGTTAATGCATATTACAAAGTAACATATGTAGATGTTGAACAAGATACACTAACTGTGTTTGTAAAGAATGAATCAAAGAAACCGTTATACAAAGCAACAATTGTAGAAAAAAATACTGGTGCCAGTACAACAATTGAAAACTTAGATTTGGGACAAGAAAAAATAACAAGTATAGTAGTATATCCTACAGATGATGGCAAATACGAATTTGAAGTAAAAGATGTAGAATATTATGAATAAATGTTGAGCAGGTAGTTCTGCTCAATTTTTTTATGGATTTTTTTGAAATATTGCTATATAATATATAAATATAGTAAGGATTTGGAAATATGGAAGATAATAAAAAGAAATATAACAATAAAGAAATAATAATAAAAATAATAGATATTGCTATAGTTATATTATGGATGTCCATTGTGTTTTGGTTTTCCTCCCAGGTTGGAGATACATCAAAAGCACAAAGTGGGAATACGATTAGAAAAATAATAATCTTTTTCGATAAAAATATATCAAATGAAAATTTAGAAATGATAGTTGAAGCGTTACAACCTTTTGTAAGAAAACTTGCACACTTTTCTATATACACATTAGGCGGAATATTAATATACAATATGATAAACAAATATAAATTAACTAGAAAAAGAAAAGTAATTTATACGACAATAATAGGTGCATTGTATGCAACAAGTGATGAAATACATCAATTATTTGTACCTTATAGAAGTGGACAAGTCACTGATGTATTGATAGACACATGTGGAGTAATTACAGGTATTATACTATTTATTATTACAACAAAAATTAAAAATTTTATTATAAAGAAAATAATTAATTAATATATTTATTTTTTCTTTTTAAAGCAAAACTTATACATTTTTTTAATAGTACTAAAAAAATGTATAAGTTTTTATTGAATTTTAATTAAAAAAAGCGTATAATATAATTATAGGTGATAGATATGAATAAATATATTAATAGAACAATAGAAAAGAAAATAATAGAAATGTCTAAATCTTTTCCAGTAATAATGCTTACAGGGCCAAGACAAGTTGGAAAAACAACAGTTTTAAATATATTGGGAAATAGTATGGAAAATAAAATTAACTATGTAACTTTAGATGATATGAATTCAAGAATACTTGCAGTAGAAGATCCTGAATTGTTTTTTAGAACATATAAAACCCCATTAATTATAGATGAATTTCAATATGCACCTAATATATTATCTTATATAAAAACGGTAGTAGACTCTAAAAGGCTAGATAATTTAGTAGATTCTAATATTGAGTGTAATGGGTTGTATTATTTAACTGGTTCACAAGCTTTTAGAATAATGGAAGGTGTTGATGAATCTTTAGCGGGAAGAGTTGGAATACTTGATTTATATGGATTAAGTAATAGAGAATGTGAGAAAAAAGAAGAGTCATTCTTTCTTCCAGATTTAGAAATATTAGAAAAAAAAGAGAAAATTACTCAATATGATACAATTAATGTTTTTAAGAAAATAATAAATGGAAGTTATCCAGAAATATATAAAAATGAATTATTAGATAGAAATAAATTTTTTGAGGCATATATAAAAACATATATGGAAAGAGATATAAGGCAATTAATTAAAGTACAAGATGAAGTTAAATTTATGAAGTTTATAAGTAATGTTGCAGTTAGAACTGGTCAAGAACTCAATATTAATGATATTTGCAAAGAAGTTGGAATTTCTAATGCAACTGGAGAAAAGTGGATTTCTGTTCTTGCAAATTCTGGTTTAATATATTTATTACAACCATATTCAAATAATAATATTTCTAGAATAGTAAAAAAGCCTAAAATATATTTTATGGATACTGGACTTGCTTGTTATTTGGCAGGATATTTAGATGAAGTTACGTTAGAGAAAAGTGCTTTCAATGGTGCAATATTTGAAACGTATGTAATAACAGAAATAATTAAATCATATACAAATAATGGAATGGATGCAAAGAAATATTTATATTATTATAGAGATAACAATAATAAAGAAATTGATTTACTTATTATATATAACAATACAGTATATCCAATAGAGATAAAGAAAAGTTCAAATCCAGGTAAAGAAGCAATTAGAAATTTTAATGTTGTTGAAAGATTTGGATTAACAATTGGTAATGGTGGAGTTATTTGCATGAAGTCAGAATTGTTCCCTATAGATAAAAATAATAATTATATACCATTAGAACTAATATAAATTAAAGCTCTCCAAACGAGAGCTTTAATTTATTTTATTTTATTTAATCTACAAATTATCATATTTTTATTTTTGTTTAAATGGTTAAAAATATAAAATGGTTTAGTAGTTTGCGCTAAATTCCACATAGTATTTACCATCATATCTGCTACTTGTACCATATAGTTCTTTTTAGAATCCCAATATGCAACAGTTATTTCAAAAGGATAGTCTTTTTCAATATTAAAATGAGTTCTAAGATAATTTTGTAGTGAGTTAATATCTTCTATTTTCATAGAGCTTTTATCAATATTTAAATATAGATCATCATTTTTACCAATTCTAATAAGTTTTATCTTAATTAAATAGTCTAATAGTTTGCGTATTATATAATTATAATATAAATGTATTCTCTCTATTTCTATGCCTATCTTTTCTTTATCTACAATTATTCCAACAATATACATGCCTTTCATTTGACTAAGTTTTACTACTATATCCATTTTTTCTTCCATATTTAGATATGCAGCTTTAAGTTCAGCTTCAAAATCCATATTTAGTTTTTCTTTTAATTCTTTATTTATCTCTACATATGATTTTTTTATATCTGTATAGTTATTAGTAAAAATGCCACCTATGACAAAGAATCTATCAGGACTATTTTTGTGTAAGTTACCAGATTCATCTAAAAATAAATATTGCATATACACCTCCGTGTTGTAATATAAGAATTATATCATAAATTTAAATGTAATTGTATATAAATAATAAAAATATAATAGTAATAAGCATAATTTAATATAGTTAAAAAGTTAATTTAACATTATTAGATTATGAATGAAAAATTCACTAATCTAACACACAATTAATATGTGTTATGGTGTATAATTATAGTGTAGAGTAAAGGAGGTGAGTCCGAGAACTGATCTAATATTAACAGATAATAATTTAGAAGAATACGAAAGGATTGATATAGAAAGTAAACAGTACAATGACTTGTTAAAAATATATGAATTTGCAATGCTTCAAGTACAAAATTCTATTTTGAGTATAAAAGACAGACTAAATGCAATATATGGATATAATATTATAGAAAAAGTAGATGCTAGAGTAAAATCCAAAGATAGTATAATAAACAAGATGAAGAAGAAAAATATAGAGTTTTCATATAATGCACTTGTAGATAATATAAAAGATATTGCAGGTGTTAGAATAATATGTCCTTTAAAAGAAGATATACTATTTATTAAACAAATTATAGATAATATGCCAAATATAAAAGTAATAGAAGAAAAGGATTATATAGATAATCCTAAGAAAAGTGGATATAGTGCATATCATTTAATAGTTGAAACACCAGTTACAATAAATACAGAGACAGTTATAATAAAAGTAGAAATTCAAATTAGAACTGTAGCAATGGATTTTTGGTCTGAAATGGAACATAGCATAAGATATAAAAGTAAAAATCAAATATCTAAAATAGATTCTAAAAAGCTTACATGGTATGCAAAAGCCCTTGAAAAGTTGCAAGCAAAAGTAATAAAATTATATAGAAAGAATGAAAAAGATTCTTTATTAAATTATTAATTTATGCCTCACACGATATGTTGTGAGGCACTTTTGTATACTATTTTAATCACTTTTTTGTATAATGACAAAACATGGTATACATAAAGTGATATTTTTTGCATAATTTAATTGACTAACAAACCTATTTATGATATAATAAAATCCGTCAAATATTATAATTATAGTATACATAATAGTAAAAGGTTATACTAATCGGAGAAATAAAGAATGCAAAAAGAAATGAAAAACAACTTTTCTCTGCAGAAAATATTAGCTTCAATACTAGTATTAATGTGGATGATAACTGTATTTATATTTTCGGGTCAAGACGGAATAGATACGCTCAATACAAGTGGAGCAGTTATTAGTGTTATTGAATCAAAAACGACTAATGATAGTTCAAATGTAGTTAGCGATAATTTGGGTAAGACAGATAATAAAAATTCACTAGAAAATAAGAAATATAAATATACGTATTCAAATAAAATACAAAAACTTGTAAGAAAGAATGCACATTATTTTTTATATATGTTAGGTGGTGTTTTTCTATCTGTATTTTTTTGCGCTAATTCTAAATACAAAAGTAGCCAAATAAAACTTGCAATATATGCAATAATAACAGGTATTGTATATGCTTTTACAGATGAGTTTCATCAAAGATTTGTTCCTGGTAGGACAGGTTCTTTAAAAGATGTATTTATTGATTCGATGGGAGTAATAACTGGAGTAGTATTAGTGTATATACTAAGGATAATATTAAAAAGAAACGTAAGGATAAAATGGGGGAGTAAAAATGTTACAGTCAAATAATGCAAATGACTATAAAATTATTAGTATGGAAACAACAGCAAAATTTCCAGAAGAAATTCAAAACAATATTATTAAATTTAATGAAGACACAAACATACTAGAGCAAAAAGAGCATAAGACTTTTAATGAAGTAACATATTCATTTTTAAAAAGAGCAGTAGATATAACTGCATCTGCAACAGCACTATTGTTATTATCACCTGTATTTTTAGCTGCAAGTATTGCAATTAGAAAAGATAATGATGGACCAGCTATGTTTACACAAAAGAGAATAGGAAAAGATGGAAAACTATTTGAAATATACAAATTTAGAACAATGGTTAAAGATGCAGATCAAAAATTATTTGAACTTTTAGCAACTAACGAAGAAGCTGCTAAAGAATACAAACAAAATAAAAAATTAAAAAATGACCCAAGAATAACAAAAGTTGGTAATTTCTTAAGAAGAACAAGCATAGATGAATTACCTCAATTGATAAATGTTTTAAAAGGAGATATGTCTCTTGTAGGACCTAGACCATATTTACCAAGAGAAATAGATGATATGGGAAATTACTATGATACAATAGTAGAATCAAAACCTGGTATAACAGGTCTATGGCAAGTATCTGGTAGATCAAATACTACATTTGAAGAAAGACTAGAGTTTGATGCACGATACAATGAAGAAAAAGGATTCCTATACGACATGGGATTACTTACTAAAACTGTAGGTGTTGTATTAGGCAAGGATGGAGCAGAGTAATGGAACAAAATGAACCTATAAGAGTAGCGCAAATAATTGGAAAATGGGTTGGTGGTGGAGTCGAAGCTGTTGTAATGAATTATTATCGACATATTGATCACTCAAAGATTCAGTTTGATTTTTTTTGTGATGATGACTCGACCAATATACCATATGAAGAAATTGAAGCTTTAGGTGGAAAAGTTATACTTATTCCACCTTATCAAAATGTTTTTAAATATCAAAAAAAATTAATAGGTCTATTAAGAGAGGGAAAATATAGAGTAGTTCATTCACATATCAACACATTATCTGTATTTCCTTTAAGAGCTGCAAAAAAAGCTGGAATTCCCGTAAGGATAGCTCATTCTCATTCTACAAGTAATTCAAAGGAATGGAAAAAAAATTTAATAAAATCTATTTTAAAACCTTTAGCTAAAATATATTCTACTGATTATTTTGCTTGTACTGAGCATGCTGGAAGATGGTTATTTGGAAATAAAACTTTTGAACAAGGAAAAGTTTTTATAATGAATAATGCTATTGAAATAGAAAAATTCAAATATAATGAAATTGTTAGAGAACAAAAAAGAAGAGAATTGGGAATTGATAAAAATACATTAGTGATTGGACATATAGGTAGATTTGTAGAACAAAAAAATCATGATTTTTTAATTGATATATTTGATGAAGTACATAAAAAAGAAAGTAATTCTATATTATTATTGGTAGGACAAGGTCCTTTAATGGAAAATATAAAACAAAAAGTTGAAAAACTTGGGATAACAGAAGCAGTAAAATTTTTAGGTCAAAGAATTGATGTTAATGATTTATATCAAGTCTTTGATGTATTTTTATTCCCTAGTCTATACGAAGGATTAGGTATGGTTTTAATAGAAGCACAAGCTTCTGGATTATTTTGCTTAGCATCTAATGAGGTTCCAAAAATTACAAAAATAACAGAAAATATTGAATTTATTGGATTAAATGAAAGTATAGATGTTTGGAAAGAATATATTTTAAATAAACAATTTATAAGAAAGGATTATATAGAAGATATTAAAAATCATGGTTATGATATTAATATTGAAACTATTAAGTTAATAGATAAATATACATCATTTAATGTTATAAAGAAAGGAAAAGATAATGGATAATAGAGTTGCAATTATTACATCGGGTTTTTTACCTGTACCAGCAACTAAAGGTGGAGCTGTAGAAAATCTTATTGTAAATATGCTAAATGAAAATGAAAAACAGAAAAAAGAAAAATTTTTAATTTATAGTATATTTGATAATGTTGCTTTAGATGAAAGTAAAAAATATAAAAATACTGATTTTATTTTTATAAAAACTTCTTTTTTTGTTAAAGTATTAGATAGAATAACACACTTTATTGCTAAAAATATATTAAAAAAGAAAAATTCACAGAGCTACAGATATATTTTTCAAAGATTGTCTTTTTTGTGGAAGATCAGTAATGATTTAAAAAAGAATAATTATAAGAAGATATTACTAGAAAATCATCCAACGCAATATTTATGCTTAAAATGGAATAAAAATTTTGAAAAGTATAAAGGAAGATATTATTATCATTGTCATAATGAGTTCCCAGCAGAATATGGATGCCATAATATAATTCTTGATACAAAAAATGTTATTTGTGTAAGTAATTATATAAAGGAGACCGTTTCGAGAAATATTAATATGCCAATAGATAAATTTTCTGTATTAAGAAATGGAATTGATAGAGAAAGATTTGGTAAGAATTATTCTATGAATTATAAAGAAGAATTCTTTTCTAAATATAAAATTTCTAACAATGATAAAATATTATTATTTACTGGACGCTTTGTTCCAGAAAAAGGCGTATATGAATTAGTAGAAGCTATAAAAAAAGTTAAATATAAGAATTTTAAACTGTTAATTATTGGATCAGCATTAAATGATCTTGATACTAAAACAGAATATGAATCTTTAATAGAGAATAGCTTAGGAACAGTAGCAGATAAAGTTATATTTACTGGTTTCGTTAAGTATGATGAAATTAATAAAATTTATAATTTAGCAGACATTGCTATAATACCTTCAATTTGGGATGATCCAGCACCATTAACTATTATAGAGTCATTAGTTAGTGGATTACCAATAATAACAACTAATTCTGGAGGTATACCAGAATATGCTACTGAAGGTTCAGCAATAATTCTTGAAAGAAATGAAAAATTAATTAATAATATTGCTTTAGCAATAGATGATTTATTGATAAACGATGATAAAAGAAATAAAATGAGTCAGAGTGGTATAAAAGTTTCAAAAGATTTAAGTATAGAAGTATATTATAATAATTTTATTGAATTAATTCAATAAAGGAGTGATAAAATGGTTACCTTGTCAATAATAATACCAGTATACAATGGAGAAAAATATATAAAAAGATGTCTAGATTCAATTTTTACGCAATCGTTTGAAAATTATGAAGTTATTATTGTTAATGATGGTTCTACAGATAATACAAAAAATATATTAGATGAATTAAAAAATGATAAGTTAAAAATATATAATAATGAAAATCATGGTGTTTCATATTCTAGAAATTTTGGAATTGAACATTCAATTGGAGAATATATAATGTTTGTTGATGTAGATGACACATTAGAAACAGATTCTGTTAAAGAATTAGTGTTGTCCGCACATAAGTATAATTGTGATGTTGTAATTGGTAGATTTGAAAATGAAGCAGATAATATTTTAATTGAAGTTAATAGAAATCAAATTAAAGATATGATTTCTGCATTAATTTCGTGTAAAAGTGATATATATGATGCTCAATTATTAGGATACGTTTGTGGTAAGTTGTATAGAAAGACTTTACTTGATGGGGCAAAGTTTAATACTAAGATTCGTTTTAAAGAAGACACTCTTTTTAATTTATCTATATACAGTAAATGCAATAAAATAATAATTTCTGATATAAAATGTTATAACTATATCTTGAATGAAAATTCAGCATCATTTAAATTTTTTGATAATTATGAAGAAGAAATAATAACTTTTATAAATGAGATAGAAAAAGTATATTCATTATATGAATTTAATAATAAGGATATATATATGTGTGGTTTATATATGTATATGAATTATTTGAGGCACTATGCAATGCATAAAAAATTAAATGGAATTTCACATTATAAAGCTATTAAGCAAACTTTTTCATCAGAATTGTGGAAAAATATTTTTTATAATTCTCCAATTAATAATATGGATCTTAAATATAAAATGTTAATAAGAGGATTTATAAATCATAATGCTCTTTTTATTATGTTATTATATAAATTAAATGAAATGAGGAAAAAGTATGCTTAAAATTAAAAATTTTAGTTTTATTTATTTTATTATTTTACTTTCCTTTTTTAGGACAGATTATTTTACTAGATTTGTAAGTGTTTCAATGATTTTTAATTTATTAAGAATACTTTCATATAGTTTTATAGTAATTATTATATTTAAAGAAAGAAAAATTTCTAAGACATTTCTTAAGTTGATTTTGTTTTCATTAACAATTATTGTACCGACGTTTTTATATAATGGAAATATCGGAACAGCATTGAATTATTTTATTAGTCTTTTATGTTTAGCATATTTAATCGATTTAAATAAAAAAAATATAAAATTTTTAAATACATTATTAATCTGCTTTGAATTACTAATTTATGCCAACTTTTTTAGTATGATTTTATTTCCTAAAGGATTATATTCTACAGGAACTATTTATACGGGGATTGCTAGTCAGAACTGGATTTTAGGATTTAAAAATGTTATGATTAGTTACTTTCTTCCTGCATATATAGTAGGACATATATATAATAGCTTAAATAAGAGTAAGATACGTATAAAATTACTTAACATTATTATATTTTTAAGTTGCATTATTTCCGGTTCATCTACATCAATAGTTGGTATGAGTGTTATTGTAATACTTAATTATTTACCATTTATAAAAAATAATACTAAATTATTTAATTTAAGAAATTATTTTTGGGTATCCATTATCTTGTTTTTTATAATTGTTATTTTTAGATTTCAAAATGCATTTGGATTTATAATTGTTGATATATTGCATAAAGATTTAACATTCACTAATAGAACGTTTTTATGGGATATAACTTTAGAACAAATTCTAAAAAAGCCTTTTATTGGATATGGATGGGAAAATATTGATGTTAGACATACTATGTATAATAGTCAAACAGTTATAACAGCACATAATCAAATATTAGAGTATTTATATATGGGAGGAATTATTAGCATATTAGTATATGTATATATTATTTTAAGTACATGTAATAAAGTAAAGAATAATTATAATAATGATATTATAAAAACTATTAGTTCATGTTTTTTTGTATTATTAATTTTAAATTTAACAGAGGTGTATCTTAATCCTATAATTATGTTAGTTTTTCTTTTTACAATATATTCTAATGATTTCATAAGTGAGAATAAGGAGATAAAAAATGACAAAATTATCAATTATAATTCCAGTATATAATGGGGAGAAATATATTAGAGAATGTATATCATCCATATTAATTAATAATACTAAAGATTATGAAGTTATAATAATTAATGATGGCTCTACAGATAACACCCAAAATATATTAGATGAACTAAAAAATGATAAGTTAAAAATATATAATAATAAAAATCATGGCGTTTCATATTCTAGAAATTTTGGAATTGGACAAGCAGAAGGAGAATACCTTATGTTTGTTGACGCAGATGATATTTTAAATCGTAATTGGTATGATACTGTAAAGGAATACTTTAATTATAAATACGATATAGTTATATTTTCTAATGAAGGCATTAATAGCAACAAAGAAATATTAATGAGACAAGTTGCTGGTATGAACAAAGATGGAATTTGTATAGCTGGACCTTTTTCAAAATTATATAGAAAAGATTTTTTGAAAGAAAACAATATAGTATTTATTTCAGATTTAATTAATGGTGAAGATATGATTTTCAATTTATCTATACTTAAAAAAACCAAAAATTATAAGATTGTAAATAATAATATATATATATATAGAGTTAATTTTGGTTCAGCTACAAAAAGTTTTAATGAAAAAATAATTGACACTGATAGAAAGTTTCAAAAATACTTAATGGATATACTAGATATTAATCAAAATAACGATAAATTAATAATACAAAATAGCTGTATTAATGGAATTTATACTATGTTTGATAGATTATCTTTTGTAGATTGTTATACAGATGTTAAGAAATTCTATAAGAGAATAGACTTTGAATTTTACAACAAATTCTTTTTAAGATCTGCGGATAACAACCTAGGATTTTTTAAAAATTTAGTAATTTATTTTATAAAGAACAGAAGATATTTTTTAGCTTATAAAATTTTAAGATTAAAAAATAAACTTATAAAATTAAAAAGAAAGGAATATTTAAAAGAAATATAGGTGATAAAATGAAAAAAGTAGGAATTATTACATTTCATAATTCATATAATTGTGGTTCAATGTTAGAATCATATGCTATGCAAAAAGCTATAGAGAAGAGAGGCTGTTTAACTAAAATAATAGACTTTTCTAATTACAATCAAAGAAAATTATATAGTATTTTTTATAAAAACAATTCATTAAAAAATATAGTAAAAAATATATTAGTTATTCCAGCAATATCAAAATTAAAAGTAAATAATAAGAAATATGAAGAATTTAAAAGGAAAAACTTTAATTTAACATCTGATTCTTATATATCAAATAATCAATTAAGTGATGAAGAGTTTGATATTGTTGTATCTGGAAGTGATCAGATATGGAATATAACAATAGAAGATAGCGACGATGCATATTTTTTACCATGGGTAAAAAAAGCAAAAAAAGTAGCATATGCTCCTAGTTTTGGTTCTAAAAATATCTTAAAATATTCAAAGGAACCAGAAAAATATAAGGAATATATTAATTCATATGATTATATATCTATAAGAGAAAATAATGGTAAAAAGTGGATAAGAGATTTATGCAATAGAGATGCGGAAGTATTAATAGATCCAACATTATTGTTAAATGCGCAAGACTATGATGCAATTTTAGAAGATTCTGATAAATATAAAGGGGATTATATATTTTTCTATTGCCCATCATTTAATACTGATATATGTAAGTTTGTAAAGAAGATATCTGAAAAATATAATTTAAAAGTAATTGCATGGAGTACAAAATCTTATTACTTTAAACAAGTAAAAAAATATGGATTTGAACTAGTTGACTATGAGACACCAGCATTATACCTTTCATTAATTAAAAATGCCAAAGTAGTTATTACTACATCTTTTCATGGAACAATCTTTTCTACAATTTATAAAAAGAATTTTATAACAGTAAAAAATGGGGATATGTATGGAGATGACGATAGAGTAATAACATTACTAAAACAATTAAATATGATGGATAGATTAATTCCATTCGATTTTGACGAAAAATTTGATTACCTAGCTGATGTTGATTATAGCTCATATGACAAAACTTTAGATGAATTAAAAGATAAAGCAAATAATTTCTTAGATATAGCTCTATTTGATGAGGAGAAAAATGAAAACAACAAATAAAAATTTTATATATAATCTTATATATCAGATCTTTGCTTTTGTAATACCACTTATAACAACACCATATATTTCTAGAGTTTTAGGTGTTGAAAATATAGGTATATATTCGTATACTTATTCAATCGTAAATTATTTTATGCTTGCAATTTTACTTGGAATAAATAATTACGGTGCTAGAGAAATTGCCAAGTCTACTACTAGAGAGGAAAGATCTAAAAAATTCTTATCAATATATTATTTACAATTAATTAATTCTATTGTATGTATATTAATATTTTTATTGTTTGTAATTTTCTCTAATGTTGAATATAAACAAATTTTAATTATTCAAACAATATTTCTTATTTCTGCAATGCTTGACATTAATTGGTTTTATTTTGGTATGGAAAAATTTAAAATCACTATTTCTAGAAGTATGATAATAAAATTATTATCTTTAATATTTATCTTCATACTTGTAAAAAAAGAAACTGACTTGTGGATATATATATTAGTTTTATCGTTATCAACATTGATTAGTCAATTATATTTATGGATATTCATAAAAAAAGATGTTACTTTAGTTAAAGTATCATTTAAAGATATATATTTAAACTATAAACCTTGTATTATTTTATTTATCCCTGTAATTGCATATAGCATATATAGAGTTATGGATAAAACAATGATAGGTTATTTTTCAGATACCATTCAACTTGGAAATTATGAAAGTGCGGAAAAAATAATTAATATTCCATTAAGTATTATTACAGCTTTAGGAACAGTAATGTTACCACATATGTCAAAAGTCAGTACAAAAGAGTACTCTGAAAAAATCAAGGACACATATAAATTGTGTTTCTTTATGATTTTTCCCATTTGTGCTGGTCTACTATTAGTATCAAAAAATTTTTGCAATATATTTTTTGGAAATGGATTTGACATAACACCCAATTTAATTAATTTACTAATTATTACAGTATTGTTTTCATGTATAACAAATATAACAAGAAACAATTATCTCATTCCTAAATCAAAAGACAATATATATGTTAAATCGACTATTTGTGGTGCTATAGTAAATTTTATATTTAATTTGCTATTTATTCCAAAATATGGTGCTTATGGTGCTTGCGTTGGAACTATATTAGCAGAATTAGTGGTAATGATTTATCAAATTATTTGTACTCGAATAGATATCAAGTATATAGATAATTTAAAAGCTATACTTCCTTTTTTTATAAAAAGTATAATTATGTCTATAGTAATACTTGTATTATCTTATTTTATAAATAACAATTATGCAAAAATAATTTTACAAATAATAATTGGTGGAATTGTATATTTTGCTCTTAATATAAATTATGTAAGATATGATTTTTTAGCAATTAGTAAAAAAAATAAGATTTAATTAATAAAGTTATAAACAAATAGTTGGAAAAATATTCTAAAATATAGAATCTTTAGAAGAAGGATTTATTTTAAAATCCTTCTTTTTTTAATATATTTAAATTCTAAGTTTGAAATAAATTATTTTAACATTTTAATCAAGTTGTTTTTGTTTTATTTGAAATAACAAACTAATTTATTGATATCAATATTTGAGTATTTTTAGAATTATTTTAAATTATTACAATCTTTTAAATATAATATTAGATTTCCTAAAATATTTTTAAAAAATTATAAAAAAATGTATTATTAGAAACAAATATGATAATATATTATAAGGTGAATATAATGGATATAAAAACAAGAGAAGATTTGATAGGATTAAGTATTAAGTTTAATATTGATAAGTATGAAATCATAGGAAATATAAAGAAAAAAGATAATTTTATCACTTTAAATTTTAGTTATGAGAATGATGAAATATTTAAATTCATTAATGACAATGAAATGTTTTTTTCTGGAACAGAAACATCATCTGGCATTCCAATAACTATTATTACTTTATCTCATCCTTCAACAGGAACAACTTACACATCGAAAAGTAAAAAAAATATATATCATGCATCATATAATTTGGATTGGATTATTATCGGTAAAAGATATGATGCAATAGAAAACGTTTGTTTTAAAAATTATAGTATTTTTTTTAAGGATATTAATAGTTTTGTAGAATGTAATATATTTAAAAATAATTTCCTAAATAAAAATATTGAATACTCTTCAAAAATTTATACTTATAATACGAATTTTGGGAAATTATCTGTTGCTACATACCCCTGTATTCTAGAAATAGATAATAAAGTTTTATTAAATAGTGACATAGTATTTGAAATATGTAATGATAAAGTATTAAATTTTTATGAAATAAAGAAACAATCATGTACATTAATGAATCTATTAATGATAATACAAAGAAAAAATATTGAATTTGAAGATAAAATGATGTATTTAGATAAAGAGAAATCTATTTATTTAATTAATTGTATTAAAGAAAATAAGTATAAGTATTTAAATAATAACTATAAAAGATTAATGGAGGATTGTTCAATTAAGTTACAAGATATAAACAATTTTGGAGAGTGTATAAATAATTTTTTTGATAAAGCAGAAGTAATGTATCCAATAATGGAACTTTATAATGATGTAACAAAGTATACTGTTCCATCAACAATAAGATTAATCAATTGTTTTGCAATGATAGAAAATTTTTGCAGAAATTTTTTATATGATCAATCATTAGCAAGAACCAATGTATTGAATATAAGAAGACGTGATGAACCTGAATTTAGATCTATGGTATATGAATTAATAAATAATGTAAATGAAAATTTTAACTTTTCTGATGACGAAATATTAATGTTATCAAAAAATATAAAAGATGCTAGAACATACTATATTCATAGCATATCCGAACTAGGAATTAAATTAGATGAATTAAAAATAAAAAAATATATTATGTTTATCGAAGATTGTATTTTGTTAAATATGTACAAATTAATACAATTAGATTGTGGCAATTTAAGACTAAGTATGTTAAATATTTTATATACTAAAGAAATTTTATTATAATAGTATATTAGAAATATTTTTTATAACCTCTAAAAATCACTATTATCCCCTTGATTTTTCTTATAAAAATATTATATAATTTTTTTATCGGTGATGATTATGGAAGAGATTGATATAAAAGAAATACTATATTATATTTTTAAAAAGAAATTCTTTGTAATTATTTTAACTATATTAGGAGTAGTAGCAGGCGTATTATATACTAAATTTCTAATTACGCCAATGTATTCTGCAGTAACCACAGTTGTGTTATCTAAACCAACTACTGCAAATAATTCATATGTTACGTCTAGTGAAGCAATTACACAAGGAGATATAACATTAAACTCAAAGCTTGTTTCAACATATAGTGAAATAATGAAAAGTAGAGCAGTTGCAGAAGAAGTAAAGACAGCTTTAGGACTTGAAATATCTGAAGAATCTTTAATGTCTAACATATCTGTTAATGCAAAAGATGATACAGAGATGTTAAAAATTCAAGTACAAAATGAAGATCCTATTGTTGCAGCAAATGTTGCAAATAGTTTATCTGATGTTTTTAAAGAAAAAGTAAGAGAAATATATAACATTGAAAATGTTACTGTGATAGATAAAGCAATACCAAGTAAAGTTCCTAGTAATGTAAATTATACTAAAAATGCTGGACTATTTGGTGCAGCTGGATTTGTAGTATCTTGTGGCATATTATTTTTAATATTCTATTTTGATACAAGAGTTAAGTCTAAAACAGAAATAGAAGAACTATTAGGACTTGAAACTCTTGCAGTAATACCAGAAATTAAAGATTAAGAGGTGTTTGATATGAGAAAAGATTTAATTATTCATGAAGCTCCAAAATCTCCAGTATCAGAAGCAGTTAGAACTTTAAGAACAAATCTTACATATAAAATGAATAAAACTGGTTCAAAGATGTTTTTAATTACAAGTTCTGCTCCTGGAGAAGGAAAAAGCTGGACAGCATCAAATCTTGCAATAGCATTTACACAATCTAAACAAAGAGTATTATTAATTGATGCAGATTTAAGAAAAGGAAGACAACATGAAGTATTTAATATAGATAATACTGTAGGACTTTCTAGTGTGTTAAATAACAAAAAAATATGTAAAGGTAGTGTATATTTAGATGAAGAAATGGACAAGCTAATTCAGTCTACAGGTATAGAGAATTTATATGTAGTACCAACTGGAATAACACCACATAATCCATCAGAGCTTTTAGAAAGTGAACAATTTGCAGCAATTTTAGAGAATTTAAAAGATAAATTTGATGTTATTATTGTTGATGCACCACCAGCAAATATTGTAACTGATAGTATAATACTATGTAATAAAGTAGATGGAGTAATACTTACTTGTGGAATAGGTAAAGCAAGAAGAGAAACATTACTTGAAACAAAAGAAAAAATATTAAGTGTAGGTGGTAATATATTAGGTGTAGTAATAAATAAAATGCCTATGGATAAAATGAAATACTATGCTAAAGATTATTCACATTATACAAGTAATCAGATGATAAAATATGATGATAAATTTAGAAGAATATCATAAGGTTAAGAGTACTAGTTTTTACTAGTACTTTTTTAATGAAGTTTTAAGATATTAGAACTTCTAATTAGTATTATTTAAGCAAATAAGTCTAATATTGACAGTAAAATAATAAAGTGATATATATATATTGGTGATATATAGTGAAAACTGGTTTTTTTAAGTTAAATGAAAAGATGTATTTTTTTAAAATAGAAGATGGCGTTATTGAAATCTCAAATACAAGTGGAATTAATATAAGTAAAATTTTTGAAAAGTTTAATTGTAAAAATGAGTTTATTTCTGAAATACAAGAGCTACATGTTAATTTTTTCCCGAACTGGAATAAAGGTATAATTTTTCATAATAATACAATGGACTATATAGATGGAAAAGAAAGATTTGAAATAATTGGTTATATTGAATTTAAAGACAACAGAGAACATGAGATTAATTCATTTGAAATGTCATTTAAAGAATTAAATGCTTTTTATAGTACAAACAAAGCTCTTAACGAAATTACTTTAGATGATGATAAACAGATATCTATTAAGGTAAATAATTTCAGAGATGTAAAAAGTGAAATAAAAAAGATAAAAATAGATAATAAAGAAATAGAGTACTATTATTATGTGGCTAGAAAATTAAATAGAAATAATGAAAATCCATTGACACTTAATACATTTGCAAAATATTCTTTAAAAGACAAAATGGAAAATTTTAAAGATATAATAAAAATATATAATAAGTTACATATTTTTTATTCTTATATTTCATATCGCCAAAACATTTTAGATGATAGAATAATTATATATTCTTTTGATGAAAACAACAGATTATATAATTGTGGCACTTTCTATTATACATATAAAAGAGAGAATAAGCTCAATAATGGAGTTGAAGAGGATTATATTTATAAACATATAATTAATCATGACGATATTTTGCCAATTGAAGAAAAAATTATTCAAGCGATATCAGACAAGAAATTATTTATAAGACATATTCCTAAGGATATTATTGAAGCAAAACAAATTACTTTAGATAGAGTAATAAATTTAACATCTGCATTTGAGTGGGAATTTGATCAATTATTTCCTGAAGGAATAAAGCATAAGCCTGGCAAAGTAAGTAAACTTAGAGATTTAGAAAACAAACTTAATAATATGAAATTAGAATGTAATTCTCTTCAAAAAAGGATAGTTAATAAGACAATAGAAAATATGTACAAAGATACTTTAGATGGAAAATTAAAATACGCATATGACGAGCTTATTACTTTTGCTAAACCAATTTTAGAACATCTTATAAATCTTAATGATGTAAGAAATAGGGACAATATATTTAAGGAGTTAAGTGATCTAAGAAATGACTATGCACATGGACATATGCAAATTGATTTAGAAAATGATGGAATCTTAGGAGCTGTTTTTTTAAGTAGATTTATATATGTAATGCAACTTTATAGATTAGGCTTAGATGAAATACATATAAAAAATAGCATAAATAATTTACATACTAAGATTTTTTTTAATAATATTATTATTTAGCTTATTACAATTTTCATAAAGTTTATTAAGAATATTGGTACAAAATTATACAAGAAATTTGAAATAAAATTTCTTGTATTTTTTATATTATAAGTTTATACTCTAAATATCACCGTGTTATTGACATGTTATTACTTTATAGGTTATAATATAATCAACATAGTGATATTGCGAGGTGATTTAAATAATTATACTAAAGAATAAGCAATACACTAGAGACTATAAAAAGAAGATTTTAGATAAGCATTTATTTAAGGAGATTAAGGAAATAGAAATGCTGGAAGTATTTTTGAAACAATCTAAAACCTTAAAAGATGTAATGTTAAATCCAATACATTTGCATTATATGTTAGAAAAGAAAAAAGGAAATCTAAAAGACATATATACTGCGAGAATAAATTCTAAATTAAGGTTATATATTAAACCAGTTGGAAAATATCCATATATATTGAAAGATATAGTAGAGGTTTGGTTTTTATGTATTGATGATAAGCATTATGGTGAAGGATAGGAGGTAAAGAAGAATGGTTTGTTTTGGAGATTATTTAAAAGATTATTTGATAGATAATAATATATCTCAGTCTGAATTTGCTATAAGACTTGGTATTAGTCAAAAACATATGAATGAATTAATAAAAGGTAAAAAAAATATAACTCCGTGTATGGCAGTTAGCATTGCAACTTTAACTGGTATACCAACTTCTTTTATTATTTCTATTGAGACAGCAAGAATTCTTGAAGAAAATATTAGAAAAGAGTATCCTTGTGAAAAGGATTTAAAAAAAATATTATATGAAGATATGAATATAACAAATGTTATTAAAAGGAAATGGATTGAGTTTAAAGATGTGACAAATGTTTATCAAAATGCTATGGATATATTAAATTTTTTAAAAGTCCGTAACTTTAAGGTATTAAATGACATAAAACAATTTGTATTATTTAAAAAGTCTGGAGAAAATTATTATAAGTTAGCTTTATGGATAGCTCATTGCGATGAAATTAGTAATAGTCAAAGTATAGAAAAATATGACAGCTCAAAATTTAATGAACTGATTTATGAATTGCTTGAGGAATCATATAATGAAGGAATTGATATAGAAAGAATAACCAAAATATTAAATAAATATGGGATAATATTTGTATGTGAAAAAGCTTTGCCTGGAACAAAAGTTAGAGGATGCTTCAAAGTAAAATTAAATACACCAGCTATATATATAACAGATAATTATTCTGGAAAAGATTCATTTTTCTTTGAAATATTTCATGAATTAGGACATTGTAAAAGTGATTATAATATGGCAAAAAGTAAAACGATTATAGATGGCGATGATGAAAGAGAAAAAAGAGCAGATTTATTTGCAATTAATACTATGATTAGTCAAAATGAATGGATAAACATATCTAAAAATATTGATGAAGATTATTTATGTGAAAAGTCTAAAGAATATAAAATACCAATGAGCTTTATTGTAGGAAGACTTGCTAAAAATAATTTGATTAAATATAATAGTAAGTTATATAATAAATATAAATTGGTTTAAAAAATATTTATTCTATGGGGGAAAGAAATATGGATATAGGAAATTTAAAAAAATACTTTGATATGGTAATTTTAAAAAGAGGATATGATTATTACATTGATGGAAAAGTAAAAAGAGTTATTAGTGATGGTAAAAAATATGAAGCCTTAGTAAATGGAAATATGACATATAAAGTTAGAATTTCAACTGATGAGGAAAAAATTGAAAATTTGAGTTGTACTTGTCCTTATTATAGATCAAATACTAATTGTAAGCATATTGCAGCTGTATTATATTATTTAAAAGATAAAAGTAATGTAATAGAAAATTTAAATATTGATAATAAAATTAGTGATAATAAATATATAAATTATTTTAATGAGGAAATAATTAAGAATGGTTTATATGATGGGGATTGTATAGACTATGACATGATAGATGAGTTTATTTGTTTTGTAGACGAGTCTTGTAAGATGGCATTAGAGCATTATAGTGAAGATAAAGAAAATATTTTTAATTTTATAAGATATTTATATGAATTTATATATAAAGAGCGCTGGATAAAATATGTTGAAGATTACTATGATGAAGACGAGGATTATTACTATGATGAAGACTATGATGAAATTTACGATTTGTTTTATGACTGTAATGGTATAGTAAATAGTGTTATAGAAGAAATAGCAAAAGATGATGAAGGATATGACTATATTATAAATTGGTTAAAATTTATAAATGTGAGTGATATTCAAGACGATGTATTAGAAATTATAATACAAAATACTAATAATGAAAGGAAAGCGCAACAATTATATGACGTGGTAAATAATAAAATTAATTCATTTTCAAATAATAATATACTCTATATTACAATATTATATATTTTAGAAAGTAAATATCTAAATTCTAAAAATGCAATACAAAATCTAGTGAATAAAGTAGTTTTATTTAGAAAAGATCTTAGCTATATTGATGAAGTAATTGAGACTTTATATAAATATAAAGAATATAAGATAATAGTAGATATAATTAAAGAATTTAGGATAGAAAATGAAGAGAAATATAGAAAAATTTTAATCGAATCATATTCATATGTAGACAAAGATAAATATTATAATTATATAAAAGAGGAATGCTTTAAATATAAATCTATAGAGTATTATAAAATATTAAGAGAAAAGTACACACTTGACGAATGTATTACATATTATCTATTAGTAGAAAGAGAAGGTTCTTTAAAGGATAGAATTCTTTTATATAAATATGAAAATCAAAAAGAAAAAATATATGACTTAATTAATAATGTGAATTTGGAAACATTTAGTGATCATATACCATATTTGTATAATGACTATAATGAAAAAATAATAGAAAAATATAAAAATGATATATTAAACGAATATTACAAGTCATATAACTTAAGTAAAAAGGTAATAAATTATATTTGGAAATTAAGTGATCTTGATGGATCGGAAAATGCTGTAAAAGAAGTCATATCAAGTATAAAGAAAAAAGGTAAAATTACTGATGGTTTAAGAAAAGAACTAGACTTTATAGAAAAAACAATATATTAAAAAAGTAATAATAAAGAAGCTGTTTAACCAGCTTCTTTATGTTTTTAATATTAAAGTGTTTTAAAAATATGTTTTTATATCTTCATTAGCAGGATTATTTATAATATAACCATATATATCAAACCTAGATCCATGGCAAGGACAATCCCATGTTTTATCTTGTGAGTTAAATGTGAGCAAGCATTTTAAATGACTACAATACGGATGAACTTTGTATATATTGCCCTTTTCATCTTTGTATACGCCTATTGCTATATTATTTTCTTTTATTATTTTACCTGTATTAATTGGAATATTATCTATAGTGTCTTTTTTAATTTTTAGTTTATTTATAATTTCAGATTGTATAGTTTGGTTCATATTGTAATATAATTCTTTACTATTTCTTATTGGATGCAGTCTTGTTGCATTAAATACTTTTTCATATTTGTTTTTGTTTTCTAGTATTTTATCCTTTATAATATTTGCTGCGACATTTGATGTTGTCATTCCCCATTTATTAAACCCAGTTGCCACATATACATTAGGATAAAATTTTGAAAAATTACCAATGTATGGAATTTTATCTAAAGTCATACAATCCTGAGTATTCCATCTTTTTATTATTTTACAATCAGGATACATTTGATAAGCTAGTTTCTCAAGAAAACTATATTTATTCTCTTGAATTAAATCTCCAGTTTTAAATTCGTTTCCACCAACAAGTAGTATATTATGATCTTTATATATCATTGATCTTAGTGATATAGTTGGAGTTTCTGCATTTATATACATACCATTAAATGTATTATCTTTTATATCTATAGCTACTACATTAGATGTCTCTTGATACATTTTAATAAAGTGAAAGCCAGGGATATCTTTAATTGGAAAATGTGTGGCAATTACTATTTTCTTACAATATACTTTATATTTTGGAGTATGAACAATATATGATTTACCATTTTTTTCTATATTAATTACATTAGAATCTTCATACATTTTATCTTTAATTAAATTAGCAAGAGATAAGGTATATTTTTTAGGGTTAAATTTTGCCTGATTTTTAAATTTAATGGCATAACTGGTATTAATTGGTAATTCTGTACTATTTAAAACTTCAAAGCCATTAAAACCTAATTTGGCTAAAATTTGAGCTTCATTATTAATGTTTTCTTTATATTGCATTTTTTGAGTGAATATATATGAATCTTGTTCTGTAAAGTCACAATCAATATTTTCTTTTTGCACAATTTCTTTTATATTAGATATTGCTTCATTATTTGCTTCAAGATACAATTTAGCATATTTTAAGCCATATTTTTTGGCAATATCTGAATAAATAAGTCCATGTTGGCTTGTAATTTTAGCGGTAGAAAACTTGGTAGTATTATTACATACTTTATTTTTTTCTAATAATACAAAATCCACGTTGTTTTTGTGTAGCATGTATCCAGTACTTATTCCGGTGATTCCTCCACCAATTATACATACATATGTATTAATATCTTTATTTAATTTATTATATTTGGGAGTTTTTTGTATAGTATCATCCCATATTGATTCAAAATTATACATCATAAAAATAGTATGTGTTATTATATTTACTAATATTTATATTAATGATAAAATTAAATAAATTGAATAAATTTTAGCTATGCGAGGAGATAAGATGAATAAAAGAATAGTTATAATTACTACAATTATAGTCTGTATATTTATATTAGTAATTTTAATAGTAAATAAAGGTTTGGTTTTATTAAAAGATGTAGATAAAGAATTAGAAGGAAAAATAATAAAATATAGTATTGAGTCTACTATGGTGGTAAATGAAAACTCTAAAGAACTTGAGATGAAATCTACAGTTTATGCTATTACAGA
Source organism: uncultured Clostridiaceae bacterium (assembly GCA_947381905.1). Taxonomy (GTDB): domain Bacteria; phylum Bacillota; class Clostridia; order TANB77; family CAG-465; genus CAG-465. The sequence continues at coordinate 456 of CANCXL010000006.1, read as the reverse complement.
TGAAAATAAATTATATGTTTATGATATAATTTCTAATGAGAGTGAAATAATATCAAAGAGGATGAAATTTATTAAAAACTTATCTGCTTATAATGTGGAAAAATTACTAGATAATTTAAAAAATGCTGAAGAACAAAATATAATACCTGATGGATATTTAGTTTTATATGAAGGTATTTACAAATATATAGATAAAGATACAGGAGATAAAATAATTAAAGATTGTAAATTAAAATAATAACAAAACTAGACTATTTTCAACATAAATTATAGTCTAGTTTTTATTGTAAATACGTTTGGTTAGTGGTATATTTATTTTGCTCATTAAAAATGCATATAGATTTTGATGAGTAATCTCCTTTATAATTAGATTTTTTTATATTTCTAATTTGTAATTTTTAGTAGCTATGATTATATCATATATGACTTATTTAAATAACAAATATATGATATAAT
>CANCXL010000005.1 GCA_947381905.1 uncultured Clostridiaceae bacterium | reverse complement strand
ATTGTTTATTTTTCAATGTGCTTTTTGTTCTCTCGTTGAGAACGATTTCATTATAGCATAAAGAAGTAACTTTTGTCAACACCTTTTTTATATTTTTTAGAAGTTTTTTAAACTTCTAATTTGTGTCATTTGTTATCTCCTTACGACGCTTATTATGATACTACTTTTTATATTATTTGTCAACACTTTTTTCAAAAAAATTACATATTTTTTTCAAAAAGAATTCTACTATATATTTAATCATTAAAAAAGCGTATTTAGTCACGATTTTGTCCCAAAAAAATAGATACAAAATGTATCTATTTGTTATTTTTAATTTGTTTCTCCTAAATATTCTTCTAAACATAAGCCACTATCATATACATCTTTAGCTATATCTTTTCCTAAATACCTTATATGCCATGGTTCATATTTATATCCTGTTATATCTTCTTTACTTTTTGGATATCTAATTATAAATCCATATTTATAACAATTTGCAGCAAGCCATTTTCCAGAAGGAGTATCTGCATATGCATCATCAATCCAGCCGACATCCATCGCAAGTCCTGTTTGATGTTCTGATGTACCTGGTCTTGCAGAAAATGTATCAGCTTCTGCTTGACCATATGTTGAAACATATCTTTCATATAATCCTTTTTGTGTTTCATAAGATCTATATCCAGATAAAAGCTGTATATCAAATCCGGCATCAGCAGCTGCTTGTCTTAATTCAACAAAAGCATTATACGCAATAGATTGAAGTCCTGGTGCATAATTTTGTGGTACTGGATGAGTTTTATTTACAAGCATTATTCCATTAATATATGTTATTCCATCTACTTGTCCTAAAGTCGAAGAAGAAATATTAGTAATCGAATTTAATTTATTCTTTACAGATACCTGTAATTTTTGAGTCACTTTTGGCTCCTTTACTGTTGATACTATAATTTCACAATTGCCTTGTTTTATTGCATTTATTTTTCCTTCCTGACTAACTTTTGCAATAGTTTCATCAGAAGATGACCATTCCAAGTCTTTATTAACAGAACTTTCTGGTAATACAGTCGCATTTACCACTACTTCGTTACCTTCTATTAACTCAATAGTTAAATTACTTAGCTCTATCTTTTCAGCGCCTTGTTCTACTATAACCTTTGCCTCTTTACTAATTCCATTACAAGACACAACAATTTTATATTCTCCAACCTCATTAGCCTTTATATCCATATATGATATTTGCAAAGAATCCTGACTATCTGTTTCAACTTTAACAGCGCCATAAGTATAACTATCTTTATCTACACCAATATCTATAGTTTTAGTCATTCCTTTTTTTAGTTTTATATCTTGAACATCTATATTATTTGGAATTATATATGATAATTTATATTCACTATTATCATTTTTTAATATTAGTTCTGCATATCCTTCATCATTTACAATTATTTTATTACTTATCAAATCATCATCTATATATTCACTAATGTAATCTTTGGAAATACTTTTAACATTAACTTTCAATTCCTTAAAACTATTTAAAGAATTTATTATATATTCTGATTTATCTTTCTTTATGTTTATTTTCAAGTCGACTACATCATTTATACTATTATAATCAACCTTAACAATATAATCTGCATTATTTATTACAAGATCAATTTGTTCATCCTTTAATTTTTGCAACACTTCATTCTTTAACTTAACATTTTTTCCATTACAAAAAATCGTAGTCTGGTTCAAATTATAATCTATATACGCAATAGCTTGTTTATTAATATTATTATTTCTTACAACATTAATAATAACTACTAATAATAGAATAAGTATTACTAGACATATTATAAATATAGGAACAATCCTATTTAATTTTATTTTTTTCATTATTTTCATCCCTTTATACAACAATGGACTCTATAATATTAACATCTTTTATTTTCATGTCACGTGTTAATTCATATTTTACATATACATAATTTTTTACATCGCTTAAAGTTCTACAATATTTAGTATACACTACATAGCTATTGTTTAATTCTTCTATCTTTACAATATCATAATCTTTTAAATAACTATAATTAATATTTCCAATAGAAACATCTATGTATTCATCTAAAATTGTTTCAGGACAATCAAATACTGAACTAAGTATATTATAAAAGTCTTCCTTTCTTATTTTATTGTCGTTATCTACTATATGTTCACTATATTTATCTTTGTTATATAAAATATACATTATAGTAGCATCTATTTTAGATTGTGTAGACAAATTCTTTTCTCCCAAAGTTGTCATCGATGTTAGTATTATACTTCCTATATTATCTATAATATCAAATTGTGAATTTTTAGTCAATGCTATTGTATCATCATTTTTTATTATATTAGCATAAGCAAAACGAATTATAGAGCTTGTAAAAATAGTTATAAATATCATTATAAAAATAAATACCATACACTTTTTAGTCATATTATCACCAAGATAATTTTACTATTATTTATTTTTATATAAATATAATCGACAAAAAAAGCTAGTTAATATTATAACTAGCTTCTTTACTACAGATTAAAATTTGTGTCCACATTTATTACAGAATTTTGCATCAGTTGAACATATTTCTCCACATTCAGGACAAACTTTTTCAACTTCTACTTCGTCTTTTTTTATTACTTTCTTATCTTCCTTAAATTTTACAGCTTTTTGTTTTTCTCCACAATTAGTGCAAAATTTACTTTCAAGAGATATAGTTTCTCCACATGATTCACATATTCTTAAATTCTTATTAAATAGAATTTTTTTATTCATTTCTGCTATCTCATCTTTTAATTTATCAATTTTCTTACCTTGTTTAGTAAACTCTTTACCAACGTCTTCGCCGCCTTTATATGACTCATATACAACTTTTCCTATTTCTTCAAAAATATCAGTTATATCAGATTCTTTATCTGAAATTGACATTTTTAATTTTGTCTCTTCAATTAGTTTACCAGATTTATCTGCAACTGTATTATATGATTTTGATGCAGTATCTCCAACTTTTTTAGAGATTTCTTCTACTTTTTTCATGAATTCCATATAAATTCCTCCCTTTACTATACTTTTAATATAACACAAAGCTGTATTAAATTCAACTATTTTTCCTTTATTATAATCTCATCATTTTCTACCTTTAATATATAACTATTATTATTTTTTACTTTTCCATCAAGTATTTCTTCTGCAAATTTATCTTCAATTTTAGATTGAACAGCACGTCTTAATGGTCTAGCGCCATAATTTTCATCAAATCCAACTTTAAATATATATTCTACAAGGCTATCATCAATTTCTATACTTATATTTCTATCCTCTAGTTTCTTTATAGATTTATCTATCATTAATTTAGCAATTTTTTTAACTGATTCTTTATCTAGCTTTTTAAATACTATTATTTCATCTAATCTATTTAAAAATTCTGGTCTAAATGTCCTTTTTAGTTCATTCATTACTTCAATTTTATTTTTCTCATAATTAGAATCTGCGCTTTCTTTATTTGCAAAGCCAATAGTTTTGTTCTCAACTATATTTCTTGCACCAGTATTTGATGTCATTATAATAACAGTATTCTTAAAGCTAACAGTTCTACCATTAGAGTCTGTTAATCTTCCATCATCTAATATTTGAAGTAACATATTAAATACATCTGGATGTGCTTTTTCTATCTCATCAAAAAGAATTATAGAATATGGTTTTCTTCTTACTTGCTCTGTTAATTGTCCGCCATCATCATATCCTACATATCCAGGAGGTGAACCAATTAGTTTAGACACACTATGAGATTCCATATATTCGGACATATCTAGTCTTATCATCGAATTCTCACTGCCAAACATATTTTGGGCCAAAGCTTTAGTTAATTCTGTCTTACCTACACCAGTTGGACCTAGAAACATAAATGATCCTATTGGTCTATTTTCATCTTTAAGACCAACTCTTGCTCTTTTTATTGCTTTTGAAAGTACATCTATTGCTTCATCTTGACCAATGACTTTTTCTTTTAAATCTTTATCTAAGTTTTTAAGTTTTTCTGTTTCTGTCTCTGTTAATTTACTTGCTGGAATTTTTGTCCAATTTGATACAACCTCACAAATATCTTCCTTTACTATAGAAATTTCTTTCTTATTTTCATTTCTTTCCCATTTTTCATTTTGCTTTTTTATTTTTTCTTTTAGTTCATTTTGTTCATCTCTTATCTTCGCAGCTTTTTCAAAGTTTTGCGATATAATAGCTTCTTCTTTTTCTTTTGATTTTTTCTCTAGCTCTTTTTCCAAGTTTTTAAAGCTATCTGGCTTTGTTAAACTTTTTATTTTTACTTTAGAACAAGCTTCATCTATTAAGTCTATTGCCTTATCTGGTAAAAATCTATCTGTTATATATCTTTCAGATAATATTGTTGCTTCTTTAATTGCCTCATCTGTTATTTTAACTTTATGATGTGCCTCATATTTATCTTTAAGCCCCCTAAGTATTTCTATAGTATCTTCAATACTTGGCTCTTCTACAATAACGCTTTGAAACCTTCTTTCAAGTGCACTATCCTTTTCTATATACTTTCTATATTCATTTAAAGTAGTAGCACCTATTACCTGAATTTCTCCACGAGATAGAAGTGGTTTTAAAATATTAGCTGCATCCATTGCTCCTTCTGCAGAACCAGCACCAACTATTGTATGTATCTCATCAATAAATAATATCACATTTTTAGCATTTTTTATTTCTTGTAATGCCTTTTTTAATCTTTCTTCAAATTCTCCTCTATATTTTGCTCCCGCTATCATAGATGCCATGTCTAAAGACACAACCCTTTTTCCTTTTAAAATTTCTGGCACATTATTTTCAAATATCATTTGTGCAAGACCTTCAACGACAGCAGTTTTTCCAACTCCTGGTTCACCAATTAAGCATGGATTATTTTTAGTTCTTCTACTTAAAATCTCAATTACTCTTTCTATCTCTTTCTCTCTTCCTATTACAGGATCAAGTTTTCCTTGCTTTGCAAAGTCTGATAAATCTTTTCCATATTGATTTAGAGTAGGTGTATTTTGACTAGACTTATTATCTATATTTGCTGGATCATTATATGTTTTAGATATTGGAGATTCTTCCCCAAGTATTCTTAAAAGCTCTGTAAATATCTTTTGAGGATCCACATCTGAATCAATAAGAATTCTTACAGCAACACTATCTATTTCTCTCATTAATGCAAGTAATATATGCTCTGAACCAACATAATTTTGTCCCATTCTTATTGCTTCTTTTTGGCTATTAGCAATAATTCTTTTTGCTCTTGGAGTAAAATCTATATCTTCTTCATCTACAACTGTATGCATTAATCCATCTATTTTAATTATTTCTTGTTCTATATATTCTGCGCTTAAGTCTTGCTTTTTTAGTATTGTTGCTCCTAATCCTTCATCTTCTGCAATTAATCCATATAAGATATGTTCTGTTCCTATATACGAGTAATTATGTTCAAATGAAAAATCTCTTGCAAGCTCAATAACTCTTCTTGCGCTATCAGTAAATTCATACATATTTTATCTCCCCTTTCATTATATTTTAGATTTAATATATTCTGCTCTTCTTATATTTTCTTCCTCTATTAAAAAATTATCTTTTAATTTTTTTCTTAATGTATTAATTCCTACCTCTTCCATTAGCTCTTTTATATTATATAATTTAATATCATTTATATACTTCATATTTATTCCTAAATATATATTTGATAATAATCTCATTGCTTCTTTTTTAGATACAAGCTCAGCATATTTTAATATTCCATAAGATCTTAATATATCGTCTTTTACTTCGATTCTTGTTTCAAGCATTTCTCTTGCTTTTCTTTCTTGCTTTACTAAATAACTTGTAACCTCATTTACTTTCTTTATTATATCCTTTTCAGTCATTCCGATTGTTTTTTGATTAGAAATTTGATAAATTGCACACTCACTATTAGAATTTTCTCCATACATACCACGTATTGCAATTCCTAAATTAGAAATATTACTAAATACTCTATCTAATGCATGAATTTTTTCAAGTGATGGTAAATGTAGCATTACTGATACCCTCATTCCTGTTCCTATGCATGTAGGACATGCTGTTATATATCCATAATCTTTATTTATAGCGTATTCTATATTTTTAGATATTATCTTATCTGCCTCTTTAATGTTTCTGTATGTTTCTTCTGTATCAAATCCATTTGCAAAAGCTTGAATTCTAAAATGATCTTCTTCATTTATCATTATTACTATATTATTTTTTTCATCATGTATAATTGCGCTATCGTTCTCATTTATAAGTTCTTTAGAAATAGTATGGATTTCTACTAGTGATTTTTTAGTAACATCATCAATGTCTGATAATCTTAAAACATTATAATCATTCTTTAATTTGTCTTTTATTTGTAAAAGTAAATCCTCTTTTTCATGTGATGACATGTTATTTGTAAATTTCTTTCCTTTAATATTTCTTGCAAATCTAATTCTAGTAGTTAATACAACATCTTCAAATTTATCCATTATTTATCACCTTTTCTTTCTAATTTTTTTATCTTATCTCTAACTACTGCTGCCTCTTCAAACTTTTCATCTTTAACTAGTTGCTCTAATTCTTTTCTTAACTTTTCCTCTTGTGACTCTGGTTTATCATTTTTATTTGATTCTAGCTTTTGAACATTTCTATTTTTGCCTTGTAATTTAAGTAATATTGAATCAATCTCATTTTTAAATGTATCATAACATGAATCACATCCGAAAAGACCACTATTTCTATATTTTGATAAAGTGTATCCACATTTTTTACATTTAATTTCCTCAGGTAGGATATAATCTAAATCTAATACCATTGGTGAAAATATATCATCAAAAGAATTAAATATACCTAGTTTATGTGCACACTCCTCACATAAATTTAAATTTGTAACTTCTCCATTTATATTTTGATTATATGTAATATTAGCATTATTTTTTCCACATTTTGAACATTTCATTTTAACATTCCTCCTCTTAAATTAAATTAACAAGTATATTTTTAAACATATCTGCTCTTACTTGATCTCTTTTTAATTTATCTACTTGTAACATGCTCTTTTCAGATAAGGCCGCACTTATAATATTTGCATTCTTCTCATCAATTACATTATATTCTAGTAGCTCTCTTAAGTAAACGTCCATTACACTTTGTGACATGCTTCGACCTATCTTCTCAATTAAATCTTTTAAAAAATCGTATTTAGTAAGATTTATTCTACTTATTTTTATATATCCATTTCCCCCTCTTTTACTTTCAACATAAAATCCTAGTTCAGGTATAAATCTAGTGGAAATAACATAATTAATTTGTGAAGGTACACAGTTAAAAGCCTGTGCTATTTCACTTCTTTTTAGTTCTACTTCCTGTTCATCTGATATTGCATTCATTATATATTCCTCAATTAAATCTGATAAATTCATTTTAGCCTCCTTTTATTTAACTTTGACTTTCTTTGACTATTATATATCTTAAAAAGCACTTTGTCAAGTGCTCTTTATGTAAATTTAAATTTATTTTTGCTCTTTGATTAAATATGAGTCATTTATTACTTCTTTTAGTTTTTCTTCATTTGCATGTTTTATCTTGTTTAAAGGTTCTTCTGTATAATATACCTTAATACTATTATTTTGATTATTTAGTATATCTTTTTTAGGTATAACTATTTCTGTTTTTCTTATATGATCATTTTTACCATAAATTAACTCGGCCATGCTTTCCCATGTTTGTCTATGACTTTCTATTTTATCTGCTACACGTATTTTATTCGTAAAGAAAATTAAAGTTTCATCTCCTGTACTCACAACTTCATAATATGGTTTTAATACATCTATTCCTTCTATATTATATATAATTTCATTATCAGTAATACTGCAAGTAATTATTCTTCCATCATAATTTACAGTTGTTTCTACATAATTGTATCCTATTTTAGCCATTATATATATTAATATTGCACAAATTATAGTTGCACAAATTAAAATCATTTTTTTAGATATTTTTTTATTTTTATCTACTATTTCTATCATAGACACTATATTTTCGTCTGCCTTTTCTTTATAATCTTTTTCATTAATTTTTTCACCAGTCAATAGTTCATTAACATTTATCCCTAGTTCATCACATAAGTTAAGCATTATTGAACAGTCTGGCATCCCTTTTCCAGTTTCCCATTTTGAAATTGCTCTATCTGTTATATTTAGCTTTTCTGCAAGTTGATTTTGAGTAAGTTTTTTCTCTTTTCTACACTCTGCAATAAATTTCCCGATTTTTAATTGATTCATATCTTTCTCCTCACTTATATGTTTATACTATACTAAACTATTATATATTTGTAAACATACTAATCGTTGAGTTTTCTATATCTACGCTTAGTAGATATAGAAAAAAGGAGCATATTGCTCCTTTTAGTCTATATTATTTTTTCTCATTATTTCTAATAGCAAATATAAAGAATGGTCCTAGTATACCACATGATACAATATCTAATATTGTCATTAATACTGTGCTTTTACTATATTTTTTGTATATTTTATATCTTGCTATAAATGTATATATTGTAAGAACTGCAGAAATAGCAATGCTTGCAATTGCAAGTTCTAATAATACTGTTTTTGTAGTTTTTATAAATAAAACGATTATTGATAATACTATACTTATAATTCCAAGTGCAGTTAATATTATTCCTTGAACATTTGATTTAAATGCAATCCTTCCAAGTGTATACTTATTAATATATGGAATCCAAGCAAGTGCTGGACTTTTTTCTGATTCCTTTTTTGCAAGCTCATATAATCCATATGAATTGAATGCATAAGAAATAAATCCAAATGCAAAAAATACTAAATATAATATTACTACTAATGCAATTATAATACTCATAAATCTTCCCCTTTATATATCACTACTCATAAAATCTTTAAGCTTTTTACTTCTACTTGGGTGTCTTAATTTTCTTAAAGCTTTAGCTTCAATTTGTCTTATTCTTTCACGAGTTACATCAAATTCTCTACCAACTTCTTCTAATGTTCTCATTCTACCATCTTCAAGTCCAAATCTTAATTTTAGTACTTTGGCTTCCCTTGGTGTAAGAGTTTGCATTACTTCTTCAATATGTTCTCTAAGTAATGTGTCAGCAGCTTGCTCTGATGGAGATGGAGCATCATCGTCTGGAATAAAGTTTCCTAAATTACTCTCATCTTCTTCACCAACTGGTGTTTCAAGTGAAATTGGTTCTTGAGATACTTTTAATATATCTCTTACTTTTTCAACTGGCATTTCAAGTTCTACTGCAATTTCTTCTGGAGTAGGCTCTCTACCTAAAGTTTGTAATAGATGTCTTGATGTTTTTATTAATTTATTTATTGTTTCTACCATATGAACTGGTATTCTTATTGTTCTTGCCTGATCTGCTATTGCTCTTGTTATAGCTTGTCTTATCCACCATGTAGCATATGTTGAAAACTTATATCCTTTAGTTTGATCAAATTTATCTACTGCTTTTATTAGTCCTAAATTTCCTTCTTGAATTAAATCTAGGAAATTCATTCCTCTTCCAATATACTTTTTGGCAATACTTACTACAAGACGTAAGTTAGATTCGATAAGTTGTTTTTTAGCCTCTTTATCTCCATTTACCATTCTTTCAGCAAGGATATTTTCCTCTTCAAAAGTTAATAGTCTAATTTTTCCTATTTCTTTAAGAAACATTTTAACAGGATCATCTACATTAAGGCTATCAACAAATGACATATCTTGCATATCTTGGAATAATAAATCTTTTTCAGTTTCATCAATATCTTCAAGATTAGGTTCAATATCTAGATCTGCTACTGCAATGCTATCGTCATCTTTTTTATCTGGATCTTCTTCTAATTCTTCTTTAATTTTTCCGTCAATAAGTAAGTCTTTGTCCTCATCTTCTTCGTCTAAAACTAACTTAACTTTTGCTTTATCTAATTCATCATAGATTTTTGTTACATATTCTGAGTCTATATCTTCTTTACTAATAAACTCAATAACATCCTTCATTTGAATTTTTTTAGCTTTAACAGCATCATCAATAAATTTTTTTACCTTTTCTTTTTGTACTGTTTCTTTTTTTTCTTCCATTATACATACTCCTTTTTACTTCAACTTCGAAAGCTCAATTACAATTTGATTTAATTCAACTTTTAATATGTCGCCTTCATCTTTAGAGATGTCTTCACTAAGTCTTTTTATAATCTCATCTCTTCTTGTAAATAGTTTCTCTTTTTTCTTATTCTTTAATACATCTTGAAGTAACCTTTCTTCATATCCTGAAATGTCGATATACATTATATCGGTAATTTCCTTTATCATATCTTCATCTTGTATTTTTGATAAGATATCAATTTTATTTATATCATACTTATCTCTTAAAGATAAGATGAAATCATATAGTTTTCTTACATTTTCATCTTCAATATCATAAGACGAAATGTTATTAATTATTTCTTCTTGTATTTTCTTTTTCTTTGATAGCATTAAAGCTACAATATACTGCTCTTGCCTTTTTCTAACATTTGTAATTAATTGCATTTTCTTATTTAATGCATTCATATCTATAAAAATACTATCTTCTTTTTTATTCTTTAGTCCTTTTTCTACTTCTTTTAAAATTGGTCCAGGACTCATTCCATATTTTTTTGAAATTCTATCTATATACAAGTCTCTTTCAATATTATTATCTATTTTTGCAAGTATATTAGCTACACCTGTTAAAAATCTAACTTTTGACTCTAAAATTTCTGGATTAAAATCTTTTTCTAAAATAGAAACTTTAAATTCTACAAGTGATATAGCATTATCTATACATTTTTTTAATCTTTCTGGTCCATATTTATTTAAATACTCATCTGGATCCTTGGCATCTGGTCTATCAAGTTTTAGTACCTTTACATTTAATCCATGACTTGCCAAAATATCTAAACCTCTAAGAATAGCGGCCTGTCCCGCTTCATCTGCATCATATCCAATTACAACATTGTCTGTATATTTTTTTATTAGTCTTGCTTGATTTTCTGTAAGAGCAGTTCCTAAAGATGCTACAGCATTTGTAAAACCAAATTTTTGAAGTGCAACCGCATCCATATATCCTTCGACTATTATTATATTATCTACTTTTTCTCTTTTGGCATAATTCATAAGATATAAAGTTTTTCCCTTATGATAAATATCATTTTCTTGTGAATTATAATATTTAGGAATTGTTTTATCTTGAACTTTAGGTCCAAATGCTCTTCCACCAAATGCTACAACTCTATCTCTTATATCAAAAATAGGAAACATTATTCTATCGAAAAATCTGTCATAAACTCTTCCACTCTTACTTGGAATTATAATATCTGCAGACATTATCTCATCGTGAGTGTAGCCTTTGTTTTTTAAATAATCATATAAAGGTTCTTTTCCTGTTGAATATCCTATACCAAATTTATTAATTGTCTTTATATCTAATTTTCTAGAAATAATATACTCTTTAACGGGATTGCTTTCTTCCTTTAGAAGTTCTACTAAGTTATCATGATAAAATAGAGCCACATCTCGATTTATTTTAAACATAGTCTCTCTTAAATCTTTTTTTGTAGAGTCCATTTTATTATAATAACTGTTAACCTCATATCTAGAAGTATCAATATTTGCACGTTCAGCAAGCATTTCAACAGCATCCCAAAAATCTAGATTTTCTGTCTTCATTATAAATGATATAACATTTCCGCCTTCAGAACAACCAAAGCATTTAAAGATTTGCTTGTCCATAGACACACAAAAAGAAGGTGACTTTTCTCTATGAAAAGGACATAGTCCCATATAATTTCTTCCACTCTTTTTAAGAGTAACATATTCAGATATAACTTCGACTACATCATTTTGAGATATAACTTCTTCAATTAAATCACCTGAATAATATGGCACCTTCTTACACCTTCTTTCTTATGCTTCTATCATTTTTATTCTTTCTTCTCTGTTATAATATATATTAGTTGTGTTTACTATACATATTATAACTAACATAATTGTAAGTATTGGTTGATAGTATATAATATCAAGCTTAAATATAGTTATTAATCCATATAACATCATAAATACTATTTTTATTGCTGTAGATTTTGTATCATACTTTCTTTTTAATACGATAGCAAGTATTTCCATACATATTATATACAAATAACATACTATATAAAATCTTGTAGACATACTAGCAAAATTATATGCTTGTTCTTTTATATTAGAAAAACTCATATCTGTTTTTGTATTAATACCAGTTCTTAAATCATTTACAATATTTATGCATATATCATTGCCATGATTTGCAAGTGCTGTTACTATACTTCTGCCACAAATATATATTCCTCCACATATTACTGTTACAAGACATAATGATATTATTAATTTACTTATTTTTATTCTTTCAATTTTATATATAAAATAATTATTTTTTCTTCTTTTAATTGTTCTATTTTGTCTACTAGATAAATTCAAGCTCGTAGAATCTAAATTAGAAGTTATAAATACAGATACAATAGCTAGTCCTATCCATACTAAATAATTCACACCAACTATTGTGCTTATCCCCATTACTATTCCAAGTAATACTGCTTCAATTAGATACTTTCTATTTTTAATGTTTAACTGTTTAAGTTCATCTAATAATATTTGTGTTAAGTATATTGAAGCTAAAACAAATACTGTAATAAACTTAGAATTTATATCTACAACTTTATCATCAATCACACTTGGAAGTGTAAAAGTAACAAACATGCTTAAAATAGATAGTACATCACTTTTAGATACATTAAATATTATCTGTTGTGCAAGTATTCCAATAAGATATACTAACACAAAGTATAATACTAATGTTCCTTTAGGATATAAGTTTATTATTTTATATACTTTAAAAAATGTAGTAGCTAGCATCACTAATACTATATATGTATATTTATATAAATTAGCTAATTTTTTTTGAAGTTTTTTTCTGGATATCTTTTCTCTTACATATGTATATAACGAAACAAGGACAATAATTAAAATTACATATCCGATTTTACTCCAATTGCTAACTGTTTTTACTACAGATTCTACTTTATTTACATATACAAAATCTGTTATACATAAAAATGAAATTAATACTACAAATATTGCTACTACTATGCTACGTGAAATTTTGCTCATAATAATTCTACCACTCTTAATTATTTATTTTTATTATATAATTCATTAACTTCTGCTAAAGCTTCGTGTGTTCCAACATCATACCAGATTCCATCAAATGCATAAGCATATACTGGTTTATGAGTATATAAATATGCTACAAAGTTTCCTGGTGCATCAGCATTATTTCCTTCTTTAATATATTGTTCAAATATTGGCATAACCTCTCTTGGATATAAATATACTGCAGATGCTGCATATTTTCCTTTAGGCTCTGCTGGTTTCTCTTCAAATCCTACAATCTTCATGTTTTCATCAGTTTCTACTACACCTAATCTTTTTAGTGTTTCATATTTTTCTGGTTTTACACATATTGCAGAACTGTTATTTGCTTTTTGGAAATCTACAAAATCTCTTAATTTGAATGTGAATAAATTATCTCCAGCAATAATTAATGTATCATCATCAATATTTGCATTCTTTATTGTAAATTCAATATCTCCTATAGCTCCAAGTCTGTTATCATTTGTTGTTGTTTTATCATTAAAAACTGTAATTGGTTTTACATTATTTTTTTCTTGTGCCCATTTTTCAAAATGAGGTGTATATTTGTCATTTGTAACCAAATATATTTGATCTACCTCATCTAAAGAATTAACTTCATCAACGATATAGTCAAGCAATGGTCTACCCCCAACTTCTAATAATGCTTTTGGAAAATTCTCTGTTAAAGGGAATAGTCTAGTTGCATAACCTGCACAAAGTAAAATACATTTCATAAAAAATCCTCTCCTTACATATAAATGTGTCTTGTGTCGCTAATTACCATCACATTATATCATATAGATTTATTTTTTTCAATATTTATGTAATTAGATTTTTTTACTATATTATAATAAAATACCTATAGCTTAAATCTATAGGTATTTATGTTTTATTTGATTATTTTTTTACTAATAATAAATGTACTTGAGATTCCAATTCCAATATATAATGCTAAATTCATATCTCCTGTATCTGGAATATCACTTGGTATTTTTCTATAAATGACTTCAAATACTAATTGTCCATTTTCATATATTGTTCTTATATATTTATCTCCTATTAATTCATATCCATCTATATCTTGAATATCTATATAAAACTCATTTCCGACGTAGTCTACTTTTTCATAATCTTTTCTTAATTTATTTCCATCTTCATCTAAAAATTTTACTACTATTGTACCCTTGTCTTTTTCTATTGGTTTAACATCTATTTTTTCAAGAATTATTTTAATCTGTATTGTACCATCAATATATTGTCCAGAAGTATTTCCAATTGTTTCTACTACTTCATAATCTGGTATCTCCTCTATTATGACTTCATAGTCTTTTCCAACTTTATCTTCTATTTCTTCTCTCTTAATCTCTTTTCCATATATATCTTCATATATAACTTGAACTTTTCCTATTTTCTTCTCATAGTAGTATGTTACAAATTTATTTTCTGTAACTATTCCTTTTTCCTCTCCAATAACCTCGATAAAGTTGTAATCTTTAAATTCTTTTTTAGAGGTACTATACTCTTCTCCTTTATCTTTAATTATTATATCCTCATCTAGCTCTTCGTTTGTATCTTTATCTATATATTTTATAGTTACTTTTCCTGTTTTCTTTTTATATTCATATATAACAGTAGTATTATTTCTATCAAACACTCCTTCTTCATTTGTAGGAGTAGAAACAAGTTCATATCCTTGTATATTTTTTGGAGTAGTTTTATACTTATCTCCTTCTATTCCTGTTTTTTCAGTAAGATATAATCTTTCTCCTGTGTCTTTATCTATACCAATAATGTCAATTTTTCTAGTCTTTCTATAATAATATGTAATTTCTTTTGGAGTTTCTTCTAAAGTAACCTCATCAAATGTTGGTGCTTCATCTAATATATATCCTATAAATGATTTTAAGTCTAATGATACTTTATCATTTTCATTTCCTTTATATACTTCTTGTGATAATAATTCATTTGTTATTCTATCAACATAATTTACCACAAGTCCGCCAGATATTTTCTTATAATAAAATGTCTTCTCTATATTGTTTCTTCCCATTATTCCTGTTGTACTTTCTGGTGATTCTATAAGAACGTATCCAGGTATATTTTGTGCTGTAGCTGTATATGTATCTCCTTCTTTATATATTGTTTGTATGTTAGGTATTATTGTTTTTCCAGTGTTTTTATCTATATGTATAGTTGTTAAAATAGCTGATTTTTTATATCTATATGTAATAGTAAGTGGCTCGTATTCCATTTGTCCTTCTGTTTTTCCAATAGCATCAACATAGATATATCCATCAATTTCTTTCTTTTGTGTTGTATAGTCTTGTCCTTGAAGTCCATTAATAGTTATAGTAGTAGATATTTCTTTATTATTATCAAGCATATCTACATATTTTACTATTACAGATGTATTTTTCTTATAATAATATGTTACAGTTATGTTATCTCTTTGAACTATTCCACTAGGATCATTTTCAACCCTTGTATAAGTATAACCTGAAATATTTTCTTTTACAGTAGAATAATTTTCACCTTCTTTATATTTTTCGACATTAGAAGGATGCAATATTCTGCCATTATTTTCGTCTAAATATCTAGTTGTGACATATGAAGTTTTTATATATTCATATATGACTGTTGTTTTTTCTACAGTCATTTCTCCATTTGCATTATCTGGTATTTTAACAAGTTCATATCCATCTATCTCTAATGCCAAACTTGTATATCTATCTTTTTCATTTCCTTCTCTATATAAAGTATCACTTATAGTCTGTCCTGTCTTTTTATCAATATATTTTATCTCAACTCCAGCTGAAATCTTCTTATATTTATATATAACAGTTATATCGCTCTTTCCAATTGTACCATTTTGATTTGGCGGAATAGATGTTAAAGCATAATTTTCAAATTCTCTAGGAGTAGTTGTATATTTTTCTCCTTCTTTCATATTAGCTTTAACTTCTGGTATTATTTCCTTATTATCAATTTCATCAATGTATTTTATAATTAAATTAGAGTTATATAAATAGTAATAGTTTACTATTGTTCCATCTCTTTGCATTTTACCGTTTTTATTTGATGGCTCCTCAACTAAAGTATACTTATTAAAAGTTCTTGCATCTGTTGTATAGTCTTTTCCTTCGTATCCATCTTCTGTATATGTTTCCATTATCTCATCAGTTGCTTTGTCTATATAATTTACTGTTAAATTTGTATTTTTAGCATAATATAAATTTAATATATTTTGTGACTCATCTTCTCCTATAGTTAAAACTTCTTTATCTGAATCTATATATGTATATTCTGGAATGTTAATAGCCTCATCTATAGCTCTTACTTGAGTATTTAAAGCAACATCATTTTCTATCTTTTGTGTATTAATAGTCTGATTTGTATACTTATCTATATAATTTACTTTATAGTTGTTTGTTACTGGTATTAATTTTGGAGACTCAACAGATATGACCTCACCACTTAAATCACTTGTAATTGTTGCGCTACCAACATTTGTATTTGAGAACTCTTCAAAATTTTTAATAACATCTGGCTTTAACTTTATGCGTATTTTTAGTACTATTTCCTCCCCAGAATTATATGTAGAATCAGAAACAGTTATTTTTTGTCCAACAATGCTTGGAGATAAAGTTCTTCCAAGATCTGTAGTTACATCAACATCTAAAATTTCAAATTCATTTACTACAGTATCAACAACTGTACAATTAGAAATCATTGTAACACCAGCTTCTTCAAAGTCTTTATCATAGCTATAGTCTGCTGCATACTTTTTATCTGTATATGGTAAATTAATAGCTTCTATCGTACTTGCATTCCAAGTTGAAATGCTGTCTTGACTTAATACTAAATCTGCTTGTCCATAATTTTGAGGATGTAGTACCCCAATAACCGTATTCATTATTGTTGAGTTATATTTGTAGACATTAGAAAATCTTATTATCATATCAGGATTTGCATGTTGTTTAGATGTTTGAGACATTGAAAAATATCTGTCGCCATAATTTTCTGTTAAGAAATTATAATATTTCTCAGTTGAATAATCTATTCCCCATGCCTCAGAAGTTCCTGGATTTGTTAAATACATAGAATCGCATGAAACATATATTGCTGTTGGATCATGAACTAAATTTTCTTTACTTATGTAACTATCTCCACCGTTTCCAAATAAATACTTTTGTATTGCAAAAGGAATACTGCAAATATAATGTGGATATTCATTACCACCATTGACCTTAGTCTGTCTGACATATGTTCTTATCTCTTCTTCAGTTACATCACTTTTAAATCTCTTTGTTTCAGCAATTCCTGATTCATATGTATTATATATTGCAATGAAATCTACATTGTCATAAGACTGAGTTAAAGTAACTAAATTTTTTACTAATATGTCTTCTGTTAATCCATGTGCATAACATAAAGTTGCTACATATACTGCTGTTGTCTCTTGAGTAGAACTTTGTGATGCCTTAATTGTAATTAGCGCTTCGCCATTTTCTTTATCCACCCATTCAGCACTTTTTGTTAAATAGCTTCCTTTTTTTCCAGTTGATTCCTGATAGTTTTTTTGATAATTATCTGCCACATCGCTTCCTGTTAAATCTGATGTCTTTTTATAATCATCACTAAAATCTGGAGATTTAGTAACAGCTATAGCAAGATTTACTGTTGTAAGCAAAAGCATAACCACAGCAATTACAGATAATACAGCTCTCTTTAGTCTTATTTTTTTCATATAATAGCCTCCTTTTTTAAATAAAAAATTTAGATGAATTCGAAAATCCATCTAAATTTTAATGACTATATTAATTTACTATATACTTTCTATATCATTTAATTTTTCTTCGAATTCAGATATTCTTTGTTCAGTTTCGAATTGTTCAATTCTATTTAAAGCATATAAGTATTTTCTCTCTTGTGAAAGTAATGATTGATATTCTTCATTCCAATCTTCATGATTTTTTAAATTATTATGAACATCATCTAACTTTTCTTCTAAAACTGATTTTATTGGTTCTAGAACATTAGCATCTTTTTCTACTTTGATTCCGTTATCTACCATATAAGTAACAACTTCAGCAAATAATCTTTCTCCTTGAAGATTTACACCTTCATCTGTGTTATCATGTAATATACCAACAACTTTGTTTACTTGATCTATACCTATTCTTTCAAATATAGTATCTACTCTTGAATCGATAAATTGACCATTTTCTCCAAATACTTCTTGACCTTTTATAAATAAGTCTACATTGTTTTGAATTATTCTTGTTTGTTCAACTGGTAATTCTTCTGTAGCTATTTTTAAAGCATGTCTATCATAATATTTTCTAAATGCACTATTGCACATATCTTGAGCTTCTGCATATGGTTTAAAATATTGTGCATATTCTCTTAAAACTTCATGTTGAGTTTTATCTCCACTCATATTAACTCTAAGTTCATCAATATTTTCTCCAAAATATGCTGTAACTTTATGGTCAATACCATCTAATTGATACGTTGGTTGTGGAGCAGCTGCAACTTCTGCGCTTTGAGATAGTTCTGCAATAACTCCATTATCTTGAGCAAACACACCATTTGTTCCCATTCCATTTGAAGAATCTAAAGTAACTTCAGATGAAACGTTTTCTAAAGATATTGATGAAGCTTGAACTGGCTCCTCTTGAGGTAAAACTTCTCCTGCATCTTGAGTTCCTGATTTTAACATTAAATAATCGTGTTTTCTACCAAAAATTCTTGCAAAAGCATTTTTTACTGAGTCAATATCTTCAAGAAATAATTTCCATTCATTTTTCCAAAATTCAAACATTTAAAACACCTCTTTTGTACACTATAATATTATTAATTTATCTGGTTATGTTAAATATATAATATTATTATATTCATTTTCATTATATTAAATGGATATTCAAAATGCAATAACATTAATATTTTATTTTTATTGCATTAGCATTACATTGTGCAGTTTAAGTGTATGCATTATATTTTTAGCAATAATTATATAGTGTAATAGTTTACAATAATCTATCTATTTAGCATCAAAAATGTACTCTAAAAATATTTTAAAATCCATGATATCTTCTTTTACTCGTTTCCATTCGCTCTTCCAAAATGAGTTAACATCACTTTTTTCTTCTATTTCCATAATGCTTGGATAAAGCATTAATAATTTACTTTTTCTCATACTTTCTTTCCTCCAAAAAGTATTTCCATTATATAAAAACTCAAATTGTAATTCAAGAACAAAAACATTTCATTTAAATTACTCAAAAAAAGTGTAGATAAATGTTTTAAATTATACTTAGTATTTTTCTTTCATTTTTTTACATAATATATTATATTAAATTTTTAACATATCTTTAAATGGAAAATTTGAAAGCGCACCATACTCCCATATATACAAATTTGTATATCCCATATTATTTAAAATAGTTATTGCCTCTTTAGTCCTAATACCACTTGCACAATATAAAATTATACATTTTTTATTTCTATATTCATTCTCACAAAACCTAATTTTACTTACTGGTATATTTACAGCATTAACAACGTGCATGATATCATATTCATTTTTTTCTCTTACATCAATTAAGATGTTTTCATCATTATTAAAAATCATGTCTCTTACCTTATCATATGGAACTAAATTATATATTAAGTTTCTACTTCTGCATCTATTTCTTTTCATGCCAAAAAAATTAAACATAGCAATACCTTCTTTCTGGTATAGTCTATGTTTAATTAGTGTAATTTATTACTATTTTGCAACAATTGTATCTGGTTCTATTTTTTCTTCCTTGATATCAATTGTATTTCTCTTAATTAAGTTTACGATTATTCCAATTGTAATGATAAATACAATAAATTTAACCATTTGGCCTACATATGGTATCATTCCTAATAGCTCAAATATAATTAATGTAGATATTGCACTAACAATGCTACTAACTTTATATTGAGACTCTTTATATTTTTCTTCAACTAATTGTGAAACAAATAAAGCAAATATAGCATTTTTTAGTAATGTAATAACAATCATAACAGCAACAGATAAAATAATCATAGCAATTCCAAGTTTAGTTATTATTGGTAGCAATACAATACCAAAAACAATCATTGCTATTAATACTAAATATACTTTTACTCCATCAAATATAACGTTTCCTTGAGTATTTAATTTTTTAGTCATCAAACTTAATCTGTCTTTCTTTATAAATATTCTAAATAATAGATATATTACCATATTTGATATAACTGCAACAAATACTTTATATACATTTTGTTTAAAAGATAATTTAGCATTAGTCTCTACTATATCTATTTTTGAAGCTCCAACAGATTCTGGTATTTCTAATTCTTTATTTGTAGTATTTACTTCTATTCCTTTATCTACTACTACATTTTCTGAAAAAATCACATTAGATAAGTTCATTTTTACTTTTCCATTAACATTATTATTTACTGTTAATGTAGAAACTTCTCCTAAAATGTTACCATCAATCTGACCATTTACTTCAAGTTTTGACGCATAACAAATTAGATTTCCTTTTACATTAGAATTTTCTCCAAGAATTATGCTACCATTACAAAATATAAAAGCAGATTTTTCTATTGTACCATTTATTATAACGTTACCAGTTGAAAAAATAATTGGATATTCTGTATCGGAATTTACTCTTATTGTATCTCCTCCATAAAGCAATTGTATTCCTTCTAATTTTTTAGTTGTCTCAATAGAAGATGAAGTTGCAAAAACACCTAGCTGAGATATTTCCTTATCTATTTCAATTCTATCTTCAACAATTCTTGAAAAAGGAACTGAAAAGTCAGAATCATCTTCACTTGTTTTATATACTGATGAAGATGTCTTATTATCAAAAATTGAGATTGCATATGTTGAATTTATACTAGCAATAAAAATCACTAATATAACAAACATAGAAAAAAACTTTTTTTTATTCATATCATTATTCCCCCTAAATTACTATTATTTTATACTAGTTTCAATTTAAAATCAATAGACAATTACATAGCTTTGTTTATTCCATCTGATATTACCTCAGACATTAAGTCAATCAACTCATCTATATCTTTGGGAGTAACAATATAATTTTGCATATCTAACGTCTTAGCTATTTTTTTATATCTTTCCAAATCATTGTCTTCTTTATTTTCGATTATGCTTATAGCATCATTTGTTATAGTAGCAATATCTACAACCATTGGAACGCCTATTGATATAACTTTAGCTTCTGTCGTATTTTCATCTATTTTTTTATTATATCCATTAATTCCTGATCCTGGTATTATACCAGTATTGCTAAGCTGTATAGAATTTCCAACTCTTTGCATGCTCTTTGACATTAAACTGTCAATAACAATAATATACTTAGGACTAACTATCTTTGATACAGATGACACTATTTCTGATGTTTGAACACCAGTTTTTCCCATAACTCCTGGAGCAATAGCAGAGACTTCTCTAGTATCACTATCTATTATATCTTTTGCAAATTTCAAAATATGCCTAGTAGCCTCAACTCTATTTATTACTTTAGATCCAAGTGCGTCAGCTGTAACATAGACATTTCCAAGTCCAACAACAAGTACACTCTCATTGTCCTTTATTAATTTTTTTAAATGTTCTGTTATTTTTTCTATAATTTTTTGCTTGTCTTCTATATATTTTATATTATCCATTTCAAAAGTAATATATGATCCTATTTCTTTATCTATTGCATTTTTTCCATTTTCATTTAATACATTTACTGTAGTTATATTAAATTCATCATACTTTTCTTGTAATACCTCTATGCCATCAATTGCACTTAAATTATTTACATATTTGTATTCATCAACTCTCTCATCTGCCATGTCTGTATTGTATTTAAATTCACACATAAAAAAACACCTCATATATATTATGAGGTATTTATATTACAACATACAAATTATTTTTTTTAATCCAATTTCAAAATCCATATCGCCATTTTTCGTCTTTTGATCATAATCATCAAAAGCATAAATTATATTTTTTAGTTCTTCTTGAGTGTATTTATCTGCAGAAGCAGAAAGTTTTTTAGCGACAAATGGATGAAGAGATAACTCTTGTGCATAATTTGTATTATTTTTTGATTTTAAAACTTTAATTTGATATAGTTGTTTAAATTGCTTATATAGCATAATATATATCTTTACAATTGGCTCTTTTTGTCTAAGTAAAGAATCTATTTCATCAATTGCTACCTTTTTTCTTTTATTAATAATATCATCTAACACATCAAAAAGTTTCGCATTTAATGTTTTAGAGCATATCTTATCTATCGTTTCTCTATCTACAATTCCACCATTTCCAACATATATAACAAGCTTTTGTAGCTCATTTATATTATTATATTTGTCTTCACCACATACGTTTTGCATATATTCTGCATCTTCATATGATATTTTAACATTATATTTTTTTAGAGTATCTATTATATATGTTATCATTTGTTTAGAATCTAAATGCTTATATTCAACACACTCTGCTATTTTAGACAAAGTTTTATACTCACTAAGTCTTTTATCCACGCTATCCTCAACTATTATGACTTTAACATCATCATCTAAATCTTTTAGTAAATTAACATTAAATTTTAAATTTGTATTTTTAATTATTATTAATTTCTCACTTCCAAAAAAAGTGACACCCTGTGTAATGCTTGCAAGATCCTCTATATTATCCGAATTTACATAGAATAAATTAACTCCAATCTCTAAATTAGAAAATTCCTTTTTTATCTTTTCTATTTTTTGATTTATATCATATTTTTCTTCTCCATATAATAAATAAATGTTACTCATATCTTTCTCCTAAATGTTAATATAATTTTGCTTTTTAAATTCATTTATACTTTGTATTGAAATTTCTGCAAGCTTTGTATACCTTTCTTTTTTATCCTTAATCTTCTTTTCCAATGGTTTTAATATTCCAAAATTTGCATTCATTGGCTGAAAGTTTTCATTTTCAGTAGAAATATATTTTGCCAAACTGCCAAGCATTGTATCTTCAGGAAATTCTATTATATTATTATTAATTCTTGAAATGATACTATATGCCACCATCATACCAGAAGCAGCTGACTCAACATACCCTTCTACTCCAGATATTTGACCTGCAAAATACAACTCCGTGTCTTTTTTTAAGCAAAAATTATTATTTAGTAATTTTCCACCATTAATGTATGAATTTCTATGCATTACACCATATCTTTCAAATGTTGCATTTTCAAGACCTGGTATCATCCTAAATACTTTCTTTTGCTCTGGAAATTTTAAATTTGTTTGAAATCCTACAAGATTAAATAATTCCCCTTCTTTATTTTCCATTCTAAGCTGAACATTAGCATATGGTCTTCTTCCAGTTCTAGGATCAGTAAAACCAACAGGCTTTAATGGTCCAAATCTTAAAGTATCTATTCCACGAGATGCCATAACTTCTACTGGCATACATCCTTCAAAGATTTCCTTTTTCTCGAATTCGTGAAGTGTTACTACTTCTGCATCTAATAACTCTTTTACAAATAACTCATATTCCTCTTTATTCATAGGAAGATTTAGATAATCTGCCTCACCCATTTTAGACAAACGCTCTTTCCATTCTTCAATTGGTTCTTCTCTACCTCTTTCCTGCTCGTATCTATCTCCCCAATATGCAATATTCATATCTATTGAATCTCTAGATACAATAGGTGCAGCTGCATCATAAAAATATAATGAGTCGCTTTCTATTTTTTTACTTAAAGAAGTCATTAGTGCTTCATCTGTTAAAGGTCCTGTAGCTATAACTTTAATTCCTTTAATATCATCTATATTATCTATTTTTTCATATATAATATTTATATTTTTATTATTTTTTATCTTTTCTGTTATATAACTTGAAAAAACATCTCTATCTACTGCAAGTGCTTGTCCTGCAGGGACTTTAGAATTATATGCAGCTTCAACAAAAAGACTACCCAAAAGCTCCATCTCTTTTTTTAATAACCCGCATGCGTTTGTAATTAGCTCTGATTTTAAAGAATTGCTACAAACAAGCTCTGCAAAATCATCTGAATTATGTGCTGCACTCCTAAATTTTGGTTTCATTTCGTATAAATTTACTTTTATATTATTATTAGCAAGTATCCATGCACATTCACATCCTGCAAGTCCTGCCCCTATTACATTAATTTCTTCCATCTTTTACTCCATTCAAGTTAATTATATTATACAAAGCTGTTTTTTTCAAGAAAAAATACTTCCTATTTAAAATAGAAAGTATTTCCATATTATTTTTTCTTAACTGTTGGTTTAGACCACGAAATGTAATGACATTTGCTATCTTCACTATTTGTGTTATTTTCACAAACATAAAATGGTCTTTTTGTTTTTGTTCTTTTTATTAAAACTTTTCCTCCACACTCTGGACAAGGTACATCTATAGTTTCATTATATGGTTTAATATTTGAGCACTCTGGATAACCAGGGCACGCTAAAAATTTTCCAAATCTTCCTTGTTTTATAACCATATTTCTTCCACACTTTTCACATACCACATCTGTTTCTTGCTCTGGAATTTTTACTTTTTCAATTTTATCTTGTACTTCATTTAAATTCTTTATAAATGGATCATAAAATTCTCTTAACATTTGTACATAGTTTTGCTTTGATTCTGCAATATTATCCAGTTTATTCTCCATATCCGCAGTAAACTTAACATCAACAATATCTTTAAAATTATCTTCTAGTAAGTTATTTACAATTTCGCCAAGATCTGTTGGTTTTATATATCTTCCTTCTTTTTCAATATAAAATCTATCTTCAATTGTAGATATTGTAGGTGCATATGTACTAGGTCTTCCAATTCCTTTTTCTTCCATAGCTTTTACAAGACTTGCTTCTGTATACCTTGCTGGTGGTTCTGTTGTTTTCTTATCTGCTTTTAGTTCATGTTGCTTTAATATTTCTCCAATTTCAAATTCTGGCAATACATTTACTTCATCATCATCTTCTTCTGAATCATTTTTGGATTTTACTTTATCATCTTTTCCTTCAATATATAATTTCATAAATCCATCAAATTTTATAGTGCTTCCATTAATATGGAAAATATAGTCTTCAACTTTTACTTTTATTCTAGTTGTATCATATATTGCGACAGACATCTGCGATGCTAAAAATCTATTTAGAATTAAATTATATAATTTTTCCTCATCTTTTCCAAGCTCAACTACGCCATCTAAATGAGATGGTCTTATTGCCTCGTGTGCATCTTGTGCATTTTCTTTTGCTTTAAATTCCCTATTTAAATAATAGTTGTTTCCAAACTTGTCTGTAATATATTCTTTTGCCATTTTCTTTGCATCATCAGAAAGTCTTGTAGAATCGGTTCTCATATATGTAATATATCCAGATTCATATAATCTTTGTGCGACCATCATAGTTTTTTTAACACTAAAGCCTAGTTTTCTTGATGCTTCTTGTTGTAGTGAAGATGTTGTAAATGGAGCTGGCGGATTTTTTTTCCTTTCACTCTTTTTTATATCTATCACTTTATATTCTTTATTATCTATTAAATTTAATATTTTATTTACTTGCTTTTCATCTTTTAATTCAATTTTACCATTATCATCACCATAAAATTTAGCAAGTACTAAATCACTATCCTTTTTTAATTTAGCATACATTAAATAATAATCTTCTGGTATAAAACTTTTTATCTCTCTTTCTTTGTCTACTATAAGCTTTAGAGCTACGGATTGCACTCTTCCAGCGCTTGTTCCTTTTTTTACTTTTTTCCACAGTAATGGTGACAATTTATATCCAACAATTCTATCAAGAATACGTCTTGCTTGTTGCGCATCAACTAATGCTTGATTTACTATTCTTGGTTTTTCTACTGCTTTTTTTACCGCATTTTTTGTTATCTCATTAAATTCTATTCTACATTTTTCATCATCTTTAATATTTAATACATTCTTTAAATGCCATGCTATAGCTTCTCCCTCACGATCGGGGTCGGTTGCAAGATACACAAAATCTTTTCCTTTTGCTTTATCTTTAATTTCTTTAATTATATTTGTTTTTCCCTTCATAGTCTTATATTCTGGTTTAAAATCGTTATCTACATCTACTGCAAGTTTACTAGAAGGTAAATCTATTATATGACCTTGTGAAGCAATAACTTCATATTCTCCACCTAAATATTTTTTTATTGTCTTAGCTTTAGATGGTGACTCAACTATAACTAACTTTGCCATTTTTTTCCTAACCTTTCATACTGATTTTAGATTATATCACAAATAAAATATCCAAATCAATCTCTATATATAATATTTATTAAATTTGCTAAACATCTGGTCGCAAGTTTTGCCTCATCAATTGTATTTCCAGATGCACCAACTTCTACCAAAAACGAATTACTCTTTATATCTTGATTATATATAGAGTTTCTAATAATCATTGCTCTGAATAATCCAGGATAGATTTTATTTGCTAATATATATATTTGAAACGCTAATTTTAAATTCTGTTCATAATATGGATTATATCCATCTTCTTCATATCCTATTCCCATTACAAGCATTAAAGATGCAACATCATATCCTTTAATACATGTTTTAGGTGCAAAATCTAAATCTTCAATTGCATCTCTATGTACATCTATTGCCATACTGATATTGGGATTTTCTGTAATTAAAGTTTCAAATGTCATTCTTGAATTTGAATATGCACTATTATACTCTCCATAGTCATGTGGTGTCAAACTACAAACCGTATTAATCCCTTTATTATTTAAATTCGACGCTAAATTTTTTGAAATAGCAAGCATATTGTAGTTTCCATCTGTACTTCTTCTTGGGCTTGTATAATCAAAAGAGTATTTAGGACTGTTTGCATATGATTCAGATGTATGAGTTGTATATAATAATATTTCATCATTTTTTTTATTTAATATTATATCTTCTGAATTAAGTATTTTTTGAAAATCTATATTTCTATTAGTAGAATAATTTACTATGTCCACGCCACATACATTCATTTTTTGATAATTTTCAGTTTGAGCAGTTATTCTTATATCTTCAGACTTTACATTATTAAATACTACTTGTTCATTATATAAGTTTGCAAGTTCATCCATAGCTTCTTCCTCTGGTAGTGCTATCTCCATTTTTTCTTCTTTTATTTCTTCTTTTGAAAATATATAATTATCTATATTAATTAAACTATTCATAGCCATTATATTATTTGGAGAAATATCTATATTTTTAGTTCTAAACATATTACTACTTAATGAAATAATTGATGTACAATTAAATATTATATAAATACTAATTATTAATGCAATAACTACCTCATAGCCCTTAATACTAAATTGATTTTGAATATTACTATATATATGTTCATCTTTATGATAAACCATATTTTGTTTTTTTCTTTTGTTCCTAAAAAAAGTAACCGCAATTTTCATAAAACATATCTCCTATGTTCTATTGTATTACGGTCACTAAATTTTAATTACTAATCTAATAAATTATTAATTTCTTGACTATACTTGTCTAATAGTCCTACTGTTTTTTCTTTTAAATCTATAACTTCTCTTTTCATGTCTAAGAGTTTTTCTTTTTCCATCTCAATTAAATGTTCAATTCTGTCTTTTTCTTGTATAGCTTCACTTCTTGAATTTTCAATAATTTTCTTAGCTTGATCTTCAGCAGTTATTAGAGCACTAGCAACTTTTTCTTGTTTTGCAATATAGTCTGTTTCATATTTTTCTAGTTTTCTTTTTACTAAAGAAAGCTCATTTGCAATTCTATTTGCATCGGAACGTTCAGCTTGAATTTTACTTTCGTAATCTGCTTTCATAGCTTTTACGTATTCTTCTACTTCTTTTTTATCATAACCAAACATTTCTGTTCCAAACTTTTTCTCGTTTTCCATATTACTCCCCCCAAAAGCTCCAATAGATGAATTTATTATATCAAATTTTTTGTTGTATTTCAATATTTTAGAAATAAAAATTATATTTAATTTTTTTCTGCAAATATTATTACTGGTGATAATTTTATGAATACAAATTTAAATATAACAAATAGTGAATATGATGAACTCATATCTAAAAAAGCAAAAAAAAGTCCAATAGTAAAAAATATAATAATAGCATTTATTGTTGGCGGACTTATATGTTGTCTTGGTCAGTTTATATCTAATCAATTGGTAAATATGGGAGTAGAGAAAGAGCAAGCAGCAACATTTACAAGTATAACTTTAATATTTATTGGTGCATTCCTTACTGCAGTAAATCTTTATTCGAGAATCGGTAAAGTTGCTGGTGCAGGATCTACCATACCAATAACAGGATTTTCAAATTCTGTAGTTGCTCCAGCAATAGAATTTAAAAGTGAAGGTTATGTTTTAGGTATAGGTGCAAATATGTTTAAAGTTGCAGGACCTGTACTTGTATATGGTATAACAACATCCGTAATTTTAGGATTTGTATATTATGTATTTAACTATATATTTTAGGAGGTAAAATTATGAAAATAGGTAAACAAACATATAAAATAAACTCTAAACCTTGTATTTTTGCTACTTCAAGCATAGTTGGACCAAAAGAGATGCAAGGACCTCTTGCAAATTATTTTGAGCTACATATAAATGATGTATTTTTTGATGAAAAAACTTTTGAAAAAGCAGAAAGTAAAATGCTTGAAAGCTGTATAAGAAATCTACTAGTAAAAACTGGTACTAACGAGCAAGATATAGATGTTATATTTTCTGGAGACTTGCTTAATCAATGTATTTCATCTGGATTTGCAATAAGATCATTTGATACACCATTTCTAGGACTATATGGTGCATGCTCAACTTTTGTTGAAGGACTTGTTTTATCTTCAATGCTAATTGAAAGCGGAATGTTTAAACAAGTAATTGCTTCAGCTTCTTCTCATTTTTGTAGTGCTGAAAGACAGTTTAGATTACCACTAGAACATGGTAATCAAAAAAGTACAACTGCACAATCTACTGCTACTGCAAGTGGTGCAGCTCTTGTAACAAATAGAAGTCTTTCAGATAATGGAATACATATAACACATGTAACTCCGGGTAAAATAATTGATTTAGGTGTTACAGATATCTCTAATATGGGTGCTGCTATGGCTCCTGCAGCTTTTAATACTATTGCTCAGCATTTAACAGACACTGGAAGAGATATAAACTATTATGATGCTATAATTACTGGAGACTTAGGAACACATGGAAGTGATATGCTTGCAGAATTATTTAAAAAAGAAGGTATAGATATTACACAAAAACATAAAGATTGTGGCGTATTAATATATGACGAAAATACACAAGATGTAAATTGTGGAGGAAGCGGATGTGGATGTATAGCTAGTGTCTTTTCTGGATACTTTTTTAATGAACTTAAAGCTAAAAATTTAAATAAAATATTATTGGTTGCAACTGGTGCATTAATGAGTCCTCTATCGTCTTCACAAGGCGAATCTATTCCTTCAATTGCACACGCTGTTGCAATAGAAAACGAGGTGTAATTATGGATATATTATTAGAATATGGAAAAGTATTTTTAACAGGAGGAATAATCTGTACAATTGGTCAAATCCTTATAGATAAGACAAAAATTACTCCAGCAAGAATTCTAACGCTTTTTGTTACATTAGGAGTAATACTTGGTTTTCTAGGAATATATGAACCTATTTATAATTTTGGAAAATGTGGTGCAACTGTACCTATTTCTGGATTTGGATACTGTCTATATAAAGGTACAGTAAAAGCAATTACAGAAAGCGGATTTATTGGCGTATTTACAGGTGGAATAACAGCAACAGCTGGTGGAATAGCAGCCGCAGTGGTATTTGGTTTTATTGCCTCTTTAGTTGCAAAACCTACTATAAAATAGTAAAAGAGAAAGCTTATGCTTTCTCTTCTTGTTTTTGTTTAACTATATCTCTATAAGGTTGCTTTTTCTCATCTAGACTATCACATCCGATTTCAGTTACAAATTCATCTAATCTTGTTTTTAATTTCAATTGTTTTTCTACAGTATCAGTTAATATTTCAAGTTCAATAAATTTTCCAACATTTTCAATTTCATCAACCATGATATTATATTCTGTATTATCTATTATTTTAGAATAAGTTTTTCTATGTTTTTTAAACGATACATATTCAATAAATCCTAGTTCTTCAATTACATACTTGATGTCCTCATAATCCTCTACATTAATTTGTATATTTACTTCCCTTTTACCATATTTTTCTGTTTTATTATCTGTTTTAGGCTTATATGTAAGTTCTAGCCTTTCATTATCTGTATTTCTAGTTCTAAGACATATTCTATCTCTAATGTAAGTCATCTCTTTATCTGTATAGTATGTATCCTCTTCTATTGTTTCCTCTTTTAGTAAAAAATTTTTTTCACTAATTTTTGAAAAAATCAAATCTTCATTTCTATCTAAAATAAAAGATGCTTCAAGTTCTATTATATTTGACATTTTAAGTCCTCCTTTTTTTAATATAATATCATATTTATGAATAACTTTCTACAATTTACAAATAATAATTATAGTGATTTAAAAGGAGGTTATTATGAATAATTTAAATCAAATTGAAATTCAAAACATAAGACACATATGTGGTCATTCAACTGAGTTCTGCTCAAAAATCAATTATTATAAAACGTTAACTTCAGATACTAACGTTACAACTGTATTTGATGACATTTGTAACGAATGTACTAATTTAAAATCTGAATTATCTAATATGTTGTGAGGTGAATAAAAATGACAGAGAAAATAGGTGTAAATGATGTATTATCTACATTAAATGGTTTAATAAAACTAATAGAATATAGTATTGAACAGTCAAATGATAAAAATTTTAGAGATACTTTAATAACTTCTAGAAATTCACTAGAAAATTATCAATGGCAAATATATTTAATTGCAAAAGAAAAAGGATATTATGTTCCTGCGGCTCCTGCAGGTCAGGCAGATATCGATCAAGTTAAATCTGCAATTTGCTAAGAAAAAAACCTACCTTTAAAAATTAAAAGGTAGGTTTAATTTTATATTTCTCTGTCATCCATTTCAAATTTTTTCTCTTTTTCTTGCACAGACTTTTGCTCATCTATATCTGGAACAATCTCTTGTTTTATTTCCTCTTTTACTTCTACTTCAATATTTCTATCATTTTGTTGTTTTGTAGGAACATTTCTTTGTACTTGAGTACTTTCTCCTCTTGCATCAAGAATTGGGTTCAATTGATATTTAATAAAGTAATCAAGATACATATCTGTTGCTTCTTTTTTAGTTCTTTTTATTTTCTTTTTTAGACCATTAGTAGTAGAAATAATATAAAATTCTCCATTTTCATAATATAATTGTTCATTTCCGTCAGTAAATATAACGTAATTGTCTTTTGGTAATTCTACCTCATCTACTTTATTTAAAAAATCTATTGTAACTTTTGCCTCTTGCATTAGAGCTTCTTTTTCTTTTTTTGAAAGATTTGCTCCACCATTTTTTTCAACCTCTTTTTTTAAAGTATCCTCTAAATAATTCTCATCTTTTATATTCATATACATCCCTCCTATTTAAAACAATCTATACATTTTTTTACAATTTCATCTAGTCTTTTATTATTTTTAGTAACATATAGATATCCTATTAAACACTCAAATCCTGTAGCCTTTTTGTATTCTACAACATCAACATTTTTTGAAACTGTCGCTATATTTGTATTTCTTCCTCTTTTATATACTAAAATCTCTTCTTCAGTTAGTTCATCCATTAACATATCTATTGTATGTGCTTGTCCTTTGGCACTTACATACTTTATTGAAGCTTTGTGTAATATTCCTGCCTTTGCAGTAGATATACTAGTTAAATATGTTCTAATATACACATTATACACAGCGTCTCCTATAAATGCTAGAGTTTGTGCTGAGACTGTTTGAATATCTATATTATTTATATATTCGTCCATCTTTTTCTCCTATTTTCATACATATAATTATACCTTAAAAATATAGTATTTGCAAGTGTTACTTAAATTTAGTTTTACTTAATATTGTTTATTTTCTTGATATTTTTTTATTTGACTTTATATTTCTTATATAATATAATACAAAAAAAGAGGTGTTTAAAAATGAAACAAGAAAAAAGTAAAGGAAATTTAATTATAAAAATTGCAACAATAATATTAGTATTATTCTTGTTATTATGTATGTTTGTGGTAATAAAAAGTGAAAAATATAACTTAATACCATCTATACTTGGTATTTTAACTTTAGTAATAACTATGAATGTAGCAAATATGATTAGAATATCTAAAGAAAAGGTGAAATTCTTCTCAATAATATCCATTGTATTGTCTTTAATTGCTATTGCACTGTTATTTAAACAAACTATATTTTCTCTAGCATTATCTATACCAGCATTCATAATTTCAAAGAAAGCATTTTCTAAAGATGGTAGACAGCTTATAACTAAAATTTCACTTATCTTGTCTATTATTTCCATTTTTGCATGTGTACTAACTTTTATAGTACGTTTTACTAAATTAAATAACTTATATAAAACTATATCTAAATAATACAAAAGAGATTCTATAATAGAATCTCTTTTTTGATTTAATTATTTAATTTATCTACTGCACATATTGCAACGTCAGTTGTAAGAATCATAGATGCAATTGATACAGCATTTTCTATTGCTGTTCTTGTAACTTTAGTAGGATCAATTATCCCATTTTGTTTCATATCACAAAATGTATCATTACTTGCATCATATCCTGCCCCCATATCTTTAACCTTTTGAACAATAACATCACCATTTTTCCCGGCATTTTCTGCTATTTGATATAGTGGTTTTTCAAGAGCTTTAAGAACTATTTCTCCTCCAACTCTTTCTTCGGCTTCAAGTCTTTGCACAAAGCCCTTTATTTCTTTTTGTACATCAATATATGTCTTTCCTCCACCATCTACAATACCTTCTTCGATTGCAGCTCTAGTAGCAGAAAGAGCATCCTCTATTCTTAACTTCCTCTCATTTAGCTCAGTTTGTGTTGTAGCTCCAACTTCTATTACAGCCACTCCTCCAAGCAGTCTTGAAAGTCTTTTTCTTAGTCTCTTTATCTCACCCTCATCATTTTGTTCTAAAATCTCACTTTTTATTTTTTCAATTTTTTCTTCTATTAAATGTGGATCACCATTTCCTCTTAAAATAATAGTACTATCTTTAGATATTTTTACAGTTTTAGCACTACCTAAATCTTCTAAATTAATATTTTTTATATCTAATATTCTTTCTTCATCTATTATTATTGTACCAGTTGCTACAGCTATATCTTCTAATATATCTCTTCTACCCTCTCCAAAGCTTGGAGCCTTTACTGCTATTGAATTAAAAGTTCCTCTAACTTTGTTTATAATTAATGTTGCAAGTGCTTCTCCTTCAATATCTTCAACAATCATAAGTAGAGGTCTTCCGCTTTGAGACACTTTTTCTACAATAGGAAGAATTTCTTGAATATTTGTTATTTTTCTATTGCAAAGTAATATATATGGATTTTCGAGAATCTCTTCATTTTTTACACTATCTCCCATCATATACGAAGATATATATCCATTATTTATTTTCAATCCTTCAACAATATTAAGTTGTGTATGAGTAGTTTTTGATTCATCTATTGTAATTATTCCTTCTTTTCCTATCATATCTATAGCTTTAGAAATAATATTTCCTATTTCTTCATCACCTGAAGAAATTATTGCTATCTCTTTTATTTGATCATTAGAATTAATTTTAATAGATTTATGTTTTATTTCTCTTACAACTTCTTTTAAGGTACTATTCATTCCATTTCTAATTTTTACAGGATTTGCTCCTGATACAATATTTTTCATACCTTCTTTTACCATTTGATATGCAAGTATTGTTGCTGTTGTTGTTCCATCTCCTGCAATATCATTTGTCTTCATAGCAACTTCTTTTAAAAGTTCTGCACCCATATTTTCTATTTCATCATCAAGTTCAATTTCTCTTGCAATTGTTACTCCATCATTAATTATTACTGGTGATGAGTATTCATTCTTTAATGCCACATTTTTACCTTTAGGTCCAATAGTTATACTGACAGCATTTGCAAGTTTTTCTACACCTCTTAAAATTGCCTCTTTAGCATCTATTCCATATAATATCTTTTTCATTTTCCCCTCCTATATTATAGCTAACACATCGTTTTCTTTTATAACGTAATATTCATTACTATCATATATTATTTTCTTTGCATCATGCTCGCTATATATAACTTTATCCCCAACTTTAATATCTATCACATCATTACCAACGCAATACACATTACCAATCAAATTTGAATTACTACTATTTTTAATTATAATTCCATTTCTCTCATACTCACTTTCAGAACTTTGTTCAATTACTATATTTTTTCCTATGCATCTTAACATCTTTTTATCACCATCCTAGTATTATATATTCATATGCTATGACCAATATGCATAAAAAAAGTGCAACATTTTGTTGCACTAATAATTTAAAGTCGATGTATCAATATTAATACTTGCTTCATTTTTCTTTATTACATTTATATCTGAAAATAAGTATTGTTGCTCTATATCTACTTGTTTCATTTTACTAAGTTCTAAAACTCCTAAAAAAGCTGTAACTACTTCTATATTTTCACATTTATCATTAAATACGTTATTAAATACCATATTTTTATTTTCATTTAAGTATCCTACTATTTGCTTAACCTTATCTTGAACAGTATATTTTTCATAAACTGCAATTTTTTCAATTTCTCTTGCTTGTTTATTTATTTTATTTTGATTTCTAAACAATACATTTGAGTAATTATTAAAAATATCTTGTGGTGTAAATTTCTCACCAGTATATTCTATTTTTTTATTAAACTTTATTTTCTCAAATGACTTTGTAAAAGATCCAAAATTTTCTTTATACATTATATTAATTTTTTCTGCAATTTCCTTATATATTTTATATTGAGAAATTCTTCTTAGGATTTCTTCCTCTGAAATTTGCTCTTCTTCTTCCTCTTCATCTAATTGTGGAAGTAGTTTTCTTGCCTTAATATCTAATAATGTAGCTGCCATTACTACAAACTCTGATGCAATTTCTATATTATTTTCATTAAGTTCTTGTAAATATGCAACATACTCATCTGTAAGTTCGCTTAATGATATTTCAAAAATATCCTTTTTGTTTTTAGATATTAAGTATAATAGCAAATCTAAAGGTCCTTCAAAGTTCTCAATATTAAATTTGAAATCCTCTATTTTTTCTACGTTTGTCATATTATCTATCCTTTTCTAGTTCATATGCTATTTCTAATGCAAGTTCTATCATTTGGTTAAGTCCTAATTGCCTATCTTCGGCAGGTACAGAAATTCCTCTTAAAAGTTTATCTGTTACAGTAAATAGTGCTAGCGCATTTTTATTTGCAACTTTTGCATTAGTATACAGTGCTAAAGTTTCCATCTCTACTCCCATAACATCATTTTTAGACATTTGTTTAAGTAGTCTATGATCCATATAAAATGTATCTGATGTATACACTGTTCCTATTTTTATATTGTTCCTATCTCTACTTTTTTCTTTTGCAATATCTAGCAATTTATCTGATGCTGAAGGATATACATCATATTCATTTGCAACAATATAATTTGAATCTGTATCTACATCTGTTGCAATAACAATATCTCCTAGATCCACAGATTTACAAATATCACTTGCATCATCATTATCTAAAGAACCTGCACTTCCTATACGAATTATATTATCTACATCATAACCTTCATATAGCTCTTTAGAATAAATTCCCATTGAAGGAACTCCCATTCCACTACCTTGTACTGAAATAGTGACTCCTTTATATTTTCCAGTATATCCAAGCATTCCTCTTACGTCATTATATAACTTTGCGTCTTCTAAAAAATTCTCAGCTATATATTTAGCTCTTAATGGATCTCCTGGCATTAATACTGTTTTTGCTATATCTCCTAATTTTGCTTTATTATGTGGTGTTGGTGTACTTATTTTCATATTAACCTCCAAAATTATAACTTGATTATATATTATTTTTTATTTTAATTCAACTACTTCTTTAAATCATTCGCATATATATCACTATTACAACTATCACAATAATATATTGGATTATCTGGTCCTACAAAGCATCCTCCACAAACACAGCCCTCTGGAATTGGTCCTCTTATTAGTCCATATATATACTCTCTTACTTTATCACTGCCACATTTAGGGCATATAACTTTGTTTTTCTTATTTAATTTACTCATCTATATTTTCCCCCTTGTCATCTAAAATAGTAAGTTATCTTATTTTTCTTCTAATTACAACATTTTATCTATTTCATCTTTTTTATTTTTTCTCATGGCACTAACTCCTACAACTAGATTATACACTATTTATATAATAAAATACACTAAAATATAAGTGTTTCTTATATTTTAGTGCTATTAATATTGGATTTTTACTCTTTCTCTTGACTTTGTATCTTCAAAGTCTTCAGTATGTTCTTTAAAGAAATTATAGTATGTTTTAACATTTTCTAGTTCATACCATTTTTTAGAATCAATTGGATCTGAATCTAAATCATAAATTAAGGCTCCCTCAAGGGATAATATAAATGGTGAATGTGTAGCAATAATAAACTGACAATGAAAATACTTTGCCAAATCTAATATTACTTTCATAAGTTCTAATTGATATTTTGGAGATAAGCTATTTTCTGGCTCGTCTAATAAATATACTGCCCCCTCTTGAAGCTCCTCATCAAAAAATTTTAATGCTGTTTGTCCATTAGAATATTCTCTATCGTTTTGTTCTACTCTATTATTTACATATTTAGTTTTACTTAAATTTTTAGCATCAACTGTATTTTTAAGTTTTTCATATTCATGTAGTCCTCCAAACCCAGAATAGTTTGTATACTTAAGTGAATAATATTCTTTTTCATCTACTATTCTCATATCTCCACGTTGTTTGTTCTTGCCCTTTACTTTTAAAATACTTCTAAATATATCTTCACTACAAATAAATTTACTATTGCTTGGTATAGGTATATTTAAAGAATATTCACAATCAGCTAAATATAACTTAAAATATTCGCTTTTATTTAATATACTAGTTCTTTTAATAACATTCCTTCCAGAATTTTTTCCTTTTTCTCCTTCATTTACTTTTTCTGTAATTATATTTAACAATGTAGATTTTCCAGAACCATTTCCTCCATAAAATATCGTAATTGGTTCAAAATTTATGCTAAAGAATCCTCTACCTCCAAATATATGAAAAGGATATGCACTATACTTTTCATTTATTGGAAGGTCTATTTTTCTTAAATATATCATGAGCATGCACTCCTTTTTTACTCGTAATCCCCCATACTTATATTAAATCCTCTTCTGTATAAATATGCTTTCTGTTTAAGTGGTTCCATATTTTTTAATTTACCATTTAATAATTTATTAATTAATGCTTTTTCATAATTATAACTATCAAATTCATTTAGCTTATCTGCAAGAAGATTTTTATCTATTCCCTTTTGTAATAATTTCATTCTAATCTCATATTTAGAATACTTTGGTATGCTCAAGCATTGTCTTAAGTACGCATCTATATATTTCGAATCGTCTATATAGCCTATACTTTTTAAATACTCTGTTACATCTACTATTATTTTTTCTTCTACATTAAGCTTTCTTAATTTGTTTCTTACTTCTTCCTCTGTTCGCAATTGTAACACTAAATATCTGACTGCTTTTTCTTTCGCTTCTTCAAAATTCATATGTCTCTCCTTATACTAAAAGACGCATTTTCATGCGTCTTT
Organism: uncultured Clostridiaceae bacterium; assembly: GCA_947381905.1. GTDB lineage: Bacteria > Bacillota > Clostridia > TANB77 > CAG-465 > CAG-465. The sequence goes on along the minus strand of CANCXL010000005.1, from coordinate 32,641 downwards.
TTTATTATTCTTCATCTAAAAATTCTTCAGCTTCTACTTCTTCAACATCTTCATCTACTTTTCCGCCATTCATACTATTTTCAAAAGCTACTTTGAAATTTTCTCTTACTTTGTCTTCAATTTCCTTCATAACCTCTGGATGTTCAGTAAAGTATACTTTAGCATTTTCTCTACCTTGACCAATTTTTTGTCCATTGTATGAGAACCATGCCCCACTCTTATCTACAATATTCATATCTGTAGCAAGATCAAGTACGCAACCTTCATTAGAAATACCTTTTCCATATACTATATCAAAAACAGCTTCTCTAAATGGAGGTGCAACCTTATTTTTTACAACTTTTACTTTTGTTCTAGTACCCATTACTTCTCCGTTTATTTTTATTGCCTCTTGTTTTCTTACATCAAGTCTTACTGATGAATAGAATTTTAAAGCTCTTCCACCAGGAGTTGTTTCTGGATTTCCAAACATAATACCAACTTTTTCACGTAATTGGTTAATAAATATTGCTACAGTATTTGATTTATTTAAAACACCTGTTAATTTTCTTAAAGCTTGTGACATAAGTCTAGCTTGTAGACCAACATGTGAATCACCCATCTCACCATCAATTTCAGCTTTTGGAACTAATGCTGCAACAGAGTCAATAGTTATGATATCAACCGCTCCGCTTCTAACAAGTTGCTCTGCTATTTCAAGAGCTTGTTCTCCTGTATCTGGTTGAGCAACAATTAAATTATCTACATCTACTCCTAAATTTCTTGCATATACAGGATCTAGAGCATGCTCTGCATCAATAAATGCTGCTATTCCGCCTAGTTTTTGTGCTTCTGCTATTGCATGTAATGCTACAGTTGTTTTACCTGATGATTCAGGTCCAAATATTTCAATTATTCTTCCTCTAGGGAATCCTCCAATTCCTAGTGCTATATCTAAACTTAAAGCTCCAGATGGTATCGTATCAATACTAACATCTCCAACTTCTCCAAGTTTCATTACTGCTCCTTTACCAAAATTTTTTTCTATTTGAGCCATTGCTATGTCTAGTGCTTTTTTTCTCTCTTCAGATATCATAATCTTTCCTCCTTATACGTTCTAGAACGTTTGTTCGTTTACTATTATACTATTAATTTTTTAGTTTGTCAACACCTATTTTTAATTTTTTTATAAAGTTTTATAAAAGTCGTAAAAGCATTGATTTTACTAGTGTTCTAGTACATTATTATATTGCTTAAATATACTTTTGTAAATAGTTTAATAATAAATTTTTAATGTTTTCATCGCGCTTAATTTATATCATATTTTAGAAACAATGTAAAATAAAAGAGAACAAGATTTTTAGTCTTGCTCTCTTGTCTAATTACATTATTGATTGATCTTCTTCTGTATTTAATAAATTAAATATATCTTCATTTATCATGTTTATTTCAGGTAATGGTTTTCCAAAATAGAATCCTTGAACAAGTCTTACACCAACAAGTCTTAATGTGTCAAGTATCCTTTTGTCTTCAACTCCACAAGCAATCAAATTTATATCTTTAGATATTGTATATGTTATTAAGTTGTTTATAAACTTTTGCTTTTCAAAATCTTTATATATATCTTTAATAAATGACATATCTGGTATTATATAATCAATATCTAAATAGCATATGTCTTCTATAGATAGCTTGTCTAATTTAAAGTTATCAAAAGCAACCTTTCCACCATGTAAATGTATTCCTTGTATTGTTTCTTGTATGTCTGTCAAATCCTTATTATCATAATTTTTAAATTCTAGAACAACTTTATTTCTTGCCATCATATCATATATTCTAGGTTTATTAACATAATTTACATAACTATCATAATCTATATTTACCATTATAATATTTGACTCTCTATTTACTACATTCTCAAAATGTTCAACAGCATTAGTAAACAACACTTGTTGTAACTTGTCATAATCATTATAATCCTTGGCTACTTCAAGTAATTTTTCTATTTTTATTCTCTTTGCAGAACTAATTTGAGATAATGCTTCATACCCAAAAACTTGTTGAGTTTTCAAATCAATAATAGGTTGATATCTTACTTTTATAGCTTTTTTAGTAATAATTTCATCTATTATTTCTTTAATGTCTTTACTTGTTAATTTACTATCTGGGATTTCTTCTACTTCCTCTTCTAAATTATTTCCTGGTGTATTAGCTTTTTTTATTTCAATTTTCTTTCTAGAGCTTTGCTCAAAATATGTATTTGCAAAGTCATAGAATTTCTCTTTAATTACTTTAAACTGATTATATACATCTGTACTTTTAGATTTAGCATCAGCATCCTTTACATTTATTAATAAATAAAATAGCTCTCTATCATTATTTACCTCTTTTGCTAGAAAAGTTAGATTTTCTTGTGTAACTTCATCTTCATTTAAATATTTATCATGATATTTAATTAAAGTTAAAATTATTCTCTTCTCTTCATCGTTAAAATAAAACCTACTAAGTATCCTTTCAGCTAAGTCCACAGATTTTTCATCATGTCCTGAAAAACTTTCTGATCCATCTTCTGAAACTTTTTTTACATATGGCTTGCCTATATCATGTAAAAACATTGTCCATTTAATTATTTTCTTTTGCCAATCTGCAATTGAAATTTCAGTAACATTTGCATTTTCTATACTTGCTACTATATGATGAAAAACACTATATCTATGATACTGACTATTTTGTTGACAGTTAAATAGATTCTCTCCATACTCATTATAAACAAATAATTCAGGAAAATGTCTAGCAAACACATCTTGTTGAGTTATTTTAGGTAAAAAGTATGATACATTCTCATCTAGCAATACATTTGTATATATTTCAGTAACTGTTTTCATATTATCTGCGTACATATTTAAATTATTTATTATATTTCTTAATCTTCCTTTTTCTCTTGCATCGACTAAAGTTGCAGAAGTATCTGCAAAATCCATATCGAAGACTCCTTCATATACCTCGTACTTAATCATTATAAAATCCTCTCTAATTCATATATAAATATATTACTATAAATAAATATAATTTGCAAGTATTTTAACTTCACATCAAATTTTTCTATATGTACTTTTTTCATAAGAATTTATGATTTTGGTTGACATTTTTGTAAAATTTTTGTATAATATTTGAGTATCGTATAGTTAGTCAAACTATAACCCCGGAAATTTGACTTTCTAAGAAGTATTTTTAGGAGGATAAATTAAATGAACAATACTACACATAGCGTAAAAGCTAACGAAATTGAAAAAAAATGGTATATTCTAGATGCAACTAATAAACCACTTGGTAGAGTAGCTACAGAAGCAGCTAGACTTTTAAGAGGTAAACATAAACCTACTTATTCTACACACATTGATTGTGGAGACAACGTTATCATATTAAATTCAGATAAAATTGTTTTAACTGGTAACAAATTACAAGACAAAAAATATAGAAGACACTCTTCTTATATGACTGGTCTTAAAGAAGTTTCTTACAAAGATTTAATGGCTAACAATTCAGACAAAGCAGTTATGCTTGCAGTTAAAGGAATGTTACCACACAATACTTTAGGTAGAGAAATGTTAACAAAATTAAGAGTATTTAAAGGTGCTGAGCATAATCATGAAGCTCAAAAACCTGAAATGTGGAATTTTTAGGAGGAATTAAAAAATGGCAAAAAAAGAATATATTTATGCAACAGGAAAAAGAAAATCTTCAATAGCAAGAGTAAACATTATTCCTGGAACAGGTAAAATAACAATAAACAAAAAAGATTTAAATGAAATCTATACTTTAGATACTTTAAAAGCTATCGTTTTAAAACCTTTTACAGTTGCTAACATGATGGAAAAATATGACGTTGAAGCTACAGTATGTGGTGGTGGATTCGTAGGTCAAGCTGGTGCTGTTTCTCACGGAATTGCAAAAGCTTTAGCTACAACTGATCCAGAAGTTAGAACAGTATTAAAAAGAAATGGTCTTTTAACTAGAGATTCTAGAGTAAAAGAAAGAAGAAAATACGGTCTTAAAAAAGCAAGAAAAGCTCCACAATTCTCAAAAAGATAATTTGTGGTTATATACAAATCCTACAAACTTTATGTTTGTGGGATTTTTCTATGGAGAATAAATAAAGAAAATAAGAAAAAGAAGTTTAAAAATTACCAATGAACAACTTTTAAACTATAGAAACTTTGGGGATTTATCTGACGATAGCTGCACAAACGATTTATATAAAAAAAGATTTTTTAACTAGAAGAAAAAACAAAAAAGTAAAGCAACCTAAAGTAACAACAATAAAGCTTAGTCCAGAAGAAATGGAAAACTATATATCAAATATAAAGAAGGCCTGAAAATTAATTCAAGCCTTTTAATATATTTCATAGTATCCAACAAATCTTTCTTTTATCCATACAGGAAAAATATCTGTTTGACCAACAGTTACTTTAACTAAGGTTTTATTGCTCTTTAAAACTCTAACACCCATTTTTATCTTTTCTTTAGTTTCCTCACTATGAAATTTAAAGATAGATGTACCAATTAAGTTCTTATATCCCTTTTTTAAGTAACGCTCCTTAGCAGATTGATTAAGATACCTTATAATATGGTATTCATCTACGAAAATAAGTTTCTTCTCCATCTGATTTACAATATTAATTAATATTTCTTCCATAATATACCTCCTAAATTTACTTTAATTTAGTCAAAACATATTAAGATTACATAATTATATCATAAATTGCTTTGCATTACAAGGATTTGCTTTTTTATAAGATAAGTTCAGTAGATTTTATACTACTGAACTTATGCTATTTTTTAGTATATCTCTTTTTTGAGCTTATTGCTTCATCATTATCTAGCTTCATATCCTTATTATAGTATTTATTCCTACAATACTTTTTAGCAAGTCCTCCCTCACTAGTTTCTCTATAGTGACTACTTAAGTCCTTACCAGTTTCATACATAGTTTCTATTACCATATCTAGAGGAATAGATTTGTGTTGTCCTAAAAACATAGAAAGATATGCAGCGTCGACAGCTCTTAATGCTGCGACTCCATTTCGCTCTATACAAGGAATTTGTACATATCCAAGTATAGGGTCACATGTTAGTCCCAAATGATGTTCCATTGCAACTTCTGCTGAGTTTTCAATTCTATCTATGTCTAGCCCTAAAAGATACGCTACCGCTGCAGCTGCCATAGAACATGCTGTGCCTACCTCTGCTTGACATCCACACTCTGCTCCACTTATAGACGCATTTTTCTTTATTATATTTCCTATAAGCCCAGATACAGCAAGTGCATCAATTATCTTTTTATCGCTAATGCCTTTTTCTTCTTTCATATAGTATAATACTGCTGGTAAAACTCCTGATGCCCCGCATGTTGGAGCTGTAACTATCACTCCACCAGATGCATTTTCTTCACTAACAGCATAAGCAAAGCTTGTAAGTAATTTACATTTTCTTATATCTTGTGACTCATCCTTCAAGCTAAAATTATATATGTCTTTGGCTTTCCTCTTTAATTTCAATCTACCTGGTATTGTTCCTGTAGTACTCAATCCCCTTTTTACAGAATCTTCCATTGCATTCCATACATCTTCTAAATATTTTGTTATTTCATGCTCACCTTCTACTTCATACACATATTGGCATAAATTTATATTTTTACTTATACAATATTCTTTTATATCTTCAAATTTATTAAGTTTATATAGTTCTTCTATTTCATAGTCACTTGTTCCCTCAATTTTTATTGTTCCGCCACCTACTGAATAAACTCTCATCTTATCTATTAACTTTTCATTTTTATATGCAAACATATCTAATGTATTTGGATGTACTGTGCATTCAAAATTATTATCAAACTCTATTATTGTTTCTTTTGGCTTTAAGGTTTCTAGAATTATATAGTCTGTTAAATGACCTTTACCAGTTAGTGCAAGAGAACCATACAATTTAATTTTAAATTTATCTGCAGTTGGATTTATTTGCTTAAACATCTCAACTGCTCTTTTAGGTCCCATTGTGTGAGAACTAGATGGTCCATTTCCAATTTTAAACAATTCTTTTATTGATTGCATTTTATCCCCCTTATTTTGTTAATCTAATATAAACTTATTAATAAAATATGCTACTCCTGAATTATCATTTGAAAGAGTAATATAATCTGCTTTTTTCTTTAGCTCTTCACTTGCATTCTCCATTGCCACTTTGTATCCACATTCGTCAAACATTTTATTATCATTAATGTAGTCTCCAAAGCAAACAACTTCTTCTTTTTTTATATTATACAATTCTAGAAATTTTTTTATTCCTTTTCCTTTATTAATTCCTTTAGTATTAACATCTGCATAAAAATGTTTAACAGAAAAATCTTTTTCTAAATATGCTTTTGTTAAACTTAGTATTTGCAAAGTGTCATATTTTTCAACTGTCTTTACAGCCTTATCCATTGTTTTAAAATCATCTACTTCTATAACAACTTGAACTATTTGTTCATCTCCAATATCTTCTATTTCATCAAAAAAGAATTCGTCGTCATCTATTTTTCTTACTAATCCTTTACTGCCAAATCTTGTATTTGAAGTATTTAGTATAAATTCAACGCCTTCTTTTTTTAGTTCATTTACTAATTTCTTAACTATACTTTTATCCATATTTTCTTCATATATTGATTGGTGTTTGCTATAATCATAAATTTGTGCACCATTACTGACAATAACAATATTACTTGCATTTGCTTTTTTAGACTTTTCAACAGCATAGGAAAAATTTCTACCAGAACAAATAATTACAAATATTCCTTTATCAACAGCCTTTTTTATAGCTTCTGCATTTTCTTTAGTAACTTGTTTTTTACTATTTGTTAGTGTCCCATCAATATCTACAAATATTGCCCTTGTATTTTTCAGATTACACATACAACCACCACCTATACTTTATTATAACACACAAAAAATTATATTAAAAGAAAAAATAACTTAGAATTTCTAAGTTATTTCCATAAATCACCATTAATAAATTTAGTTAATGCCATAACAAATGCATCTTCTGTTTGATCATATCTTGATATAACATCTCTAGTAAGTATAGATATTCCACCTTTTCTTGATCTTAAGTCATCTTCGTTAAATATCTTATCCATTACTTTTCCTAAATCTGTATTTATGATTTCATCCAAATATTTTTCTGCAACAGGAAATCCTGCACTACTTCCAATACTTTTATTTCCATTATTATCTTCGATAGTAGCAATATTTAAAAGCAACCAATCTCCTAGTAAATTAGTTATACCAGACTCAATTGCAATATAATAATCTGCATGAATATCATTTTCTTTGGCATATTTTATTAAGCCTTTTATTCTATTTGTAGCTCCTAAGTAGATCTCATTATTTAATGGTTCATCTGACACTTCTGAATTAACAGATACTCCTTCTATTTCGAAGTCTTCAAAATAATGCCCAAAGGCCCTTTTTGCTCCTTCTATTTTAGTTGGATTTTTAGTTCCTATTAAAATCTTCATTTTATCACCCAGAGTGATTTTACCATAGTTATCTTTTTATGTCAAGTTAAGAAGATCCTTATCTTCCTTTAAATCCAAATTATAATATGTTTCTGGAATATCACCATTTAATATTGTTTCAGCAAGTACAACATCCTTTTCATAACATTCATTTTTTAAATATACTGGTGCAAGAATTGTAAAATATGTTTTTACTTTTAATACTATTCTATGTCTAGTTTGATTAATACCAACACTATCAAACTCTGATATACATTCAATTTTAGTGTCTCCTACTGGAACCGTTTTTATATTCATTCTAACACCTGCTCCTCCAAATATTCCAGTATTAAACAACAATGCTAAAGGAATATTTACACGGCTTTCATTCTTACATGATATATTTTCTTCAATACTTATGGCGATATTATTAGATATTTTATTTAATTCATTAGTATTGGTCTGTAAAGCCACTATTTTGCCGTTTTCATCTCTTACCTCTGAAATTATACTATTATATGTTATATTTTGAATATTTGTCCTTATTGCCTCCTCTGTAGACTCCATTGCAAGCGTATAAGCATTTGATTTACAAAACTGAATGAGAAGAGGCTCCATAACCTGCTTATATAAAGTTGTTATACTTGAAAAAAATATAATTAAAATCAAAAATAAGACAAATGATTTTGTTCTTTTCATTTGCCTTAATGATACTTTATAATATTTAATTCTCATTTTATCTAATTACTAATAATTTTTGTCCTATATCTATCATATTTGGATTTTCTAAATTATTGGTTTTAATTATATTTTCCATGCTAGTTTTATATTTTTTAGCAATTTTCCAGATACTATCCCCTTCTTTTACAACATAAATGTTAATACTACTTATATTTTTTAAATCTATTGGTAAATCTTGAATATTATTAATTGAACTCATATTCATAACATTTTCCACATCAACATCAACATATATAACAATTTTAATATCAACACTATTACCATTTTGAGTAACATTTAATCTATGATCTTTTATCTCTATAATAACATTGCCATCTTTCATATTCTCATCTATAGATATATTTTTATCTACCATAATATCTATTGTTTTATTGTCTAATTCGCCTGTATCTTTATTTTGTGTAATAACTGTAAGTTTTGATATTCCGTTTATTCTTATAACATCATTATCTAATGTGGCACTAACATTTGAAGTATCCAAATTATATTCAATTAATCTACTATTTTCTGGCAGAATATCATTAATAGTCTCTGTTATATTAATTTCTTTTTGTAGCATATTATTTGAAGTTGCTATATCTATATCATTTACCTCGTATTTTAGATCTCTATTTTTACTATAAAAATCTCTAATGTATTCCACTTCTTCTTTTTCATATATAGTTAGAAAGTTTTCTATCTTATAGTCTACATTTAATGTCTTTTGATCAATATCTGGATTAATCTTAACATTTAAATCTCTTATACAATACTCTATATTAAATAATGAGTTATCTGTTATACAATCACTTTCTACCATTGAAGAAAACGGAACATCTACTTTAGCGTTACAAATATTTCTATTTTCTCCAATATATAAAATACATAATTCAATTATTCCCTTAAGCATTATTTTATTATAGCTTTCTTTATATTCAGTATCTTTAATTTTTGAGCAAACTTTAAGTATTTCGTATACTGCACTACAATCTTTAGGAAGCATAACATCTTCACAAGAACATATTAATGAACGTTTTTTCTCTTTTATATTGTTAAACATAGTAGTTTGTTTTTTGCATTCTATATCTTCACATTTAGGAAATTCTTTTATTATATCTACTGTGACTTTTTCAACAACATTTATATTAAAAGTAACTTCGTTTTTAATAGCGATTTTTCTTTCATTAGGTAAAGAATATATAATATTTTTTAAATTTGATTTTATTACAACATCATCTTTATTTTTTATATTTCCACTTTCAATGTTTGTAGTATATGGATAAGATACATTAAGTCCCCTAACACTCATGTTATCATCATTTGCCATATACATGACTGAATAATTTATTTTTCCCACTATTTTTGCCCTATTGTTATTTATCTCTACATCATTAATATATGGGACAGATGTAATATTTATTATTTTTATTGCATCTGGCATATTATCTGGAACAATTATATCCTGCTCAATCCATTTCTCCTCTTTTTCTGTTACCTTAGATTTATTAAGATTTAATTTCATATTATTTGTACTAATATCCATTTTTATCCTCCTCATTTAATACATATATATTTTAAAATTTATTTTTTATTCTTAGTAACAAAAAAAATCTTCAATCATAGTATATATTAGTTGAACACAATAGTAGTGTTCAGCATTAGATAAATTCTTTCTTACAAAACATACATTTATATACTCTCCTTAAATGCGAAAAAGAGCTAACAAGTTGAAACATTTCAATTTGTTAGCTCTTTTTTACATAAAAATAGGAGCTAAACCTCTATTTTTAGCTCCACTTCATATATCTTTTTACCTCTATAGATCGCTATTTGCGAATTATAATCTTGTATATTTTGGTGTAGAGAAATCATATCTTGTGATAGGTTCCCCTGTTGGTAAACTTAGTTCTAATGTATTAGTAACTAAATCTGAGTAACTATATGATAATTTGCTATCTGTTTCAGAATCTCTAAATACAAACAAATTAGTATATGTACTATCGATATACCCCTTTCTTTCAATGCATTTGTTTCTTCCTACATTAGCTTTTACACATATTTCTTGACCAACATAGTTTTCAACATCTTGTCTAATCTTCATTAATGAATCTTTTGAAACCATATTATCACCTCTTAGTTTTTCAATTGAGAAAAATCCAACCTCTTAGATAACTCTCTTACATGGCGAATTATATCACTTTTTGTACAAACTGTCAAAGTAAATTATCCGTCTTATGTCGTAATATGTAAAATAACGCAGTTACTTTTGCTGCAACTACGTTATTTTATATTTTTATATTACATTTTTATTACATATGTTCTTTTATATATTCTATTGCCTTTTGTAATTGAATATCTTTATCTCTTGATATATACATATTATTTTTAATAGATTCATCTACTTCAACTACAAAATTTGGTTCTATTCCATTATCTTGAATCTCAACACCACTAAGTGTAAAGTACTGTGCAGCAACTATATCTATTGCTCCATGATCTTTTATTCTTTGAACATATTGAACAACACCTTTACCAAAAGTTTTAGTTCCAACTACCACACCTTTTCCAGAATCTTTTATTGCACTTGCAAATATTTCTGATGCACTTGCACTATTTTGATTTACTACAACTGCTAATGGTATTTCAATTTGTTCTTTATCATCTGTTTTATATACTTTTTCTCTTCCCTTTTTGTCTACTAATCTTAAAACATCAGCTTTTGGTAAGAATAGATTTAGCATATTAATTGTATCTTGGACGTATCCACCAGGATTATTTCTTAAATCAACTATTAATCCTTTTATATTTTGATTTTTTAATGTATAATATGCCTCTTTAAATTGTTCATATACACCATTATCAAAAGAATATACTCTTATATATCCAATATTATCTATAACTTCTGATGTAACATTATTTTCTGTAATTTTAGCTCTTTTTATCTCGTACTCAAGAACCTCTTCTCCTCTAATTATAGTAAGTTTTACAGAAGAGCCTTCTTCTCCTCTTATAGCATTTACACCTTCAGTGTATGTATTCTTATTTATTACTAAATCATCAACTTTCTTTATTACATCTCCTGCTTGCATTCCAGTTTCCTCTGCAGGTGAATTAGGAACTGTACCTAAACACCTTATTGCATCATTGTCTTGATCATATGTTAAATGAACACCAATTCCTACATAATTACTATTTGCTCCACTATTTAAGCTTTCTTGATACTCTTCTTCTGTTTCATAGTACGAATAAACATTATCTAGTGAATCCACCATTCCAGAGATTGCACCATCAACTAATTTATCCATATCATATTCATATAGAAAGTCTCCATCAATTATTTTAGCAGCATACTCTAATCTTTCTAATTGTTCTTTAGAAAATACATTACTTGTAGCTTTTTGATCACTTTCTACTTGTGGGCGAATAACTACATATAGTGCAAATAACACAATTACACTAAAAACAATTCCACCACCAATAGATATCACATTTGTTAAAACTTTAACTTTATTAACTTTTATTTCGTTTTCTTGTTCTATTTTTTCATTTAAATTATTATCTTCCAAAATATTATCTCCTTTTTTATACCTAATCAAATTTATTATATATTATACCTAAAATATAGTCAACTCCTCTTCTTTTTTTATGATATAAATTTCACATTTATGAATTAAATTATTTTATTCTTTTACATAATTTTTATATATTCCTTGACTTATGTATAAAAATATTGTATAATTTAATAGTAAATTTAGAAATACTTAGTAATAAACTATTCAATATAAAAAGTATTTCCCAAACTGGAGGGAGGGAAAGTAAATGCCAGGTATAAAAATCAAGGATAATGAAAGCTTAGATAATGCTTTAGCTAGATTTAAAAAACAATGTGCAAAATATGGAGTTCTTGCTGAAATTCGTAAAAGAGAACATTATGAAAAACCTAGCGTAAAAAGAAAAAAGAAATCTGAAGCAGCAAGGAAAAGAAAACACTAGAATTTATAGGAATGATAAGATTCTTATTACCATACAATACATCTATTAAATTAGATGTATTTTTATTTTTGCAAATATTTAAAAATATAACTAAAAACAGAGCATGATATTAAATTATCATGCTCTGTTTTTCTTCTTCAGTTAAATACCTGTATTTTCCTGTTTGAAGTTTACCAAGTTCTATATTTCCAATTTTTATTCTTTTTAAGTTTAAAAGATTAATTTCAACTGCATCACACATTCTTCTTACTTGTCTATTTTTACCTTCTGATATTATAATTTCTATTTTATCTTTAGATATAATTCTTACTTTAGCAGGCTTTGTAATATAGTCTCCTATATCTACTCCATTTTTTAATTTATCTATTTGTTCTTTGGTTATATTAGTATCAGTAGTAACAACATATGTTTTTTCAATTTTATTTCTTGGATGCATTATAGCGTTAGCAAACTCTCCATCATTTGTAAGTAATAAAAGCCCTTCTGTATACATATCAAGTCTCCCAATAGGATATACTCTAACATTCTCATTTATTAAATCTATTACATTTTTCCTATTAAATTGATCACTACTTGTAGTTACATATCCTTTTGGCTTATTTAATACAATATATACTTTTTCTTCTTCTTTTGTTATAAGTTTACCATTAATTTTAACAATATCATTAGTGTCTACTTTATGTCCCATATCAGTAACTACTTGTCCATTAATCTCAACTTTTCCTTGAGATATGAGTTCATCAGCTTTTCTTCTTGAACATATTCCACAAGATGCAATATATTTATTTATTCTTTCCATATTATTCACCTTTATCATTATTTATTCATACTATATATTATCATAAGCTTATGTTTATATAGATTTAAAAGCTGCTAGTTATTGGCAGCTTTTTCTTTATTTTCAAGTGTTTGAAGTATTGTTTCAAAATATGTTGGCAAATCTGAATCAAATTCTACAAATTCGTTTGTTGTAGGATGTATGAATCCCAAATATTTTGCATGAAGCATTTGTCCTTCAACTTTAAATTTAGGATCCTTTTTACCATAGACTTCATCTCCAATTAAAGGATGATGTTTATATGCCATATGAACCCTAATTTGATGTGTTCTGCCAGTTTCAAGTTCTGCTTCAACTAAAGTTACATTTGAAGAATAAAAACGTCTTAAAACCGAAATATGAGTGATTGCATTTCTAGAGTTTTTTTCTGTTACTGCCATTTTCTTTCTATCTCTTATACTTCTTCCTATAGGTTCATCAATTGTAATGTAATCTTCTTTAATTATTCCTTTTACTAAAGCTATATATTTTCTCTTTATACTATGAACTTTAAACTGATCAGATAATTTTTTATGTGCGTTGTCATTTTTAGCAACTACTAAAATACCGCTTGTATATTTATCTATTCTATGTACAATTCCTGGCCTTATAATTCCATTTATACTAGATAATTTATCTTTATGTGAGTTCATTAACGAATTTACCATAGTACCTGTATAATTGCCATTAGCAGGATGTACTACCATGCCTTTTTCCTTATTTACAATTATTATATCTTCATCTTCATAAATTATATTTAGAGGTATATCTTCTGCAACAATATTATCTGCCTCTTTCTCAACAATTTCTATATCAATACTGTCACCATTTTTTAACTTATATCCAGATTTTACGGTCTTTCCATTAACTAATACTTTTGTGTCATCTATTAATGTTTTTATATAGCTTCTTGTTATATCCTTTAACTGCTCACTTAAATACACATCTAGTCTTTTAGATACATCACTCTTATCTATTATATAATTCATTCTATCTCCTTATTACTTAAAAAGTTCATCTAATTCATCTTTACTAAATCCATATTTTTTATTACAAAAATTACATGAAAGTTCAAGTTTTCCATTTTCCTCGTAAATTTTCATAGCTTCTTCTTTACCAAGAGCTATAATTGTACCTTGTATTCTCTTTAAAGAACAGTCACAATTTATTTTAGCTTCATTTTCATATACTGTTTCAATATTCTCATCTGCAGTAGCATTAACTACAATATCATCTATAGTTTGTCCTTCACTCATTAACGATGTCATTGATGGAAGTTTTATATTTACACTTTCAAGCTTATCTATAACCTCATCTTCACAATCTGGTAATGGTTGAATTATATATCCACCTGCACTTTGCACATTTCCATCTTTTCCAATTAATACTCCAACAGAAACAACAGATGGAGTCTGTTCAGACACATTGAAATAATACGCAAAATCATCGCCTATTTCGCCAGTAAGAAGTTCTATTGTTCCTACATATGAATCTTTTAAGCCTATATCTTTTATTACTGTTAAAGTACCAATTCCTACTCCTTTTCCTACATCTAACTTTCCTTCTGAATTTAGTGGAAGTTCAACTTGTGGATTTGAAACATAGCCTTTTATATTCAATTTTTGATCTGCGCATACAATAATATTTCCTAGTGGACCATCACCCTTTATTTGTATAGTAAGTCTATTATCCTCATCCTTTAATGTAGATGCAATCATAGAAGCAACAATTGCTACTCTTCCAAGAGCTGCGGTTGCCAAATTAGATAAATTGTGAATATCTCTTAATTCTTGTACCATTTTAGTTGCATCAACAGCCATTACCCTTACACTTTTATTATATGCTAAATATTTTTTTATATTGTTCATTACATTCTCCTTAAAAACACATATATATTTTACCAAAAAAAAGTAGCTTTTTCAACTTATTATGTAACTTAATTTTATTTTTTATATAAAAAGAAAGCTAGATTACTCTAGCTTTTATTTGTTTTCCTTTTTCTAATATTTTTAGTAAGAACTATTGTTGTCCCCTTATTTACTACTGAATCTACAATTACCTCATCCATAAATGACTCCATAATAGTAAATCCCATTCCGGCATGTTCATTTTCTGGTTTTGATGTATATGCTGGTGTCATAGCAAGAGAAATGTCTTCTATGCCTTTACCATAATCTTTTATGGTAATTTTTACTTTATCATCTCTTAATATTCTTGTTTCTATATCTATTTTATCTAATAATTGTGGATTATCATAAGCATGATCTACTGCATTTGTTATTGCCTCAGATAATGCTGTTTTTATGTCCATAAGTTCATCCAAATGTATATCCATGTTTCCTAAAAAACTTGTAATACATAGTCTTGCTGGTGAAATATTTTCTATAATTGGTTTTATTTCGATTTTAATGTAATTTTCTTCCATACTATACACACTCCAATTTTATATTAGAAAGCTCTATTAGCCTCTTTATATTATCTCCAGCATTAACTATTGTCATTTTGCAATCTAGTAATTTTATAAGATTATACCTTCCTATAATTAATCCTATTCCACTACTATCCATAAATTTTACTCCAGCTAAATCTAGTACCAATTCATATGGCTGATATTTCATTATATAGCCATCTATTATTCCTCTTACTACTTTGCAAGAGCTTATATCTAATTCTTCTTCTAAATATATTGTTAATTTTCCATTTTCGTAATTGTATCTCATTAACTCACCTCTTTTTTCTGCATTATACCAAATAAATAACGCGAAATTTGTAATATACTGAAAAAAACAAAAAAATCCTTAGTTTTTTTCTAAGGATTTTTTACAAGTCTTGCTTGAACTACAAAACGCCAGTCTCTTTTTGAATAATCACAAGTTGAAAGTGTAAGTATTGTATCATCTGCATTTACTTCAACACCAGTTGAATATCTAGTCTTCTTAGCGCATTTTTCAATAAAGTCCTCGTACTCTGCTTTTGATTCAAACACTGTATCTATATAATAAAAATCTACACTTGTTGAATATACACTAAATATTTCATATGTATATACTCCATCTAAAGTAGCTAGCTCAATATATTTATGATTATTAAAGAACTCTTGCCTTTTATAATTTAATAATGGTGTAAATCTATTATCTGTCTCTGTATTATGACCATATATAATAATATTTGTCATAGCATCAGATAATTTTTTCACGTTGCATCTATAATCTAGAAAATTCTCACCCCAGTTTTGCTCTACACCATCTCTATCATCTCTATAATATCTAGTATTATCTGTACCTTGAAATATTGGGTAATCTATTGATGTTCCTGGAACTTTAAGCCAAGCTTTTGCATCTTTATATGTTACATTAACTTTAGAAAGTTCTGCTTTTAAATCTCTCTTTTCATCTTTTGATGTAGTAACTGCTGCATTCTCATCCCCAATAAAAATATCAAAACCTAGTTCTTCACCTGGTTTTTCAAGAGATCTATTATTTCCTACTATATTATTTAATACTAATGCTATTATACCAACAATAGCTAGTACAACTATTAAAGCTATAATTAATATTCGCCCAATATTCTTTTTATTTTTTGCCATATTAGCCTCCGTAAAACATATTTTAATTATATCATATATATACATTATCTTCAATAATAGAAAAAGAAAAATCCTGTCCTAAAAGAACAGGATTTATTATACTATAAATTAATATCACTATTATTTTTATTTAATGAAGCCATTTGTGTATACATCATTGTTGATGCTACATCAGTATGTCCAAGTAATTCTTGTACTGTTTTTATTTCAGCTCCATCTTCTAGCATATGCACTGCAAATGAATGTCTAATTGTATGTGGAGTAATATCTTTATCTATTTTTGCTTGATCTTTATATTGTTTTAATATTTTCCAATAACCTTGTCTAGTCATTTTTTGTCCATTTGTATTTATGAATAAAGTTTTTTCCTCTTCTGTTCTAATTAATAATGGTCTAATTTTATTCATATATTCTTTTAAGCATTTTAAAGATAAATTTCCTAGTGGAATATGTCTTTCTGTGTTCTTTTTCTTTACTTTTATATATCCACCTGTTAAATTAACATCTTCTACTCTTAAAGAGATAAGTTCTGTTACTCTTATACCAGTTGCATATAATATTTCAAGCATTGTTTTGTCTCTTTGACCTTTTAGTTCAGATAAATTAGGTTGTTCTAAAAGTTTTTCTATTTCTTCTTTAGTTAAAATTAAAGGTTCTTTTCTATCAACCTTTGGTGCTTCAACATTCTCAGCGATGTTTGTTTCAGCGAGTTTTTTATTTACTAAATATCTATAGAAAGCTTTTATTGAAGCTGTGCTTCTTGATATTGTTGAATTGGATTTTCCTTCCGCCATTAGGTGGTTGATATATTCTTGCATATCATCATTAGTTAAATCAAATATCTTCTTACCTTGTTTTTCAAAATAATTGCTAAATTGAATTATATCCCTCTCATAAGATGCAAGTGTATTTTGTGATGCTTGTCTAGCTTTTAAACTGTCGATAAATTCGTCAATTATTATTTTCATTTTCAGTCCTCCTCTGTCACTCACTTGATATTTTACACTATTTAGAGTTTTTTTGCAAGCTTTTTACTGAAAATTATGTAATGTTTATATGTTTATTAAAACAAATTATACAAGGTCCATATAAATGCCTAAAGTTACCTTTGTCATAAGCTGTTCTACAACAATTGAAAATGAAATTAAAGATATAGCTATAATTAAAAAATATATATGTTTTACTATATTTCCGGCTTTTACACCTTGTGAACTAAATAACGATTTAAACATTGAAATAACATTTATGCAAACACATATATATCCACATAGACTAAACGCTATAGGTACTAAAACACTAACAAACACAACAGCTATCCCTTTAAAAAATCCAAATACACTAAATAATGCGCATATATATATCCCTGTAACTATTGCTTTTAAAATTATCATTAAGCATATAATTAAAGGTGCAACAAAAGTTATACTAGATAAATATAATAACATTATATATAATGCATTGTTTCTAATCCCATTAGAGATAATATTTATTCCTTCAAAATTTTCTAACTTTGCACTATCTAATATTGATGTAACTATAGTTGTATATTCTTTTTTTACATCAGTAAAACAAAATAACATTATCCCTATTATTACTCCTACCAAATATACTCCAAGTATTTTTACTATAGTTCCAAAATTTTCTCTTATGTATTTTTGTATACTTTTACTCATAAAAAATCACCATATAACACTCTATGTTACATGGTAAAAATTTATGCAAGTTTTTCTCTTTCCATTACTGCTAGCCTATCACATCTATTATTTAGTTCATTATCTGCATGCCCTTTAACTTTTAAAAATGTAACTTTATGATTTTTCATTAAATCTAATAGTCTTTCCCATAAATCTACATTCTTAACGGGTTTCTTATCTGCTTTTTTCCAGCCGTTTTTCTTCCAAGAATCAATCCAGCCTTTTTCTATAGAATTTACAACATATGCACTGTCACTATATACCTCTACCTCACATGGCTCTTTTAGCATTTCTAGCCCCTTTATTACAGCAAGCATTTCCATTTTATTATTTGTAGTGTTTTTCTCACCACCAGAAATTTCTTTTTCAACACCATTATATATTAATATAGCGCCATAGCCACCTGGACCTGGATTTCCGCTACATGCACCATCTGTATATAAAACAACTTTTTTCATAATACCTCCAATATTTGAAATTACTAAATGATTATGGTAATATATTAACATAGTTATATCTAAAATTCAAGAAAGAAGTGATATTAATGAGTATTGTTGGAATAATTGCAGAATTTAACCCTATGCATAGTGGTCATAAATATTTAATTGAAAAAGCAAAAGAGCTTACAGGATGTGATACTGCTTTATGTATTATGTCTGGAAATTTTACTCAGGCTGGAAATGTTGCCATAAAGGATAAATTTATAAGAGCAAACATTGCTATAGAACATGGTTTTGATATAGTAATTGAACTTCCTACTATTTATGCAACAAGTAGTGCTGAATATTTTTCAAAAGGTGCAATAGAAATTCTAAATTCTCTTCCTATAGATTACATTTGCTTTGGTAGCGAAACTGGAGACCCTGATGTACTTTATTTAATTGCTCAAAAATTAGTAAAAAATAATGAACTAATATGGGAAACTATAACAGAAGCATTAAAATCTGGTATATCTTTTGCACAAGCTAGAGAATATGCCATAAGCAAAATTTTATCTAAAGAAGAAATTGAGATATCTACCAAATCTAACAATATTTTAGCAATAGAATATTTAAAAAATTTAATAAAACTAAATAGTAAAATTAAACCTATCGCAATTAAAAGAGATGAAACTGCAATTAGTGCTACAAGTATTAGAAATTCAATAAAAGAAAAATCTAATATAAAAGAAATAGAAAAAAGTATATTAAGCCCTAATATTATTTTAGATAGTCCTGTTGTTAATGATAATACCTTTAACTTTATTAAATATGCTGTTTTATCTTTAAATAAGGAAAAAATTAAAGATATTGCAGAGGTAACAGAAGGATTAGAAAATAAAATATATGATGAACTTAATAATTCTCTATCATATGAAGAATTTATTAAAGCTATCAAAAGCAAAAGATATCAGTTAAGTAAAATCAAGAGAATTTTAAACAATATATTATTAAATATAACAAAAGATGAATTCATTAAGCTTCAAAATTCAAATAAATACTACGCCCGTGTACTTGCAATTAACCCAAATAGAAAAAAAGAAATTTTATCATTTATTACTAAAAACAGTTCTATTTTAGTAATAACATCAATTAATGATAAAATAATAAAAAATCTAGATGAACTTTCTCAAAGCTCATTACTTCTAGACATAAAATCAAGTAATATATATAGCATATTTTCAAACAATACAATTAATAAAGATTATACAAATAAAATATAAGTGCCTATGGCACTTATATTTTTAATTATTAATTAGTTTTTATATATTTATCTATATACTCTTGCAAATAAGTAAATTCTATGTTGCTATATTCGTGTACATTTTCATTTTTTATTAATTTAGTGTTATTAAAATCTATATCTATCTTTGAAATATAATCTTCTTTTTTAATTTCTAACTCTCTTAATCCATATCCTTGTCCTATTATCATGTAAGAATGTGTAGTTTGATCATATTTTAAATAAGCAAGATATGTTTTTCCTTCTTCTATATTATAATCATCTTCTAAAATAACATTAAAATATACTTCATTTTTAGGTATATTCTCTTTTCCAGTAGGAATTTCATATTTTTGATTAGTTTCATTTTCTAATGATTCTAAGTCTATAATGCCTCCATTCTTCGAAAATGTAATTATATCTCCTTCTTTTAAATTTCCACGTATTGTGTTATTTATTAAGGCTTTTCCATATGTACTTCCATATGATTTCGGTTTCATAGTCATTTTATCTATACACATAATTCTAATTATAGCTATATTATCACATTCACTAAATAAATATTCAGGATCAAAACCATATGCCCAACAGATTATAGGTACACATAATTTAGCCTCTTCTTTCATTTTAGAAGTAATATATGTTGATACTTTATATTTAATTTTTTCTTCTTTTGGCACTTCTTCAATATTTAGCAGTTGTTCGTTTAAATTGCTATCTTGCAAATTTATATTATACCTTATTCCAGATATTATAACTATTGAGATTATACAAATAATACTAACTATTGCAAAATTTTCTTTCATATTATTTCACTTCCTTTAATGCATCCTCTAATTTTTCATATTCTCCTGTATTATAATTTAATATTGAATTAGTTTTTTCATCGTATTCTCTTAACCATTCATTATATGCCTCAATCCAATAGTCTCCACTTATTTTTTTATGTATAAACATTATATAGGTTTTTCCTTCTTCAAGTCTAGTATGTTTTTTATTAAATATGCTGACATAAATTTTATCTTTATTTTGCTCAAGAAGAGCTTCATATTCTTTACTTATATAATCAAAATTTACATCTGTATCTCCATAACGTTCTCTTTCTTTAACATATTCATCATATTCTATAATTCCACCTTTAGCCCTTATTTCAATGTCACTACCTACATTATAATCTCCTATAAGACATTTATTAATAGTAATATTTGCAATTGTTCTTGGAGATACATAGTCATTTTCTATAACCATATCCATTCCCCAAGTCTTATCATAATTTGTATATTTTAAACTATTAACTTTTGCAATGATTACACCTTCTGTATCATGTCTGTTATTTTTATAGTCATTATATAAATATGATATCGAATTATAACTATAACATGCAGTAGAAGAATCTGGAATGTCCATATCTTGTATTTTTTCCATTTCATTTACTTCTATTATTCCATATGATTCTTGAATTTCTTGATCATTATCTGCTATAACATTATTGGTATCTCTTTTATTAATAACCTGCATTATACCAAAAGTCATTATAATGATTAAACATGCTGCAATGCTACCAATTTTAATTATTAATTTTCTTTTTTTTACTTTTTTACCAGTTTTAATTATTTTATCTGCGTTCAAATTTATATCTAAATTCTCCTTATATTCATTTAATTTTTTATACATTAATTCATCCAATTCTTTATTTGTCATTAAAATCATTCCTCCCTTTCAAACTCTTTTTTATTTTCTCTCTTATTCTACCAATTTTACTTCTTAAGGTAGATTCGTTAATGTTAAATATTTCTCCAATTTCTTTAGTCGTGTACTCATCCAGATAGTACATAGTAATAATAGTTCTATCCTCCACATCTAAAAAACCTATTATTTGTATAAAGTCCATTGTAGCATTAATATCATCTGTGTCCTGATTACAAACCAAATCTGCACTATTTTCATACATATCATCATATGATAAAACATCTACATTATTTATATAGAATTTATTGCATTTATTTATTAATATAGTAGTTATCCATGAATTAAATTTATCTATATTTTTTAGTGTCTTTAAGTTAATATATGCATTCATTATGGTATCCTGTATTATATCTTTTACATCTTCTTCATTGCTAATTCTAGATCTTGCTATAATATATAATTTTCTTTCATACTCACTAATAAGCTTGCTAAATGCCTCTTTATCTCCATCGATAGCTTTTTTTATAAGTAAATCCATAACCCCCTCCTTTAAGCACCTCTCTATATATAAAGAGTAAAAAAGAGTGTGATTTTGTCTCACACTCTTTTAAATTTGTTAATTTTTTGCTAAATTTTCTTTTTTTCTGTAACAGTACTGTCATTTTTTAATATGTATATTCTTTTAGTATAAGTATTTCTAATGCATATTGCTAATATAATTATCAAATATAAATCTATTAAAAACATTATTGTACTAAATGAACTAATTATACCAATTGTAATTAATATTACTAAAACTGATAATAATACGTAATCTATTCCCATAAGTATTCGATAAGCAATAATTCTTCCTTTAGTTTGTCCATAAACAATTCTTGCTATCACTAAGAAAATAGTTAAAATAATGCCATATCCTATTCCTAAAATACCTACTACTCCTGCAACAAGCGCAACAAATACACCAAATGAATACCCAACGCCTGATGCAATAACTCCATATCCCTCAACATCATCAATGTCTTGTGAATCTTGTAATGTAGATGATATATCACTCTTTAGTATTCCCAATTCATTATTAAGTAATGAAAAAGCATACATAAATATAATTCCAAATATTAGGATAATTCCCGCTGTAACTCCAATTAGTGTTGTATTAATATTTACTTTCTTCAATCTAATCACCAATACTATTATACAACATTTTAAAAAAAAAGTACAAAAAAAGAACTTAGGTTGTCCTAAGTTCTTCTTACAATTATATTAATTCGATTATAGCCATTTCAGCTGCGTCGCCACGTCTAGCAACTAATTTAATTATTCTAGTGTATCCACCTTTTGCTTCATATTTTGGAGCAATTTCTTCGAATAATTTTTCTGTTAAATCAATAGTTTTTCCGTTTGCATCTTTAACTTTATTTAATGTTTTAAACATTTTTCTTCTAGCTGCAAGTTTAGAAGCGCTATCTACTTTAACTTCTTCTTTTACTACTTCTCTATCAATAACTTCATATTTGTTTCCATTTTTAGAAGTTTTTTGAACTTTAACTTTTTTACCATTCTTATCTAGTTTAGCTCTTGAAAGAGTTTTTTCTTTCATTTCAAAGTTATCTTTTTCTTTTATTGCTAAATCTATAATGCTATCTGCTAGAGGTTTAACTTCTTTTGCTTTAGCAAGTGTAGTTTCAACTCTACCATTTAATATTAAAGAAGTAACTAAGTTATTTAGCATTGCATTTCTGTGAGAAGTTGTTCTTGAAAGTTTTCTTGTTCCTGGCATTGTAAATTTCCTCCTTTAATTAGTCTTCTTTACTTTTGAATTCAAGTCCTAAATCTGCTATTTTCTTCACTACTTCGTCTAGTGATTTTTTACCTAGATTTCTAACTTTCATCATATCTTGTTCTGTTTTATTTACTACGTCTGCTACTGTATGTATACCAGCTCTTTTTAAGCAGTTATATGATCTTACTGAGAATTCTAATTCTTCAATTGGTGTTTCAAGAAGTTTATCTTTAAGAGATAATTCTTTTTGAGACATAATTGACATTGTTTTAGCAATTTCAGATAAATCTATGAACATTTCAAGATGCTCATTTAATATTTTAGCTGCCATACTTAAAGCTTGATATGGTTCAATAACTCCGTTAGTCCAGATATCCATAGTTAATTTATCATAATCTGCATTTTGACCAACTCTTGTTTTTTCAATTTGAAAATTCACTTTTTTTACAGGTGTAAATATTGAATCTATTGGTAAAGCATTAATTGAGATTTCACTATCACTATAATTTGCTCTAGTTCCTTCTCTGTATCCTCTACCTTTTATAGCAGTCATTTCAATATTTAATTCTGAATTTTCATCTACATATGCTATATGTAAATCTTTATTAACTACTGTTAATGTTGAATCAGTAATTATATCTGCTGCTGTAACTTCAGCAGGTCCTTTAACTTTGATAGATAATTCTTTCTTTTCTCTATCATCACTTTTTAGACAAACTTGTTTTAAATTTAAAATTAAATCTGTAACATTTTCAGTAACACCTGGTATTGTTGAAAATTCATGAGATATACCATCAATTTTTATAGTATCGATTGCATATCCTGGTAAAGAAGAAAGTAATATTCTTCTTAATGAATTACCTAATGTAATTCCGAACCCTCTTTCTAATGGTTCAACTTCAAATCTTGCATAAAATGTGTCTGCATCAACATTTACACATTTTATTTCTGGTCTTTGCATTTCAATCATTCTAATTCCTCCTTCTAGCTCGCTCTGATTACACGCGCTATTTATTTTTAAATGATTAATTATTACCTATTAACTAGTTTTTAGAGTATAACTCAACTATTAGGTTCTCTTGAACTTCTAAGTCTACATCTTCTCTAACTGGTTTTCTAACAACTTTAGCTTCCATTTTGTCTTTGTTCATTTCAAGCCAAGATGGAACTGCTTTTAATTTGTTAGCTTCCATTGAAGCTACAATTGCTTTATTATCTTTTTTAGAGTCTCTTACTCTTACAACATCTCCAACTTTTAACATATAAGATGGAATGTTTACTTTTCTACCATTAACTTCTAACATTTCATATCCAACTAGTTGTCTAGCTTCAGCTCTTGAAGCACCAACTCCCATTCTGTATGCAACGTTATCTAGTCTTAATTCTAATTGTTCAAATAACATATCTGAAGTAACGCCTTCTCTTCTGAAAGCTTCTTCATAGTATTTTCTGAATTGAGATTCAGATACTCTATAATATGTTTTAGTTTTTTGTTTTGCTCTTAATTGAAGACCATATTCAGATAATTTTACTCTGTTTTTACCATGTTGTCCTGGAGCATATGATCTTCTGTCTATTGCGCATTTTGCTGTATTACATCTTTCGCCTTTTAAGAAAAGTTTAGAACCTTCTCTTCTACATTTCTTACATACTGCGTCTGTATATCTTGCCATTTTATCTTTACACCCCCACTATACTCTTCTTCTTTTTGGTGGTCTACAACCATTATGTGGTATTGGAGTAACATCTTTAATCATGCTAATTTCCAATCCTGCAGCTTGTAATGATCTTATAGCTGCTTCTCTTCCAGAACCAGGTCCTTTTACAAATACCTCAACAGTTTTTAGGCCATGTTCTTTAGCTGCATTAGCTGCTGCTTCTGCTGCTTGACCTGCTGCAAAAGGAGTATTTTTTCTAGAACCTTTAAATCCTAGTCCACCGGCACTTGCCCAAGATAATACGTTACCTTGAGAATCTGTCATTGTAACAATTGTATTATTAAATGAAGATTGAATGTGAGCTGCGCCAGTTGATACATTCTTTTTAACTTTTTTCTTTGTTACTACTTTTTTCTTAGCCATTTCTACTATACTCCTTTCTTACCTGCGATTGCAACTGCTTTACCTTTTCTAGTTCTAGCATTTGTTTTTGTTCTTTGTCCACGAACAGGTAATCTTCTTTTATGTCTTTGTCCTCTGTAGCAATTAATTTCCATTAATCTTTTAATGTTTAAAGCTACTTCTTTACGAAGGTCTCCTTCAACAACATAATCTCTTTCGATTATTTCTCTGATTTTAGCTTCTTCTTCTTCTGTAAAATCTTTTACTCTTTTAGTAGTTTCTATACCAGCTTCTGCTAGTATTTTTCTTGATGCAGGACGACCAATTCCATATATTGCTGTTAGTCCAATCTCTGCAACTTTGTTTTTTGGTAAATCTACTCCAGCTATACGTGCCATTTACTATACCCCCCAAATTAACCTTGTCTTTGTTTGTGTTTAGGATTTTCACAGATTACACGAACTACACCGTTTCTTCTGATAACCTTACACTTCTCACAAATTTTTTTTACAGATGGTCTTACTTTCATTTTAAATCCTCCTTAAAAGTTTTGTTAATTAATTAACAAAAGTAAGTATAAAAATTATATAATAAATAATTAGTTTAAAATAAATAGACATTAGGCTTAGTCTATCTACAGCCGCTTCAAACATAACTATTTATAACAAATTAAAATAATAGGTTATTTACTTTTTCTCCATGTGATTCTGCCTTTGTTTAAATCATATGTAGATAATTCTATTCTAACATCATCTCCTGGTAAAATTTTAATATAATGCATTCTTAATTTTCCAGAAATATGTGCAAGAACTTCATGTCCATTTTGAAGTCTAACTTTAAATGTTGCATTTGGTAATGCATCAACTACTACGCCTTCAACTTCTATAACATCATCTTTTGGCATTTTCTTACCTCCCTATTATTGTCTTAGCTCTTTTAGAGCAAAATATAACACATATATTATAACTTAATTTCTAAATATTGTCAACTATTTTAGTGATTTTTTTAGTTATTCCAATACTTTTTTAAATATTGTACATTTTAAACTTTTTTATAATAAATGTAGAAAAAATAGAGAATATGTTTAAGCATATTCTCTTGTTTTTTTATTTTACGCCTTCACGTTTTTTCTCTTCTCTTGTCATAGTTAAAATTTCCGGCCCATTTTTAGTAATTAAAACAGTATTTTCATAGTGGGCTGCATTACTTCCGTCTTCTGTAACTATTGTCCATCCATCTTCAAGTTCAACTATATATGGATCACCTTCCATTACCATAGGCTCTATGCAAATAGTCATTCCTTCCTGAAGCCTTGCTCCACGACCAGCTTTACCATAATTTGGTATACCAGGATCTTCATGCATGTCTTTTCCTATTCCGTGACCTTGATACTCCCTTACAACATCATATCCTTTTGACCATACAAATTCTCCAATAGCATGAGAAATATCTCCAACTCTATTACCAACTTTTGCATATTTTAGTCCTTCAAAAAAGGCTTGTTTTGTAACTTCAATAAGTTTTTGTGCCTCTTTAGTTCCTTTTCCAACAATAAATGTTCTTGCAGCATCTCCATTATATCCATTTTTTAGTGCAACTGTATCTATGCTTACTATATCTCCTTCTTTAATAATTTTATCTTTTGAAGGCACACCATGAATTACTTCATCATTAATTGATACACAAACAGAAGCAGGATATGGTGGTATTCCCGGTATCCCTACATCATAACCTTTTTCAGCAGGAATTGCACCCAAGCTTCTCATCTTTTCTTCTGCTATCACATCAATTTCATAAGTACTCATTCCAG
Source organism: uncultured Clostridiaceae bacterium (assembly GCA_947381905.1). Taxonomy (GTDB): domain Bacteria; phylum Bacillota; class Clostridia; order TANB77; family CAG-465; genus CAG-465. The sequence goes on along the minus strand of CANCXL010000005.1, from coordinate 5,278 downwards.
GCTTAATTACTTTTTCTAATTCTTCATATACTAGAGCTACTACTTTACAAGCTTCCCTCATAAGTTCTATTTCTTTTGAATTTTTTATTGTTATCATTTGATTTCCCTTCTAACTATGCTTTAATATCTGCAACAATATCTTCTGCAACCTCTTTTGCAAATCTATTTATTGAAATACTAATTTCTTCATCTCTTACAACACCATGCTCTCTATAGTAATCTATAACAGGTTTTGTTTGAGTATGGAATGTATCTAATCTTATTTTTAATTTCTCTTCTGTATCGTCTACTCTTGATGTAAGTTCAACTCCACAATCATCACAAATTTCACCATTTTTAGGTTTATTTAATATCATGTTGTATACTCTTTTACATTTTGGACATTCTCTTCTTGCCATTACACGTTCTACAATTTCATCTGTTGGTGTATTTAAATTAACAACCATATCTACTTTTGTATTTAACTCAGCAAGTATTTTATCTAATTCTTTTGCTTGTGCTAGATTTCTTGGATATCCGTCTAGTATAAATCCATTTTTGCAATCATCTTCTGCAAGTCTATTTTTTACCATTTCATTTGTAACTTCATCTGGAACTAATTTTCCTTCATCAGCATATTTAGTTGCAATTTTTCCAAGTTCTGTACCTTCTTGAATATTTTTTCTAAATATTTCCCCAGTTGAAATGTGTGGTAAATTTAATTCGTTCTTTAATAATCCTGCAACTGTACCTTTACCTGTACCTTGTGCACCCATCATAATAATATTCATAATAACTCTCCCCTTTGACAAGCATATTTTATTCTATTTATTCTCAATTGTCAATAAAATTCATGACATAAACTCTCTTACTTTAATATATTATAACTACAAGCCCTTGTTAATCTATTCATTATAGCAGTACCTATTCCAGCCCTACTTAAGCCTTCTATTATCCATTCATCACAATCTAGTTTATCTATACTTCTTAATTTAGTATATATTCTACTAGAGACTTCTAATTTATTATTAATGCTACCTATATCTATAGTATTATATTCTTTTAAAAATTGCTTATGTTCAGTAAAACAAAGTATACCAATCTTCTTATCACTATTTTTAGCTATATATTTTTTTAATACATCTAACATAATGCTTTCATCTTCTGTATATTCTAATAATAATGTTTTTACTGCTGGAGCATAATGTCTATGTTTCATTCCTGGAGACTCTACCTTTTCCCCATCTTTAACATCCTCAAATACATGTTTATCTAATTTTGCCTCAAATCCTAATGCTTTTATATCCTCAAGTGATATTCTTCCTGGTCTTAATATATTTACAACATTGTTATCCACTTTAACCACAGTAGATTCAATGCCAATGTTTGTGTTTCCCCCATCTACAAATATATCTACTTTATTATTTAGTTCTTGAAATATGTCTGCTATATTTGTTCCACTTGGTCTACCAGATACATTAGCACTAGGTGCAGCAATAGGCGTATTACATTTTTCTATAATACTTAATGCTATATCATTGTCTGGCATTCTAATCCCCACAGTATCTAGTCCTGCTGTTACATCTATAGGTAGTTTTTTGTTACTTTTTAAAATAATTGTAAAAGGTCCTGGCCAAAAAGCATCCATAAGGGCTTTTTCTGTTTGTGTAATATCATAAGTAAACTCTTTTAACATTTCATAATTACTAATATGTACAATTAATGGGTTGTCTTGTGGTCTTCCTTTAGCTTTAAATATATTTTTAACTGCTTGTCCATTAGTTGCATCAGCACCTATTCCATATACAGTCTCTGTAGGAAATACAACAAGTCCACCGCTTTTGATTTTTTCCTTTATAATTTCTAATTCATCATTTTTTATGTTTTCTTTAAAATCATATATTACGCTCATATCTTCCTTTTCTCCCAAAATAATTATACCACCAAAGTCAAGAATAATAAAAACCCACCAGCTAAGCTGGTGGTATTTTACTATGCGCCTACAAGGCTCTATTATTTGCGGTGCCTCAAGGCACTTACGAATTTCGACACTTCATTTCATTCACACAATTCTCTTAATATTTTTCCTATCTCTTTTCTTTTTTCTCCATAAAATATTTTTCTCCTATATTTTGGAGTAAATACTATATGATATTTGCAATTCCATTTAGTATGTGCTAAACTAGTTAAGTCATTACTAGTATCTTCGTTTTTATTTTTAAATATATTAGTCATGATAAAAACTCTCTTCATTTATTACTTGTTTTGTCGAAATTTCCAAGTATTATATCATGAAAGGAGTTTTTTTGCTACATAGCTTAAGCCTACGTTACTACCAGCACAGCCGAAAGTTTATTTACAATAAAAAATAACTAGGATGTTAAGTCCTAGTTATTTTCTTAAAATATAAAACATTTTAAAACATTCTATTGTTTTTCTTGTTCATCACTTACAAAGTCATCATCTTGGAATCCTTTTAAGTCATCTTTTTTGTTTTGTCTTAATAAACAGAATATGATATATAGTATTACAAAGACAACCGCAACTCCTAATACTATAAGTCCATCTGTACTAAACAAGCCACCTGTTTCAGGCAATATAATGTTTTCCATAGTCTGTACCTCACTTTATGGCTAAATATCTTATACAAATAATATATGTCTTCAAGTATAATATATTTTAATTACTATCTACTTTCAAAGGTCTTTATTGCAAAGAATATAAAAACTTATACTAAACATATCAAAAATTATTTTGGTATAACTCTAGCATAAATTTTTATTATGCAATATTCATTATGCCAAAATAGTAATATATTATCATACTTTATATAAGGTACTATTTACCTTTTTAATTATAATTAGATTATAATAGTATGTTTATATGACTATATTAATTTACATATGATACGACAATGATCCTTACTATTTATATGTAGCGTTTTAAGTTACAATATAAATGTAAACTCTTTAGTGCATAAAATACACATTGTAGTCTCACTAAAAATTATAAATTTTAAACTCTTGGAGCTCTTCTTCACTAGATATTCGAATCTATTTTTAATATAATAATTATCTCTCTATTTTAAATATCCATAATTTTTGCTTCCTACACTTATCAACCTCTCTTCTTACCAAACGAAATATTAATAATTATAATATTTTTAAAATATAACTATGTTAAAAATTAAATTTTATTTTCCGTACATCAATTTTTTAATTTTTATATACATAAGTTTATATTATATTTTAATATCATCTATTTTTTATCTACATATCAAAATACTATGCCTTAAATTTTTTCCCATACTTTCTTTTATATACTGTACTAATATGGAGCTATACCTAATTACTTAAATACATATAGTATTGGGGGAACTATTAATTTAATTTGTATAACCAATCATAATTTATAATATCTTAATCTGCATCTTTATTATATAGTTTCAATTTCTCTTTCATAATAATCATATCCTCTTGTTTATTAATCTCACATTTATCGATTAGTTTATATTTCTTTTGTTAACTGAATTCTAACATAATTTTTTACAGCAATCAACAGTATTTATATTTATTTATGTATACTAAAATTCTTTAAAAATAGCAATACATTTATTTTATTACATTATTATATAATTTATGTAATATGTGTAACAATGTAAATGTTCAAAATCATAAAAAGTGTTGAAATATGGGCTTTTAAAAGAAAAAACAAGTGTTAATATTTTCATATCAACACTTGCATTTTTTATTTGAGACCCTTCAACGAGTCCATATGAACATTCACTTCATATGTTTCATTTTCAGTAATCTCAAACTCAAACGTCTCTCCATTAGGGAAGTAATCTTGTGGTACATCATATATTTTGATGTAATATTTTCCTACAGGAAGAACAAACTCATCTTCTGCTCCATATCCGTCTACATCAATTAATTTCTGATCTTTAATGTCATACACATAATAGCTTATTCCTGAAACAATGTTATTGTTATCATCTAAAAAGCTTATTTTTGTGCTACCAGATTTTAAATTGTTAATAAGTGGCATAATATTTACATAGCTTAATTCTTTAGACTCCAAAGTAACATACTTTTTCTTACATTCTTTTGTCTTATAGATTCTAGAATATAAATATTGAGTCTTAGCTTCAGTACGTAAAATTGAGAATATTTCATCATTGTTGTTAAACTTAATATAAACACTCTCACCACTTTTTACAGATTTGACTTCATTTCCATTTTCATCTACGATTTTTACTTGACTATCATCAATAAAACTCTTAATATCAAAGTCTATGTTTAAAACATATTCTCCATTTAGATATTTCATTGTATATTCATCAACAGTTGATTCGTATTTGAATGGTCCAATGACAATCGAGTCATTTTGCTTTTTAAAGTCTTTTGGAACATTTTCAAGTAATACACCTGTGCCTTCTTCATATGGGTTATTTGATGCCTTTTCGACAATCTCTTTAGCTTTCTTTATAACTCTTTCTACCATATCGTCATATTGACTATCGGCAGATACTATTGTTTCTAAAGAAAACTCACCATTTGCTATTCCTGAATATTGCTCTCTTGCAACAAGTTCATAAACAGCAAGCTGAGTTGCAATATACGCCTCTTCTTCGTTTTGAAGTCCCATTTCTTTATACGTTAAATATGGATATCCATTTAATAATACTGATGACATATGTCCTTTAACAAACGATGATGTCGCGGTCATATCCTCGGTAGGAATGACATCATATTTGTATGTTAAGGAATATGCTACTATATCATCTAGCTTTGTTGGAGCCAATTTAACATATGTGTCGTCACTTGTGTCTATCATATAACGAGTTAGTTCATCAGATTGTATTTTTCTTTTTTGACCAACAAGTTCTGAAGGTTGGATAACTATTTTATCTTCTTCATATGCTTTTTGTTCTTTAATACGATCTGAAATAGATATACCAGCTACAACAGCAAGTATAATAATTGCTGTGATTACATATGGAATACTACTACGAAACTTTTGCTTGAATGGAAGTTTATCTTTTTCTTCAAGTTTTTTTATTGTTTCTTCTTCGTACATGTATTCTCTGTAACGTCTCTTAACCTTTCCAATAAAATTATTTATTTTGTTTTTATTATTGGATTTCATAATCATTCCTCCTTTTTCGTATAAATATATACATTAATATTATACCACTTTACTTATGTAAAGTCAAACAACTTTACATCTATATAGACATAAAAATGTAGGTTTGTCAATCATATGTCACACCTTTTAGAAAATTCTAGCTTTCATGTAC
>CANCXL010000004.1 GCA_947381905.1 uncultured Clostridiaceae bacterium | reverse complement strand
ACATAAACTTAATTTTGATATTACTATTTAGCTCATGAATTTTTTCTGCTAAATCCTTATATCCATATGCCATTGTAGCAAATATAACTTGTCTAAAGCCTTTATTTACTATAGCTTGTGCAATATTAATGATTTGTTTCTTATTAAATATTTCATATAATTCTATACTATTTTCTTTTCCAAACAAATCAATTGTAGCATTCATTATTCCTTTCGTTTCAGGATTATAAATAGCAACAAATGAAGTGTCTTTAATGTTATTAATATTTTCTATTACATTATTTGTATATCCTTTTTGATAAAAGAATATAGATTTAACTTTCTTTACGTGTCTATTCATAACTCCTCCTACATATTTAAGAAATCTACTACACTTTGAGCACTTTCACTATCATTTTGTTTTTTCCATTCTTTATATAATTCAAAAATTTCATCTTTATGCTCTAATGCATATTTTATCTTATTTTCAATATCTATTAAGTCATCTTCTCTTTCTACAACTAAAAGATCATGTAATCTTGTTCCTTGGAAATAATGATGATTATGTCCCATTATACAGATTGCACCAGCTTCAAGTGCTTCTATTGGAAGCATTGGGGCACATTCAGAAAATGTAACATATAATACAACATCTCTTTTTGCCATCTGAACTAGTAAATCCTCTCTTTTTAAATGAGATTGAGATCCTACAATTTCAAGTTCATTATAATATGCAAGTTTTTTTAGTTCGTATTTTAATGGAACAACTTCAAGTTCAGCGTTTTCAAAACTTGATGCAGCCATTACTTGATTAAATGTATTTTTTCTCCAATCTGTACTTGCAGAATATAGTCCAAACTTAAGTTTTCCATTGTCTTCTCTTTTTACCTTTGCAATTTCTGCTTTTACATCATCTGTAAGTCTTACTGTGTTTTTAAGAAATGCTGTAACATATCCTTGAGATTTATAAAATTCTACAAGACTTGCTTTACATGTTCCCATTACATCAATAATCCCTGCTTTGTGAAGATTAATAACCATTAAATTTGTTCCCCAGTTAATTTCTTCAATTACTTGTGAATGGCTTCCATGCCAAAAACTTTTTAATTTGATTTGTGGTGCTAGCTGTCTTATTTTTGTTGCTATCTTGTCCCAACCATAGTTAAATGCACTAAATATAACTTGATTTGGATTAAGCTCTACAATTTTACTTACAATTTTATCTACATTTGAGTTTAAAAATACCTCTTGCATTGGAAGATAATTTTCAAATAATTCTTTTGTTGCACTTGTAACACCTAGCCATCTAGGATTATGAACTATTAAGTATTCTGGTGCTTTATCTTCCTCTTTTAATTTAAGGTAATTATCTAGTGCTTGTAATGTCTCTTCAATTCCAGAGTCCTTCTTTACAGAAAACTTAGACTTAAATCTTTGCATTGTTATATACTTCTTATATCCAATATTGTTTTTAAGTCTTCTCATAGTAGCAAAAAAGTATTCACAAGCAGTAGGTCCAATCTTTCTTAACATATTTACTTTATATCTTTGTCTAAAGCCTAGTTTTTTAGTGTTACTAAAGTATATTGCTTTTATATTGTCTGTAAATCCTTTTCCTATCTTTTCATAATCTACTGGGTAGAAAAAATCATATGGATAAATAAATGAATTTTCTTCAAATTTTAGAACGTAATTATAATTGTTATGTAAGTCTTTGCCTACAATTTCAGATAAAACATCTGTAATATTATCTAGTCTATCTTCTCTTATTATGTCTAAAATTTTTGCTATAGTCTTGTTGCCTTTTTCTTTTGTCCATATGATATTTGTTGCAATGTTTTTATCATCAGAAAAACCAATAAAAAAGTCATTTTCCAAAAAGCTATTTATTGAATTAATAAACTCAAAATTTCCATCAAGTAGCATTCCGCCATTTTCATATAAATATTTAAATTTAACATAATCATTAAATAGCATATTTGTATCTTTAATATCGTTTTTTGCTTTATTAGTTAGTGTCTTAAAATCGACACTAACTAATGTTGCAAAATCAAAAACTTTTTTATATCCATCCTCAATTTTTTTTGAAGAATCAAAGTAACTTATTTTAATATTATCTTTCATAATATCATACCTTTCTTAGCCTTGTTCTTTAGTATATGCATCAAGTACATCATCAGTTGTACCATCCATTACAATTTCACCTTTTTTAATCCATAATGCTCTATCACAGAAGCTTTTAATTTGTGAAGCATTGTGTGATACAAATACCATTGTTTTTCCTTGGGCTTTTAGTTCTTTCATTTTATCTAAACATTTCTTTTGGAAATGAGCATCTCCAACAGCAAGAATTTCATCTATTAGAAGAATGTCTGCTTGTACATTTACTGCTATAGAAAATGCAAGTCTCATGTACATTCCTGATGAATATGTTCTAACAGGAGATTCTATAAAGTCTCCAAGTTCAGAAAACTCAATTATTTTGTCTATTATTGGATCTACATCTTTTTTTCCAAGTCCATACATAGATGCATTAAAATATATGTTTTCTCTTCCAGTAAAGTCTGTATTAAAACCTGCACCAAGTTCTATCATACTTGATACTTTTCCATTTATTTTTATTGTACCTTTTTGTGGATATATAATTTTATTTAATAGTTTTAAAAGTGTTGATTTTCCACATCCATTAACACCAATAAGTGCTACAGATTGTCCTCTTAATATATCTACTGATACATCATTTAAAACTACATGTTTTCTTTTTTTATTTCTGCCAAGATGTCCCAATTTTTCTTTTAAAAAATATGATTTATCTTCATATACTGTAAATTCTTTTGTAACATTTTGTACAGAGATTGCTATATCTTTTTCATTATTATTTTTCTTAGCCATAATTAAACCTCCTCTGCAAAACGTTTTTGTAATTTATTAAATACTAACCATCCAATAACACATAATGCAATTGAAATAGCAAATGTTATACCTAAAGATGTAAAATCTGGTAATGTTTTATGGTATAAAATTGCTTGATATCCTTGTAGTATAGATACCATTGGGTTTAATTTATATATACTCAAGAATTTTTCTGGAACCATTGCTATATTATATAGTATTGGGGAAGCATACATCCAAATCATCATGATTGGATTCATCATATACTGAACATCCCTTACATATACGTTAGCTGCAGAAAGCATTAATATTAAACCGAATGCAAATGTAACTTGTATTAAAATTATTAATGGTAATAATAGTGCATTAAATGATAATCCTATACCTGATATTAATATTGCTATTATAGTTATAACTAAACTAAAGCAATATTGAATTGTATTACTAATAATAACAGATAATGGTAATACCTCTCTTGGAAAATACACTTTCTTTAAAATACTTGCATTATTTGATGCGCAAGTTGTTCCTCCACCTATCATGCTATTGAATGCATTCCATGGCATTAAGCTTACAAATAGGTATATTGAATAATGTTCTATTCCAGATTTAAATACAAATTGGAATACTACAGAATAAATAAGTAGCATAAATAATGGATTTAATAATGTCCATAAAAATCCAAATACTGAGCCCTTATATCTACCTTGTAAATCTTGTTTTACAAGAGTAAATAACATATGTCTATAATGATAAATCTCTTTAACTTTGTTTATAAAACTCATTTTGTTCTCCCTTTCTAAAAAAATAATTTTTGCACTCATAAAATATTACATTTCTGTCTATAATATCGAAAAAATTATATCATACTATTGTATATATTTAAAGATATTTTTGTGAAAAAATGTGTTAATAAAGAACATATACTAACAATAACTTAACATTAAAAGTTATAAATTTCACTATAGCATTATAATATAATATTTAGCAACTTTTTTCAACAAAAAAAGCAAAAATATGAGTCACTTAATTATACAAGCAACTCATATTTTTTTAATTCTTAATATGTCCTTTTCATATTTTTTAATTATAGTTATTTATGATATATATTTTTAAATTAATGCCATAAATTCTTCTTCGATGGCTTTTTCATCTTCTGGAGTAACTCCTTCAAATCTTGCAGTTATATTTGGGCCTGTATTTGATGCTCTAACTAGTGCCCAACCATTGTTAAACTCTGCTCTTACACCATCTATGTCGTTTACTTCATAATTTTTCTCTTTGCAATATTGTTTTACTTTTTCTATTACTTTAAATTTAACATCATCAGAAGATTTTATTATAAGCTCTGGACTTGCATAATATCTTGTTACACCATCTAATAATTCAGATAATTTTTTATCTGTTCTTGATAGTATTTCAACAAGTCTAAGTCCTGCATAAAGTCCATCATCTATATTGTCCCATTTATCTCTAAACCAAACGTGACCAGATAGTTCAGAACCAAACGCAAAGTCTCCATCTCTCATCATTGCTTTCATATATGAATTTCCTGTTCTATAGCAAACTGGTGTACCACCAAGCTTTGTTACTTCATCTGCAAGAGATTTAGAACATTTTACATCAAATAAAGCTTTTTTATTTGCAACTTTACTCATAATATCTCTCCAAATTATAATAGCATAGAAATCCATAAATATCATATTTCCATTTTGATCTATTATTCCTACTCTGTCTCCATCTCCATCTATTCCTATTCCAACATCTGCGCCAGTTTCTAAAACTTTCTTCTTTAAGTCTGCATTGTTTGATTCAACACTTGGATCTGGATGATGATTTGGAAAATCTGGATCTGAATCAATATATAGTGGAATAAGTTCAACATTGTCAAACATGTTATAAACTTCTTTAGCAATAATTGATGCAGTACCATTTGCTGTATCAAGTACTACTTTTACTTTTCTGTCTCCCATATCTATTGATTTTTTTATTTCATCTAAATATTCTTGTCTTATATCATAATTTGATACTTTTCCTTCACCTTTTTGGAAATTACCATTTTCTGTATATACTCTAAAATCTTGAATCATTTGACCACAAGCATTTCCAAAATCGTCAAAGGCAATTTTAAATCCATTGTATTCTTTTGGATTGTGAGATGCTGTTATCATTACACCAGGATCTATTTTTAATCTTTTTTGTGCATAATAATACATTGGAGTTGTACATAAGCCAAGATATACTACATCTATTCCAGTGCTTGTAATTCCTTCAAGCATTGCATCAGCTAATGGATCAGATGAAGTTCTGTTGTCATGACCTACTATACATTTTTCATATCCTTTCTCCCTGATATATGATCCGAAAGATAGACCAATTGTATATGCTATATCTTCATTTAAATCTTGACCATATATAGCTCTTATGTCATATCCTCTAAATATATTTGGGTTTATGTTTTTATAAATATTGTATTTGCTCATACGCTCACCTCGACAAAATTATATCATATGAAATATGTTTTGAAAAGCTTTTTTAGGTGAAAACTAATATACTAAAATGTCGTAAAAATCCAATCTTATCTAATTTATGGTATATGATAAATAATGGAATACATAATATACTATTTTATTTTAAAAAAGAAGCTAATTTAAATTAGCTTCTAAAATTCTATTTTATTAATAACTATTTCTTGATTTTTTTCCTTTTGAGCATCGTTTGTATATATATCAAAATACTCATTTGTTATTTCTTTTACAAGAGGCGCAAGATAATATCCTTCTGCTCCATGCTCTACAATTGCAACAACTGCAACTTTAGGATTATTATATGGTGCAAATCCCACAAATATTGCATTATTTGCCCCATTAGATACTTGTGCTGTTCCAGTTTTTCCTGCAACATCTACTTTACTATCTGCAAATATATCTGCAGCAGTTCCTCCTGTTTCTGTTGTAACCGCATACATTCCTTCTTTAATTGCATTTATGTAGTTTGAACTTAAATTTAGATTTTTAGACTCAAAATCTACACCTGTAAACTGTTTTGCATGATTTGCAATATCTGTTAAAGTTACAGAAGTTATATCATTGCCTGCACTTTTTACAATTGACACCTTATTTAGCTTTCCACCATTTGCTATTGTAGAAATATAATTTGCAAGTTGTATTGGAGTATATAAATTTTTAGACTGTCCAATAGATGCAGATAAAGTGTCTCCTAAAGACCAACCACTTGCGTTATCTCCTGCTATTTTTCCTTCGGCTTCACCAGACAACTCTATTCCAGTCTTTTGACCAAGTCCAAATTTTTTAGTCCATTCTACTATACTTTCAATTCCAATTCTTCTTCCCACCTCATAAAAATAACAATTACATGAACCTTTTATTGCCCCTGTTAAGTTTACATCTCCATGCGTTATATTATGTGCTGTGTATATCCAACACTTTGGATTGTATGAATATGGATATATTCCAGGATCTGTATAATACTCATCAACTGTTATTCCACCCGATTCAAGTCCTGCAAGACCAACAAGCATTTTGTATGTAGAACCTGGAGAATATGTTCCAGAAATTGCTCTATTATACATTGGATTTAGTGTATCATCTCTTAAGTCCTTCCATTCTTTAGATGTTATTCCCCTTGCAAAACTATTAATATTATATGTTGGGTAACTTGCCATAGAAAGAACCTCTCCAGTTTCTACATCAAGTACTACAACACTTCCAGATTTTGCCTCTGGAATAGGCTCACTTCCTCTAGTACCATTTTGCAATTCTTCTAAAGTTTTCTTAAGTGCTCTTTCTACTACTTGCTGTATTCTATAATCTATAGTAAGGGTTATATTGTTTCCATAAACAGCTTTTTGTGTAATCTGTTCAGAAGAAACATTTCCTAAAGAGTCTGTTACAACTTTTTTTATTCCATCATTTCCTTTTAAATATTTCTCCATCGATTCCTCAATACCAGATTTTCCAATGATACTATTCATTGTATATCCTTGTTCTTTTAGACTTGCATATTCTGTACTATTTATTTTACTAACATATCCTAATATATGACACGCAAAATCATCTGATACATAGTACCTTTGTGGAACTGAAATAATATTTATACCATATAATTTACTTTTTAATTCTTCTATTTGAGCAACAGAATTTTTAGATATATTTTTAGCTATAATAGCACTATTAAATAATGAATAACCATTATAGTTTGCTTCATATTTTACTTTAATTATTTTTATTCTATCTTCAAGACTATATTCTTCTGCTCCATATAAATTCGTATAATAATTTATAACATCATCGAATGTGGCATTTTCATTAAGCTTTATATTTTTTAAGAAATTTATTCTTTGCTCATTATCTTCTAATAATTCAGATGAAAAATCTGTAAAGCTCTCATTTGCTGGAAATATTGAATATATATCATCCATATTAGAATTTAAAATATTTACTAAATTTATAATGGCATTATTTGTAAGATCAACACCTACCTTAGTCCTATAAATTTCAACATTATATGTTAGTTTATTTGTTGCAAGAACAACACCATTCCTATCATATATTTCTCCACGAGAGGCAGGTATTGTCTCTGTTCTTACAATCTTATTTTCTGCTTGTTCTCTATAATCTGCTCCATTTATTATTTGAATATTAAAAAGTTGAATAATAAATATAATTCCTACTAAAAAAAGGAGAACAGAAAGTACAAGTTCTCTATTTTCTAATATAACCATAATTTTTTCAAATTTTGTTTTAAAAAATTCCAAACTCGTACCTCCCATTCTCTACCAATAAATTCTATTTTGTTTCTTTTCTACATGTCCTATTATTTTTCTAAATATATAACACATTATAAATACTAAAACCGCATTTAAAAATATGCTTAATACCAATTGCTTTAATAGTAAAATTATATTAATAAATCTTGATAGCATAATCATACTTTGAAAATACTCTACAACTTCAAAACATGTTACACTAATTACTGTTATAACTATAATAGATAAATAATTTTCCTTCATATAGTTTTCATTAAAAAATCCAAGTAACATACTAGTTATTACATAAGATATTGTAAACATTCCATTGCTACCAAATATTATATCTGCAACTACTCCAAGTAAAAATGAATAAATTGTTCCTGCATATATATTTGTATATAAGCTAACTACTATTACAGATATAAGTAAGAAATTTGGTTTAACTCCAAATAAGCTAAACTTATTAAACAAAAATAGCTGTAGTAAAAAAGATAGGAAAAATATTACTATAGTAAATATTACATTAAATGTTTTTTTCATAATCATCACCTAATTTACAATTACAGCTACTTCTGAAATTTTGCTTATATTTACACAAGGTTCAACAAGTGCATATCTATTAACATCATTTTTATTGTTTACAACCTCTGTTATCCTTCCTACTGGAATAGAACTTGGATACATTACTCCAATTCCAGATGTATAAAGCATATCTGAAATTGCAATTTCAGTATCAAGAGGAATATATGTTAGCTTTAACCTATTTTTTGCCTTTAATTCTAAATCTCCATTGACTACTGCAGGTTCGTTTATAGTACTAATATTTACACTAACTGATGCGGAAGCATCTAGTATTGTAGTAACAACAGCACTATCTTGTGTAACGTTAGATATATATCCTACAAGTCCATCTTTATGTACAACGGTTTGATCAAGTTTTATTCCATCATTTGCTCCAACATTAATTGTAAATGTTTGTGTCCAATTATCATGCTCCCTATAAATAATTTTTCCCATTACCAAATCATAATGCTGATATTCTTTTTTTATATTTAGCATTTCTTTAAAAGTAGTATTTTCATCTATTATCCTTTGATATTCTAAAGCTTGTAGCTGCAACTTTTCGTTTTCTGCTTTTAAAGTTTCATTTTCATTTCTTAACTCTTCTATATCAGAAGACATTTTTGGTTTATTAAATGTCTCATATACAAAATTAATTGGCTTAGAAATGAATGAAGCAATAGATGATACTATCTTGTTATTATTATTTCTAAAGAAAAATGCCACAAACATAATTACAAATATTAAAAATATAATAATAAAAATTATCTTCTTTTTTCTTTTTTGACTATTATTTGAAAAGTCTATTCCATAATCCATTAATTTCTTCCTTACTATTTTAATTTATATTTCTATATTAATTTTTTAAGACAATATGTATTTAACATTATTATTTGCTTTTATTATTCTTTTTATAACATGCAATAATATCATAATTTATATTATCTTTAAAATAGATTACATACGTCTTCCCTTGACAGATTTCTTAAGTACCTCTATATTTTCTAGAGCCATAGAAACTCCTCTTGCCACACACTCTCCTGGGGCTTCAGCAATAAACACTGGAATTCCTGTTTGCTCATTAATATATCTGTCAATATTTTTTAATAATGCTCCATTTCCACTTAAAACTATACCTTTTCCCATAACATCAGAAGATAGCTCGGGTGGAGTATTTTCAAGAGTTGTTTTTATTGCTTTTAGTATTATTTCTAGAGAATCCTTTATCGCATCGTTTACATCTAATGTTGTAATAGTAACAGTTTCTGGAAGTCCTGTAGATAAGTTTCTACCTTTAACGCTCATTTTCTCCTCTGTCATTGCAGAACTTGCAGTACCAATCTGCTTTTTAATTTCTTCTGCTTCTGTTTCTCCAATTAATACATTAAACCTTGTTCTTATATATTCTACTATATCTTTATCTAGTTTATCTCCTGCAACTTTTACTGAATTTTCAGTAACTATTCCGCCAAGTGAAAGCACTGCCATCTCAGACGTACCTCCACCTATGTCTACAATCATACTGCCTTCAGGTCTTTCAATTTGAAGCCCTGCACCAATTGCTGCAGCCATTACTTCTTCCATTAAGTATACAGCTTTTGCTCCAACTTTATATCCTACTCCTTCAACAGCTCTTTCTTCTACATCAGTAATTTCAGAAGGAATTGTAATTACAATCTTTGGCTTATAGAAAAGGCTTTTTGGAACAACTCTATAAACAAGATTTTGTATTAGCATTCTAGTTGCTTCAAAGTCTGCTATAATTCCATCTTTTAATGGTCTTACTGCAACTATATTGTCTGGGGTTCTGCCAAGCATTTCTTTTGCTTGATTTCCAACAGCAAGTATTTCTCCTGTTATTTTATTTATAGCAACTACTGTGGGCTCAGAAAGAACAACTCCTCTTCCTCTTACACAAATTCTTGTATGTGATGTTCCTAAATCTATTCCTATTTCCTTTGATATTGATTTCATATTATTTCTCCTTCTTATGCATTATTTACTATTATATTTTTAACCAACTTGTAATCCATTTAGCAATTACTGCAAATATTACAAGACCAAATACTCCTCCAATGTTTATTCTAGACCAAAATCCTAGTGTTAAAGTAATTACTCCTAAATTTAGAGTTATTGGGTTTTCAAGACCTATACTTCCTCCAATTGATAACCAATTTAGAGCAGTTCCTGCCATTTGATCTCCAACAAGTACTCCTACTATTAATCCTAAAGCGCATAATATAATTATTAATGCTTTTCTCATATATCTCTACCTCCAAAATTTAAATCTATACCAGATTATATAACGTTTTTATACAATTTTCAAGTTAATATACAATATTACCACTCATTAATTGTCCATCTGTTCTATCTATTGTTACTTTTAACTCTTTACCTATTAATT
Organism: uncultured Clostridiaceae bacterium; assembly: GCA_947381905.1. GTDB lineage: Bacteria > Bacillota > Clostridia > TANB77 > CAG-465 > CAG-465. The sequence continues at coordinate 63,299 of CANCXL010000004.1, read as the reverse complement.
CTTTATCTCCAATACATTTTACCATAACATAATTTGGTGTATATCCTTGTACATAGCCTTCTTTTTGTGATTCTACTAATATACTTGATACTTGTCCTATCATATTTTGCATGTATTTAAGCTTAAGTTCTTGAGCAAGTCCTATGAGTTTTTCACTTCTTTTTTGAGCAATATTTCCATCAACTTGATTCTCCATTTTAGCTGCAACTGTCCATTTTCTCTTTGAGTATTTAAATGCATGCACCTCATAAAATCCTACTTTTTTAACACCATCTATTGTATTTTCATATTCCTCATCTGTTTCGCCTGGAAAACCAACAATAATATCACATGTAAAAGCAGGGTTTACAAAATTATTTCTAATGTTTTCTACAATTTCAAATATATCTTCTCTTGTATATTTACGGTTCATTCTTTTTAAAACATTGTTATCTAGACTTTGTACAGATATATGAAAATGTGGGCAAAGTTTTTCAATTTTTGCCATACGTTTAATATTATCTAACGTTAACACTCTTGGCTCGATAGATCCAAGTCTAATTCTCTTTAGCCCATCAACTTTAGATACAGATTCAATAACATCAATCATTGTTATACCATTTTGTAAATCTTTTCCATATGACGCTATTTCAATACCTACTAAAACAACTTCACCAACACCACTTTTAACAAGCATCTTAACTTCTTTTATTATCTCATCTAAATTTCTACTTCTGACTCTTCCCCTAACATATGGAATAATACAATATGAGCAAAAATTATTACAACCATCCTCAATTTTAATACTTTCCCTAATTTCTCTGCCTTTAACTAAATTTTCTGGTTGTATGTATTTTTTTTGTGTTCCAATTTCACTAACCTTATATAATATTTTTTTGTTTTCTTCTTTTAGCTTTATATATTCTTCTATTGTTTGAACAATATTGTTTTTCTCTTGATTTCCAATTATAATATCTACATTTTCTATCTCTTTATCACTACCAAGTTCTTGAGCATAACATCCTGCAAGTACTACTATTCCTCCCATTTTTTTTGCTCTACTTAAATACTGCCTTGTCTTTCTTGTAGATAGGTTAGTAACACTACATGAATTAATAACATATATTTGTGCTTTATCCTTAAAATCTACTATTTCATATCCATAATCTATAAAACTTTTCATCATTAAGTCTGTCTCATATTGATTGACTTTGCACCCTAAAGTGCGGAAAGATACGAGCATTTTCCTTTTATTATTTTCTCTATCCGTTGTCATTACTGCATTTCCTCCATTTTTACATTTTACTATTTTTGCCAAGTTTCAAAATTAGACCAATTAAATCCAACTTTTACACCTACCTTATATACTTTAATAGAGTACTTTTTAAATAACATAAAAAGTACTCTTTCAAAAAAGTTCAATTCATTCTTTAATTGTTGATACATATAAACACCTTCTTTAATTGTTTATATTATACCATCTTATGTTAACTTATTTAACTACTTTATAAAATAGCTATTTTAGATTATTCACTAAATCATCAATATACTCTGTTGTTTTATCTATTGACACTTCTTCAATTTCCTTTTTCTTTTTTTCTATATATTCAATTATCTCCCCATTAGGTTTACCTAAAGAAAGCATCGTTTCAACTTGAAAAAGCACATCTAAAATTTCTTTTTTTATATCCATAACTACCACCTAAAATATTATAGCAGAAATAACTTATTTCGACAATAGTTGCTGTCAAACCTAGTTAAAATAATACGTGCATATTTTGTAAAATTTAGAATAAAGGAGGAGTAATTTAATGATTTATGTAAAAATAAATGATATTTTAAAACAAAAGGGGAAAAGTAAATACTGGTTTATAAAAAATATGGAAGGCGGCTATCAGTCTCTATCAAATTTAATGAATAATGAAACAATGGCCATTAGATTTTCAACACTAGAAAGAATATGTGCTGTTTTAGAATGCGAACCAGGAGATATACTATGTATAAAGTGAGGTAAAAATATGAGTAATTTTTTAAAGATATATAATCAAAAGAAAAAGAAAAAAAGTGAAAAAGAAAAAATAATAAATGAAATTAAAAATATAGATTTAGTAAATACTTTTTTTTATTTTTTCTGGCATATTATCGCTCTCCTTTCTACCGTAATACGGTAAATTATTGATAAAAAAATTTAGGCTCTACTTTCAATGCTATTGCAATATCTTCAAGTTCTTCTACATATATAGGTATTTCTCCATTTTCCTTTTTGTAATAAGTACTAGCAACAATAGGTTTTGCTCCTCGCTTTTTTCTTGTCACATTAATAATATCAGTAACTTTATTAGCACTATATCCCAAAAAAATTCTTCTATTTTTTATATTTCTACAAATTTTTTCTTTCATTTATTGCACCTCTCTTTCTTGATAAGGTAATTATATACTATTATTTTTACCGTGTCAATATATTTTAATTATTTTTTACCGTCTCAAGAAAGTTATGTAAATTCTATTGACACGGTAAATTATAAATGCTATAATTTTAATATCAAAATTTTTTCGAGGTGAATTAAATGAATGTGATTGATAGAGAGTTGATTGGAAAAAGAATCAAAGAAAGAAGAGAATTATCTGGTTTAACTCAAGAACAAGTTGGAAATAAAATTGGGAAAAAGTTTACTACTGTTGCCAAATATGAAAGTGGCGAAATAAAAAATATAGATATGCTAATTATTGCAGAAATTGCAGATATGACTAACACTAATATAGAATATTTATTATTAAAAACTAATATACCTGAATCCAAAGAAGAAATAAAAGATATTCCTATATTAAGTAATATATCTAAAGATATTAATTTAAAAACATTTGGTTATAAAGCTATAAACGACGAAATGGCACCACTATTAGATGTTGGGGATATTGCAATAATTCAAAAAAGTGATATTTTAGAAAATAGTAAAACTCATTTACTTAGATATAAAAATAGAATTATAATAAGAAAAATAATAGATAATGGTAATAATATAACATTACAAGCTATGAACCCATATTACCCTATTGCTAATGTATCAAAAGATGAAATTGAAATTATAGGAAAAGTAATAAAAGCAGAAAATTCAAGTGCTTTTAAATAGAAAGGAGCTTTATATGAAAGATTATTTTTTAAAACAAATTGATGAAATAAAATCTTCTCCAAAAATCTTATTAAAAAAATGGTATTTTTGGATTATAGCAATTTCAGTTGTTTATGGACTAATAACAGACATATTTGCACCCGAAGATAGTACAATAACACAAAAATCTGATATTCCAAAAAAAAATATTGTTAAAGAAGAAAAAATAGAAACAGAAGAAGAACGAATTGCTAGAGAAGAAAAAGAACAAAAAGAGTTAGAAGAAAAAAACGAAAAAGAAAGAAAAGAAAATATAGAAAACACAGCTTGGTCTTTATATGCTACCACTGAACAAGTAATAAAAAATAGATTAAAAGTACCACAAACAGCAAAATTTTCAAATCAACAAGCTATTTTTGATGAAGAACAACAAATATATAGAGTTAAAGGAGATGTTGCAGCAGAAAATAGTTTTGGTGGAACTGTTAATTCAACTTTCTATGCTGAATATGATAACAAATTAAATATTATATATTTAGTATTTGATAATGAAATACTAGTTAATACAAAACAATAAAAAAGTAGATAATGTACTCCATCGCCAAATTTTGTACATTACCTACAACACAAATACCTATCTTGTAAGATAGATACTATTATTTTAACATATACGTATCCTTCTTGCAAGTATTGTAAGGAGGAATTTTTATGGAAAATATAGAAAAAATAATAAAGGTTGCAATATATGTTAGAGTATCCACTTTACATCAAATTGATAAGGACTCTCTCCCACTCCAAAAAAGTGATTTAATAAATTATAGTAAGTATGTTTTAAATACAGAAAACTATGAAATATTTGAAGATGCAGGATATTCTGGTGGTACAACTGAAAGGCCAGCTTATCAAGACATGATTAAAAGGATAAAGAAACAAGAATTTACTCATGTTCTTGTGTGGAAAATAGACCGTATTAGTAGAAATTTAAGAGACTTCTCTGATATGTATGAAGAATTTAAAAAATATGATGTTACTTTTATATCTAAAAACGAACAATTTGACACATCTTCTGCTATGGGAGAAGCTATGTTAAAAATCATATTAGTATTTGCAGAACTTGAAAGAAAACTTACCTCTGAGCGTGTATATGCAATTATGATTTCAAGAGCTCAAAAAGGACTATGGAATGGTGCTACTGTTCCTCTAGGATATGATTTTAACGAAGAGATAAAATTTCCAGTAGTAAACTATGATGAAGCTGAAATAGTACAAGCTATATTTAATTATTATGAAGAATTAGAGTCTACAACAAAAGTTGCTCATTTGTTAAATATGGAAGGAATACCTACTAAAAGAAATGGTAAATGGACCCATAAAACTGTAAATGATATTTTAAGAAATCCATTTTATATTGGAACATATAGATATAACACTAAAACTAAAAAAACTAGAAGATGGAAAGATAAAAAAGATTGGGTTGTCTTGGAAGATAACCACGAACCAATTATATCTAAAGACCAATTTGCTCTTGTTAATGAAATATTAGATAAAAACTTGAGAGGAAATAAAAATCATCAAAGAGTAAAAACATATACTCACATATTTTCAGGAATACTAACTTGTGCAAGATGTGGTAATAATTTAGTTAGCAGTAATGATAGACCAAGAGAAAATAACTTTACTCCGTCTAAATATACTTGCTATAATTATACCTCTAAAGGAAAATGTAAAATATTTATGAGCGATTTATCTGTATTTCCATTCGTAATAAATTATATTAACAATTATATAAATCTACAAAATAGAATAACCAATAAATATACTTTAAGGGATATGGAAAGAAGATTACTAAGAGGTTCTTTATTTGATAAAATAGATCATATTGAGAAAGATGACTTAAAAGAAACATATAATATATTACTTGAGCATAATAGTATATCTTATGAATTAACTGATAATGACAAAAAAGAAACAAATATTAAATCTAGTAAAATTTCTATTTTAATGAATGAAAGAAAACGTTATGAAAAAGCTCTAGAAAAACTAGATAATTTATATCTATTCTCTGAGTCTTTACTTACTCCTAAAGAGTTTGCTAATAAAAGAAATTCCATAAATGAAAATATAGAAAAAATTAATAAAGAAATTTTAGACTCAAATAATGAAAACAAAAATACATTTGTAAGTAATGATGAATTTTATTCAAGTCTAAAGGCTAGTTTCTTTATCTTGTCTAAATATCTATCTGAGAGTAAAAACATAGATGGTAGACATTTACTAGAAACAGTTGACATGCAAATATTAAAAGATTTTATTGGCAAAATCATTTCAAATATAGAAATAAATGATAAAAAGATACAAAATATTACCTTTAAAAATGGAATAACACATCATTTTATATATAAATAAAGAAAAAAGCCCAAGTACTCAAACCATTGAGGCTCTAAGCTTTTCTTTAAATCATATTTGATATTACTTACGGACAACCAAGGGTAAAAAAAGCTACCTTCATTTTTTATCTCCTTCTTTATTTATATTTATATACTTGTATGCATATATTTCCACTCTTTGTGGTACGAATTTCTTCTCCGACTTTAAATTTGCCACATTTTCTAAAAGAAACAATGTCTCCCATTTTAAACTCTTGTGCAGGATTTATACATATTCTTGCATTAATACATAAATCTCCTGCAACAATCTTGTCCTTTGCCTCTTTTCTTCCTAAATTATATACTTCAGCAACTATTACATCTATTCTTTTTGAAGCTATAATATAACTTTTTTCTAAATAGTCTACTCTAAGATTTTTAACTTCATAAGAATCTAAAGATGCTTCACTACATATTACTTCTTGATTTGATACATTAAATAAATTATCTAATATATATTCCTTTACACTATTTGTAACAAATACATATCCATATTTATTATTTAAAAAAATATCTCCGATATGTTCTTCCTTTATCCCCAAATTATATATACTTCCCATAAAATCTTTGTGTTTTAATTTAGACATATCTTTTGGTTCTATTCTTATACATGATATATAGTTTTTTAAATCAATTTCTTCTTGTCCTATATAATCTGGAATAAAGAATATAATACTTTTCTCACAAAATTCATTTGCAAATATAACTTTATATTTAAATTTTAAGAAGTTAAGAATACGTACTGCAACATCTTTTTCATTTAAATTGAGAAATGATGTTGCCTCAATTTTATATCCAACATCTGATTTATTTGCCTTATCTACAACATTTGATATCTTCATTCTTAAATCTTTATCTTTAATACTTGCTAATGCTTCTTGCTTTTGTCCTTTACTTATCACAAGAGTCCTCCTCAAGCATGCTAAAATATTCTTTTAATATACTAATAACAACATCTATATCTTCTTCTCTATTTATTTTGTCTTTTATAGCAGTACTATTTTTAAGACCTTTTAAATACCATGCAATGTGTTTTCTAAGTTTAAACACAGCCATTTTTTGACTTTCTTCATTTTCTATAGCATATCTTATATGTTCAAGAATAACGTCTAATCTTTCTTTATATGATGGTATGTATTCTTTATCTTCTATTATTTCTTTAAATATCCAAGGATTTCCTTGTGCTCCTCTTGCAATCATTATGCCATCACACTTTGTATATTCAAACATTTTCTTGGCACTTTCTATATCTACTATATCTCCATTTCCTATTACTGGAATAGAAACGGCTTCTTTAACTGCTTTTATAATATCTAAATCTGCTGTACCACTATAGTACTGTTCTCTTGTTCTACCATGAATAGTAATCATTGCAACACCATACTTTTCACATATTTTAGCCACATCAACTGCTGTAATGATATCATTATTAAAACCCTTTCTTGTTTTGACAGTAATTGGCTTTTTAGATACACTTGTTGCTTCTTTAATAATATCTTCTACATTTTGAAGATTTAATAGAAGTCCTGCTCCATCGCCATTTTTTACTAGCTTTGGTGCTGGGCATCCCATGTTAATATCTATAATATCTATACTATCATCTTCATTTAATTTTTCAATAGTATTTTTAATTACCTCTTTATCACTACCAAATATTTGCACAACAGATGGTCTTTCATCATCCATTATATGAAGTATTTTATCTGTTCTTACACTATTAAATTCCATAGCTTTAGTACTTGCCATTTCTGTAAATGTAAGTCCTGGATTAAATTTTCTACAAATTTTTCTAAATGGTATATCTGTTACTCCAGCCATAGGAGCAAGAAAAACATTATTTTTTATAACTATATTTCCTATTTTTATTTCTTTTATATATTCTTTAAGCATTATTCTTCCTCAAAATTCTACATATAATATATTACTATATTTTAGCGCAAAAATCAAGAAAAAATGTAAGTTGAAAAATATCTGTAAACATAAAAAATAGACACTGTTTCCAGTATCTATTTAATATCACATGCATAAATCTATGCTTTATGTCCTTATTTATTCTTTAATTCCTCAATGCGCTTTAAAGCTTCCATTTGCTCATCGTATTCATTACCAAGCTTTGTTGCACCTTTTAAAAAGATACAAAACAACACAAGTAATGCAATGTAGCATAAAACTCCAATAATTATCTTAATAATCATTTTCAATTCCTCCTTTTTAATTACCTTGAGGCACATATATATTATGTGTATTAAATATACCACAATTCTTGTATTTTGGCAATATTTAACGAAAAATTGTAAAAAAATGATAGTAAAAATTACTATCATTTTAAAACATTACATCTCTATCTTTTCTAGCTGAAATATTAAGTACAATTCCCATTGCAACTCCAGATGTTAATAAATTACTTCCACCATAACTAACAAATGGTAAAGGTACACCTGTTATTGGTAATAGACCAATAGTCATACCAATATTTTCTATAAAATGAAATGTAAACATTCCAGCAATACCTACCGCTATAAAAGAAGAATATTTATCTTTAGCATTTGATGCAATTTTTAATATTCTAGTTAGCATCACAAGATATAATATTACTACAGTTGCAGATACAACAAATCCTAGTTCTTCTGATATAACTGAAAATATAAAATCTGAGGATTGTACTGGCAAATAGCCATATTGTGTTTGTGAGCCTTTAAGAAGGCCTGTTCCTAAAAACATTCCTGCACCAACTGCTATTTTTGATTGTATTGCATTATATCCATCTCCTAGTGGATCAAGTTCTGGATTTAGGAATACATCAATTCTTGTCTTAGCATGAGTTGGTAAAAAGTTGTATATTATAGGAATTAAAACTAATAAGATACATAGCAGCGCAAAAATATATCTATATTTTATTCCCATTTTAAATATCATAAAAATTAAAATCATAAAGTAAACTAATGCCGTACCATAATCTGGTTGTAGTATAATTAAAAAGACTGGTACAATAAATAAAACAGCAATAACACCTAGTAATATATATGATTTTGTATTATTTGGTTGAGGTGATTCTTTGTTTTCTATATACATTGTCATAACTTTTGCCGCACACAATATAAATCCTATTTTCATAAGTTCTGATGGTTGATATGATACACTTCCAATTCTAAACCAACTCGTAGCACCATAAGCTGACGGCATGGCAAGTACCAGAACTAATAATACTAGACTTACGCCATAAAGCGCATATCCTATGAGGCTAAACATTGATGTATCTATTGCCCACAAAAATAATGCAATAACTACGACTATACCAAACCACATTATCTGTTTTTGATATTCTGTTTTACTCCCATCAGTATCACTATATCCAGCACTATATATGCCAAACACACCTATAACAAAGAGTGCAATAATAGTTATAATTAATATATAGTCTGTATTCTTTAATAAATTTCTAAACAATTTTATTCCTTAAAGAATGCTTTATATGTTAAATATGTCATATAAACATCAAATTTAGATGTTACTTCAAAAGGTGAATGCATTGCAAGAACTGGTGTTCCACAATCTACTACTTCACATCCTTTATCTGCAAGAATATATGCGATTGTTCCACCGCCACCTTTTCCGATTTTACCAAGAGTTCCTACTTGGTACATAATATTATTTCTATCTAATATTGACATTATTTCTGACATATAACTTGCATTTGCATCACTTGCATTATACTTTCCACCTGAACCAGTATATTTTTCTATAGAAATACCGCATCCTATCATGCTTCCATTTTGTATATCTGATACCTCTTCATATTCTGGTGCAACACCTGCTGTTACATCTGCAGATAAAACTTTAGAATTATAGTATACTTCTAGTTTATCTGTTCCCATACTGTTTGTTTTTTCAATTAGTTTATTTACAAACATATCAAAAGCACGAGAGCTCATTGAAGTTGTACCTGTACTTCCAATTTCTTCTTTATCTACGATCATAGCAATAGCTGTTTTATTTTGACTAGGTCCCATTTCATCTGCTGCATCAATTATAGCTCTTATTGTAGCATATGCACATACTCTATCGTCTTGACCATATCCACCAATTAAACCTCTGTCAAGTCCAATAAATTTTGTCTTAAATGCTGGTACAAAAGAAAGTTCACTTCTTGCAAAGTCAATTTCCTCTACGCCATATTTAGCATTTAATATTTTTAACACATTCATTTTTACTTTATCTGTAACACTATCTTCAGATTCTTTATCCTTTAAAGATCCTACTAAAACGCTCATTTTTTCTGGATCAATAAAATCATTAGCATTTGCTTTCATTTGATCTTTTGCAAGATGAGGTAATAAATCTGCAATTGTAAATACAGGATCATCATCATTTTCGCCAACAGCAATTTTTATTTTTTCACCATTTTTATTATACATTACTCCATACATTGCAAGAGGTATAGACATCCATTGATATTTTTTTATACCACCATAATATTGTGTTTTCAAAAGTGCTGTACCACTTTTTTCTATAAGTGGCATTGGCTTTGTATCAAGTCTTGGACTATCTATATGTGCACCTACTATATTAACACCATTTACTAAATCATCTTTACCAATTACAGCTACATATAATGATTTATTTTTGTTGACAAAATAAATTCTATCTCCTACTTCTAAATTTTCCTTTTCATCTAAAGAAATGAAACCATTAGCTTCAAGAATAGTAATTGCTTCTTCTACTGCTAAATACTCAGTTCTTGCCTTATCTAGAAAATTCATATAGCTTTTTGCATATCCATTAGCATTATCTATTTCTTCTTGAGAAAACGCTGAATAAATATCTTTTTTTTCATATTTTAAACTCATACTCTCTACCTCTTTTCTATATTAAATATAATTCTTTTTGTATATTACAAAGTGGAATGCCTCCACTATTTGTAACTAAAATCATCTCTTCTATTGAACCACCATTTTTTATATTTACTCTTGGTTCTAGTGTATATACACCATTTTCAACAAGATTTAATTTTGCTCTTTTTCCTGTTCTATATGAAATTAGAGCTCCTGCTGCATGCACTTCTTTTCCAACTGGATGTCCTGTTGCATGAGGGTAATCTGGAAAACCGTTTTTTACAATCTTACTTCTAACAATATTATCTACTTTGTATCCTTTTACTCCTGGCTTCATAGATTTTATTCCATCAGATATTGATTCTACTAATACATTAAATACTTTTTTTACATCTCCTGGTGCGTCTTTTTCATTATCTTTTAACATATATCCCATTCTTTGCATATCTGTATATAATGTCTTTCCATCTTCAAAAGTTGCACTAATTCCAAAATCATAATATATTGTATCACCTTTTTTTATTCTAGTATTACTAGGCTCTGCATGGCCGCCTTTTTGAAGATTATCTCCAACAAGTACAATAGGACAAATATCCCAAGCAAAATCGTAAGACAAAAGTTTAAGACTTTCCTTTTTATTATCCATTATTTTTTTAGTTATATTTTTTGTATTTAACGCAATATCTTTTTCTGATTGGCCTACTTTTATACTATAGAATGACTCTTTTAAAATTTTATCTGTAATACTTGCAAGTTTTTTTAACCTTTCTATATCCTCTTTAGTATTTTTAGAAATAATATCATAAATATTCATTTGTGCAGAGTTTACTTTTATTTTTTTATCATTTTCCTTATACATGCTTCTAAATAATTTGGTAACCCTCTTATATGAACTATAAGATATTATGTCTGTATTTTCATCTGACATAGTCGTATATGATAAAAGCATTTGTTTAGGAAAACTAAGTTCTTTTAATACTTCTAAAAGCTTAACTCTTAATTCTTCTGCTGTAGAATAAATATATACTCTACTATAATTTTCATCTAATACATGTACATTTCCTTCGTCTAATTTATGTACAAAAACATATACCAACTCACTTGATACAATAACATAGGTTGAGGAAAATAGTTTATCTGTAACATATTCTTTGAAAAATTTGTCACTATTTTCTCTATTTTCCATCACCCATATTGTATCATTATTTTTTATACTTTTAATTAAGTCTATTAGCATTTAGAAACTATATCTACAGTTTGTCTTGCTATTTCTAGCTCTTCGTTTGTTGGTATTACATAAACTCCAATTTTAGATGATTCTTTAGAAATTCTTGCCTCTTTACATGAAGAAACATCATTTACTTCTCTATCAAGTTCAATTCCTAAACATTCCATGTCTGCAACATATGCTTCTCTTTCACAAGCGTTATTTTCTCCAATACCACCAGTAAATACTATAGCATCTACTCTATTTAATTCTGCAATATATGATCCTATGTATTTTTTAATTCTTTGTGCTTGAATTTTTCTTGTAAGTGTAGCTTGTTCATTTCCAGATTCAGATGCTTCTATTAATTGTCTTTGATCACCAATTCCTGCAAGACCAAGTCTTCCAGATTTTTTATTAAGTTCTGCTTCAATTTCTTCAATAGTCATATTTTCATCTTTCATAAGTTTTGTAACAATTGATGGATCAATATCTCCACATCTTGTCTCCATTACAAGACCTTCAAGAGGAGTAAATCCCATTGATGTATCATATGATTTACCATTCTTAATAGCACACATTGAAGCCCCCCCTCCAATATGGCAAACAATAGCATTTATATCTTCTTTTTTCTTTCCAAGTAATTCTTCAAGTCTACCTAAAATAAATTGGTAAGATGTTCCATGGAATCCATATCTTCTAATTTTATTATTTGTATAGAATTTATAATCTATTGCATATAAGTAATTATATACTGGCATTGTTTGATGGAATGCTGTATCAAAAACTGCAACATTCTTTTTATCTGGTGCAATTTCCATCATTGCTTTTATTCCCATTAAGCATCCAGGATTATGTAGTGGTGCAAGTGGAATTAATTCTTCTATAGTATTTATTACTTCATCATCTACAAGAACTGATGAGCTAAATTTTTCTCCTCCATGAACTACTCTATGTCCAATAGCATATATTTCATCTATTGATTCAATTACACCATGTTCTTTATCCATTAATGTATTAAGTAATACTTCCATACCTTCTTTATGTGTTGGCATAGGAGCTGGTTCATTATTTTTATATCCATCTCTTACATTATTGTATATGATATTAGAATCCTTATATCCTACCATATCACATCTACCTTTTGCTATTACAGCATCATTGTTTTCAACATCAATAAGTTGAAATTTAATAGTTGAACTACCACAGTTAATAACTAAAATATTCTTCATTTTTTATTCCTCCCTTAATTCTACTTAACTTGCATACAAGTAACTATTATTGTACCTACTATATCTTCTACCAAACTTCCACGAGAAAGATCATTTACTGGCTTTTGTAATCCTTGTGTAACTGGTCCGATTGCTAAGCAATCTCCAAATCTTTGTGCCATCTTATATCCGATATTTCCTGCTTCTAAATTTGGAAAGATTAACACGTTTGCGTTTCCTGCCACTTTACTTCCAGGTGCTTTTAGTTTTGCAACTTCTGGAATAAGAGCTGCATCAAGTTGAAATTCACCATCAACTTCAAAATCTACATTTTTTTCTTTTAACATAGCTAATACATCATTTAATTTATCTATTGCTTCATTTTTAGCACTGCCTTTTGTAGAATAAGATAAAAGTGCAACCTTTGGTTCATACCCTGTAAGCATTTTATAACTTTCTGCTGATTCTATTGCTATGTCTACTAGTTGTTCTTTAGTTGGGAACTCTATAAGTCCACAATCTGAAAATATTAATACTCCATCTTCTCCTAATTCTTTTTTATGTGTTTCCATTAAGAAAAATGATGAAACATTTTTTACTCCTTCAGCAGCTTTAATAATTTGAAGTGCAGGTCTTAAAGTATTTGCAGTAGAGTGTATTGCTCCACTTACAAGTCCATCTGCGTCTCCTGCTTTAATCATCAAAGTACCAAAATACACTTTATCTTGTGCTATTTTTTGTGCTTCTTCTATAGTCATTCCTTTATGCTTTCTTAATTCATATAATAGATTTGCATAATCCCCTTTTTTAGGGTCTGTAACACTATCTATTATCTCTATTTTATCATAAGGCATATCAATACCTTCAGCATTACATACATTGCTAATATCTTCTTTATTTCCAATAAGAACAATGTCTGCAATATCTTCTGTTGCAACTATTGCTGCAGCCTTTAGTACTCTCTTATCTTCTGTTTCAGGAAGTACAATCTTTCTTTTGTTTTGCTTTACCTTTTCTGCCATTTTAGCTACAATTCCATTTAATTCCATTTTAATTTTTTCCTCCTCCTTTAAAATGTATTTTCTATATTTAACTTTAATTGTTCGCTTATATATTTATATTGATTAAAAGCTTTTTCATAATCACTATCTTTTTGTAAATTATCATGAACTATAATAAATACTTTACATAGTGCTATAAAAGGTGCTAATTTTTTTTGCTTATTTTCATCTGATGTAAGTCCGAAATAATAAAAATTAAGGACAAATTCAATATTTGTTAATTTTCTGTCTGCTAAACTATTATTTACATTAAAAAAATTAGTTTCTATTTCAATTTCTAGTTGTTTAACTTTATCTTTAATATCATCTAATTCATTCCATGACGGCTTTATCTCTTCGTATTTAACTCTTGGTTTAATGTAATTCATCAATACATATACATAGTTATATGTATTATCATCTAAATTTTGCTTATCTATTGGAATATCTTTTTCTACTTTATATTCTTCTATTTTAGTTGCATTATTTTTTAAGTAATCTAATATAATTTGAGGAATTTGTTTTTTCTCTTCATCTGGAAGCATCTCTACAATTTGATACACTTCATTAATTACTCTAGGACTTAAGTTGTTGTTTTCCATCTTCACTATCCCTCCATTTTCTTATACTTTCTTTATTATACTCTATATCTGGAAACATATTATCTACCATTTGATCTAGTAACATGTCCATCGTCTCTTTAGAAGGTATTCCATGTCTTTGACAAGCCTTTAAAATTCTACGATAAATCTTTTCATCACTACTTATATCTGTTACACCCGCATCTAACTCTTCATAGCTTCCCTCAAGTTCTAAAAGTTCATTATATATTTCTAAAGCAAGTTTTAACTCATTCTCATTACCTACAGGAATATTTGAATCTATTTTATTATGAATACTTAAGTATTTATTATTTATTTGTCCAAGAAGTAATTCTGAATTTAAAACTTTTCTTCCGCTTATATTATTCTTTTCAACTTCAAATGGATATGGATTTTTATTAAGCATTTCTTTAAGTTCTTTATCCATATTATCTATTGCTATATGCCATGATACTTGTCCGATACCTGGTATATCTACTACAAAAACATTACTATTTTCATACTTACTAGTATCTTTTTTTAGTCCAGCAATAATTCCTTTTTCTTCTCTTCCTAACGAATTTGCTACTATCTTTTCTATGGCATCTTTTTTCATTGAAAATAATGTATTCTTTATATCCTTAAACTCTTTATCTTTTCTTAAATCATTCTTGTTTATGTACTCTTCAATAATATGTGCACAGCTATTACACATTTCTGTAAATATAGCCATTCTTTTAGTATATTCAATAGGATCATTTCCTATTGAGTCTTCTTCTCCTAAATAATATGAATTGTTTAATTCGGCATTAAGTTCAGTCACTGAATTAATTCTCGACATTAGCTCTCTTTGACCTTCTTTGGAATATTTTTTTATATTTTCTTGTGTTAGTACTAATTCTTTTATTTCCTCGAATTCTTCCATAAAGTCTGTACAAACATCATAGAATTCCTCTTCGTCATCAATTGTACTATTTTCTATAGAATATTTATTTTTCTTAAATCTGTCTCTTATTCTACTTACATTATCTAAATTCATTTATTCTTCCTCTTCTATACATTTCATTAATTTCAATAGTTTCTTTTTATTTTTTAATAATTCTTTTATAAGATACTTACAATGATATGGAATATCATCTTCCTCATCCAAATCTTTTAGGTACATATCTAGACTTTCCATCCTTCCTGCTATTGGAATATAGTCATATACTCTTTCTTCTACTTGTCTATTCATATTTTCTCCATAACATGGTCCACACGCGACATAATATTCTTCATATGGATCATGTTTTCTTTCACAATACAAGTTGCTAACCTTTATCAAGTTTACAGCAATCTCATACATTAGCTTTTCTACTGCCTCTTTATATTTTTTTTCTTTTTTTAATTGTTTCCACTCTGGAAACTCTTCGTATACCATACATACTCCCCCTATTCTTATATGAAGTTTAGGCACTATTAATTTTATATAAGCTATGCCTCTTTTATTTTTTTCATATTTTTTATAAGCATTTTTTTATTTTTTAATTATTTTTATACCATAATCATTTACTCTAAACTTGTTTTTTATACTTAAGATATTTTTTAACATATGTTTATACCATTTCTTTCTATATATTTTTCATTAATCTTATTAAAGATTTCTTTATTTCTCTTAATTTTCTAAATAAGTACTTACAGCTATCTAGTACATCATCATCTTCTAAAAACATATTTAAAGATTGAAGATACCCCGCAAGATATGTATAATCGTGTAATTTTTTTCTACTAGTCCATTCATATTTTCTCCATAACATGGTCCACAAGCTATGTAATATTTTTTGTATGGATCATATTTATCATCACAATATAGATTACTAACTCTCATCAAATTTACAGCAATTTCATACATTAGCTTTTCTACTGCCTCTTTATATTTCTTTTCCCTTTTTAATTGCTTCCACTCTGGAAATTCTTCATATAACATGTATCTCACCTATTCTATTTTCTTACCAATATTATCTATGTTATTAAAAATAGTCATATAATTTATATTATCAAAGCCATATATATACTTTTGATATACTAAGTTAATATTTCTTGCATATATTCCAATGCATGCAACTTGTTCAGATAATACAAACTGTAGATTTTGAACATTCTTATCTAATTGTTCTACACTACTTTGTTCAACTTGTATAAATGCTTGATTTGTTGCATTGTTAATATTTAAATAGTCTTTTAAAAAGTTTATATCTGGTGTTTCATTTAAATATACAGTTGCAAGAACTAAATCATAATCTTTAGCACTTATTTTCTCATTTATTTCTTCTTGATTTAATGCTTCAATTTCAATACTAATTCCTGCATTTTGTGCCATATTTTTTATATTATTTGCTACATTTATCTTATTTTCATCTTGTGAATTTACTAAAAGTCTTAAAGATGCACTACTATATTTTCCATTTATATTCTTTTCAAATATTCCATATCCATTTTTATTCCATCCATTAGAACTCATTATATTTTGTGCTCCAACAATATCATATTTATATTTTATACTAGAATATAAAAAAGGTAAATCTATAAGCTCTATAAAGTTGTTATCACTGTTTTTTACTATCTCTTCACGGTTTAGAGAGTACATTAATGCATTTCTAATTTCTGATATTGAAAATACTTGTGAATCTTTATTACCAAATAAGAATAGGGTTTCTCCGTCTTTATATTTTTTTACATTATAATCATTTTTACCAATAAGTTGCATATCATTGTTTGATGATGCAAAAAACATATCTATATTTCCTGATGTAAAAGTATTAACACTCTCATCTATACTTCCATAATTTGTTATACTAATACTAGATAAATTTGGAATTATGTCTTTACTTATCTTTTTAAATAATATTCCATTTTGAATATATTCTATATTAAATCCAGAATTAATCTTTCCATCTTTATCCTCTATTGGAAAATCTAACATATACACATAATATGGATTAGCCTCTTTTAGATTTAATATTAATGTATTCTTGTCTTCAGTAGTATCAATAGATGCAATATTATCTATCCTATCATAATACATATTTTCCTCTCCATATGTTCTTATTTTCTCTACAGAGTATATTACATCTTCTACTTGTATTTTATAATCTGGGTTTAACATCACCTTATAACTATTATCATTTAGTTTTTCA
The DNA here is from genome assembly GCA_947381905.1 of uncultured Clostridiaceae bacterium. Classification (GTDB taxonomy): domain Bacteria; phylum Bacillota; class Clostridia; order TANB77; family CAG-465; genus CAG-465. The sequence goes on along the minus strand of CANCXL010000004.1, from coordinate 45,737 downwards.
ATATTTTTAGCAATCTGATATTTTATATCATAATTGTTTTCTATTTTTACTAGACTATATGATATCTTTTTATATAAATCATTTATTATTAAATTGTGTGATTTACTAATATCTGTTGTATCTATTGAATTTAGACCAATTTTTAAATCATAATTTGTTTCTAAAGGAATTGCTACATTAGTTGTTTTTTCCTCATTATTTCCAAATACTGTTGTAGTATCACTACTATCTTTTATCATTATTTTTGCAGAAACATATACTAAAATAATTGCACACATAAAAGAGCAAATAATAATAAATGATTTAGGAATGTAAATCTTATCTTTAGGCTCCTTTAAAACTGTTTTTTGAGGTCTAGAATATAGTAACATCTCCTGTTCTATTTTCTTTTCTCTATGTTTTTTTATTCTTAAGTTAGATATAAATGAATTGTTATCGTTTATTGTATTTTTATTCTTCTTTTTTATACTAGATTTTTGAGACTTAATTTCATATTGATTTTGTCTTTTTTTCTTTTCTAACTGCGTTTTAGTTATAGTCTTATATCTTTTAGAATCTATAATTTTAGCACTCAATTCATTCACACCTACTTTTCTTTTTTCGCTTAATTATATCCTTTGCAATTATATCATAAAAAAACTCAAAAAGATAGTATTTTATCTTTTTGAGTTCATATTAATTTATATAATTTTATTAAAGTTTAGGTTCAACTACGAATTTAATTCCTGTTTTATCTTCGTTATCTATTGTAACCTCCGTAAATGCTGGAGAACATACAAGTTCTACACCTGTTGGTGCAACAAATCCTCTTGCGATTGCTACTGCCTTTACTGCTTGATTTATAGCCCCTGCGCCAATCGCTTGCATTTCTGCTCTTCCGTTTTCTTTAACAAGACCAGCTATTGCTCCTGCTACAGAATTAGGGCTAGATTTTGCTGAAATTTTTAATATATCCATTTTCTACCTCCTATGATTTTATCTTTTGCTTAAGTTTGTTTTCCAAACTTACTTTGATTATATATAAAACAAAAAGATTTTGCAATACGTTTAAACTCTTTTTTGGCAAAAATAATGTAAATAAATGAAACATAACATAATCTTTGCTATTTACTTATTAAAAATTATGTTGTATAATATCTATATATTATATGAGAGTACATATTTTATAATTAAAGGAGTGGTTAAAATGTTTGATTTTATTTTCGCTAAGTCGTACATAGACTTAAAGTATGGTAGCAGACAATACCTTGAAGATTCTTATTATGACTTAAAGAAAAAGATGGAAGATAGTAATTCCACTATAACTGTTCGAGTAATAGATTTCACAGGTATTGGTAGTGACACAAAAACATTTAACAAATCTGATATTTCATACTACGGAGAAAACTAAAAAAAGAAGACTTTATAGTCTTCTTTTTAGTTTATATTTTATCTACTGAAAAATCCCTTTTTCTTAGGTGATACTTCGTCTCCAAAAGTTTTAGCAAACTGAGCTAATATCTCTCTTTGTTCATCAGTTAATTTTTTTGGAACGTCTACATCTACTGTAAATTCTAATGTTCCTCTTCCTTTACCATTAAGTATTGGAATACCTTGTTCTTTAACTCTAAATTTAGTACCACATGTTGTTCCTTCTGGAATACTAAATTCCATTTCTCCTTCTAAAGTAGGTATTTTGATATCTCCACCTAAAGCCATTTTAGCAAAAGGTACTCTTACATTTGCAGAGATATCAAATCCATTTCTTTTGAAGTATTTATGAGAACCAACTTTCATAACAACATATAAGTCGCCATTTGGTCCTCCTTTTTTGCCTGCATCTCCTTCTCCCCTTAAAGAGATTGCTTGACCATCATCTATTCCAGCTGGTACATTTATTTCTATTTTTCTAGATTTCTTTACAATGCCTTTTCCTGTACATTTTTCACAAGGAGTTTCAATAACCTTACCTGTTCCGCTACATTTATCACATGTTTTTACAGTAGAAAAAGCTCCCATTATAGTGTTTTGAGTAACTTGAATTTTACCTCTACCACCACATTTATCGCAAGTAATTATTTTACTTCCAGGCTTTGCTCCGCTTCCGTTACAGCAATCGCATTTTTCATTTCTAGTAACATTTATTTCTTTTTTTACGCCAAATGCCGCTTCTTCAAACTTTAGTGAAAGAGTAGTTTTTATATCTGCTCCTCTTGTTGGTCCTTGAGATTTTCTTGCAGATGAACCAAATCCACCACCAAATACACTACCAAGTATATCTTCAAGATCAATGTCCATTCCGCCAAATCCATTAAACCCATTAAAGCCGTATGCTCCTGAGCCATAGTTTCCGCCACCAAATCCAGCTTGTTCAAAATTTGAACCGAATCTGTCATATTGTGCCCTCTTACTATCATCAGATAAAACTGAATATGCTTCATTTATCTCTTTAAATTTTGCTTCAGCGTTCTTTTTATCTTCATCTGTATGTTGAGCATCAGGGTGATACTTTTTGGCAAGTTTTCTATATGCTCTTTTTAAATCATCAGCAGTCGCATCTTTTGAAACACCTAAAATCTCATAATAATCTTTAGATTCTGCCACTAATTTTTCCTCCTAAAATTTATAATATTGCTAAAAATATAGGGTGGTAGTATTACCACCCTTAATCTATAACATTATAATAATACTTAACAATTATTTATTGTCATCTTCTACTTTATAATCTGCATCATGAACAACATTATCTGCACCTGAAGCATCAGCTGTAGATTCTGCTTGTGCTCCTTGTTGACTTGCTTGAGAATATAATTTAGAAGTTAAATCATAAAATACTTGTGTTAACTTATCTGTTGCAGATTTAATTGCAGCTGTATCTGTTCCTTCAAGAGTTTTCTTTAAGTTTGCAAGTTCAGATTCAACTTTAGATTTTTCTTCTTCAGATACTTTTCCTTCAAGTTCTTTTAATGTTTTTTCTGTATTATATACTAAAGAGTCTGCATTATTTCTAACTTCAACATCTTCTTTTTTCTTCTTATCTTCTGCTGCATGAGCTTCTGCTTCTTTAACAGCGTTTTGAATTTCTTCTTCTGTTAGGTTAGTGCTTGCAGTAATAGCAATTTTTTGTTCGTTATTTGTTGCCATATCTTTTGCAGATACATGAACAATTCCGTTAGCATCAATATCAAAAGTAACTTCGATTTGAGGTACTCCTCTTGGAGCTGCTGGAATTCCAGTTAAGCTAAATCTTCCTAAAGTTTTATTGTATGATGCCATTTCTCTTTCACCTTGTAGAACGTGAACTTCAACTGAAGTTTGACCATCTGCTGCTGTAGAGAATATTTGAGATTTTTTAGTTGGGATTGTTGTATTTCTATCAATTAATTTTGTAAATACACCACCATAAGTCTCAATTCCAAGTGATAATGGAGTAACGTCTAATAATACAAGATCTTTAACTTCTCCAGTAAGTACACCACCTTGAATTGCAGCACCAATTGCAACACATTCATCTGGGTTTATTCCTTTATATGGTTCTTTACCAGTTATTTTTTTAACTGTTTCTTGTACAAGTGGAATACGAGTTGATCCACCAACAAGTAATATTTTATCTAGTTTATCAAAAGTAAGTCCTGAATCTTTTAATGCTTGGTTAACAGGTCCTACTGTAGATTCTACTAAATCTCCAACTAGTTCTTCAAATTTAGATCTTGTTAGAGTTATATCCATATGTTTTGGTCCAGTAGAATCAGCTGTAATAAATGGTAGATTAATTTGTGCTTGCATTACACCAGAAAGCTCAATTTTTGCTTTTTCTGCTGCTTCTTTTAATCTTTGCATAGCCATACTATCTGTAGATAAATCAATACCATTATCTTTTTTGAATTCTCCTACTAAATAATCCATAATTCTTTGGTCAAAGTCATCTCCACCAAGTCTGTTGTTACCAGCAGTAGCCATAACTTCAAATACACCATCTGCAATATCTAGAATAGATACATCAAATGTACCACCACCAAGGTCATATACCATTATTTTTTGTTCTGTATCTTTATCAAAACCATGAGCAAGAGAAGCTGCTGTTGGTTCGTTAACTATTCTTAATACTTCAAGACCTGCAATTCTTCCTGCATCTTTTGTTGCTTGTCTTTGAGAATCTGTAAAATAAGCTGGAACTGTAATAACAGCTTGTGTCACTTTTTCTCCAAGATAGTTTTCAGCGTCTTCTTTTAATTTTTGAAGAACCATTGCTGAAATTTCTTGTGGTGTATAATCTTTATTTTCTATTTTTATTTTTTTATCTGATCCCATATCTCTTTTTATTGAGATTACTGTTCTATCGTGGTTTGTAACCGCTTGTCTTTTTGCTACTTGACCTACAAGTCTTTCACCATTTTTAGCAAATGCTACAATTGATGGAGTTGTTCTTGCTCCTTCTGCGTTTGGAATTACTGTTGGTTCACCATTTTCAATAACGGCAACACATGAGTTTGTTGTTCCTAAGTCTATACCTATAACTTTTGACATATTAAATTACCTCCTAAAAATACAAAGTTACATATTATTATATATACTTAATTAAATATAAAATAATTAATTAAGTAATTAACTAAAATTTAATTTGCTACTTTTACCATAGCATGACGAATTATTTTATCGCCTATTTTATATCCTTTTCTTAAAACATCAGTTACTTCTTTTTCACCATAATTTTCATCTTCAACATGCATTACTGCTTCATGAAAATTAGGATCAAAAGTTTTATTTAATGCTTCTATTTCTTCAACACCAATATTTTTTAAAGTATCTTGGAATTGTGTGTATATCATCATCATACCTTGTTTATATGACTCATCTTCTGTTTGAGCATTTAATGCTTTTTCAAAATTATCTAATATTGGTAATAAATTTGATACTAAATCTGCTGATATTGTATTATACATCATATCTTTTTCTTTAGAAATTCTTTTTTTAAAATTATCAAATTCTGCCATATTACGTTTTAAATGATCATAATATTCATCAGATTTTTCTCTTTCTTGTTTTAATTGTGCTTTCAAGTCTTCTATAGCACTATCTTCACTTGTTTGTGTTGTTTCTTGAGATTCTTCATCTTGCATTTCTTCTATATTGTTATCTTCTTCTTTTTTCACTATTATCCCCCTTTATTTTTTCTATTTAACTTTATATTTCCATTAAACTTATCGCTAATGTACTTTAAAGTTGATATTGTTTTTGCATAATTCATTCTTTTAGGTCCTATAACAGATAATTTACCTAAATATTTATTATCTTTTTCTATATCCAAGGAGATTACAGTGTAATCATTTAGTAAGACTTCCTTGTTTTCTGAACCTATAACAATACTTAATTTGTTATGTTTACTCTTTTCTAAAGTAGAATCTATTATTTCTTTTGTTGTAATCATATTCATAAAGTTTTTAACTGTTTCTATATCTGAAAATTCTGGATTTTCTAGTATCTTTTCTACACCACTATTTAGCTTTTTCATCTCTTTAGACATTTCATACTTGATGCTATTTACTATTTCTTCCATTATTCCAGAAAAAGCTTCTAAATCTTTTTTTATAACAGTATTTAATGCTAAGTGGAGTTCTTTAAGTGGAGTTCCTGATAGATTTTCATTTAATATACTTGTCATTTTCTCTATCACTTTATCCTCTACTGTATTTGTAACTTTTGCTATACAGTCCTTTACAGTTCCATTTTTTGACATTAAAACTATTAACAATAAATTCTCTGAGATTTTTACAACTTTAATACTATCTATAGTATCTGTATTATTTTTTGTAATAACAGTAGGTGTTGAAAGAATTTTAGATACAACATCTGCAACTTGTTCAAATATAGAATCTACATCTCCAAATCCATTTATTGTATTATTAATGTAGTCTATATCAAGCATAGATAACTTTCTTTCTTTCATCAAATTATCTACATAGTATCTATAACCTTTAGTAGATGGTATTCTTCCAGCCGATACGTGTGGCTGTTCTAAATATCCCTCTTCTTCTAAGTATTTCATATCATTTCTTATAGTAGCACTACTATAGTCTAAATGATATTTTTCTACCAAAGTTTTAGATCCTACTGGTTCTGCAGATTCAATATAATCTTCTACTACAGAAGAAAGTATTTTTTTCTTTCTTTCATCTAAACTCATCTTATCACCATCTTTAGCACTTTAAAGTGTCGAGTGCTAAACACAACTATGTTATACACCCAAAAAGGCTATATGTCAATACATATTTTCATAAAAAATGTGAAATTTTTATCACAATAAAGCAAAGTATCATAAATACTTTGCTCATGTTTATTTATTATTATTCTAATTTTTAATCTTTAGTGTAAAATGGTTTGAAATCTTTTTTTGCTGTTTCTCCAAATTCAGTATTAGCTGCAAGTAAATTTAATGGCATTTTATCTAAAAATGGTATTGCAGCACTTGCAATAGTATTAAAATGCTCTTTTTCTTTTCCATCTGCATCTAGTATTACTAAATAGCTAAGTTCATCACCATTTGTCATAAGTAAAAGATATGCCTCTTTAACTTCCTCAATATTTCTAAATACATCTCTTAATTTATTTGCAAGTTCTTCTGGATAATCCTTTGGTATTCCAAGCTGAACTTCAGTATCTTTTTCTACTACGGTCTCTTTTGTTATATTGTTTTTTATTTCTTTAATCATATCGGCAGTAAATACTATATTACACCCCATAGGATCTATTACAAATCCAGCTAAATTGTCATTACTTGTTACTATTTTTGCATAGTCTTCAAATGTATATATAATAGATTGCTGTACTTTTGTTTTTTGCCATTTATGAACTTCAGGATCACTTGTAAATGCCATAAGATAATTTTTTCCGTCTTGAGTTTTTATAATAGAAAACTGAATTTTAGTATCCTTATTAACCTCTATTTTTCCGCCACCTTTAGGTGCATTTTCAAGTACAACTGGACACATAAATCTAGATTTTAATACCTCTGATATAACCTGATTTTGTATCTCCATTGTTTTTTCTTCTTTTAATTTTTGTATTAATTCAATTAAATGTGTATTGTCTATATTTTCCATATTCTTCCTCCCACATAAACCTATAATAGCATAAAGTGGAGCAAAAATCTATAATTTTGCTCCACTTTAGAAAACTTTATATTTCTGGTGTAAATTCTACATAAATTTCATCAAATTCTTTTTTAAGACTCGATTCAACATCTTTTTTTGCTTTTTTTAGCTCTTTTAAATTAATATTCATATCATCAGATTTTATATATAACTCTATCCATATCATTCTTCCAGTTCTTACAATATCATAAAAAGTAACTTCATATGGATATTTTTTAATTTTTCTGCTTACAATCTCTTTTATTTCTTCCATTGTTTCTTTTTCTGGTGCAAATAGTACTAAACTTTTAAATGCATCTATTACCATTTCTATAGGTTCTTTTATCATAAGTATAGATATTAATATTGCAACTGTAGAATCAATATATGGAACAATAAATGATAAATTTGTGTATTTTAAAATAAACTGTAAAAAGAATGATACAAACATTCCCATACCCTGAGCTGTATCTATTTTCCATCCAACAAGATCAGACTCAATTACAGGAGTATCAACTTTTTTAGCTTTTTTCTTTAAATAAGAATATACACCTATAAATAAAATAACCTCAATTATTTGATAAAACATTAATAGTGCACAGTCAAGTTCACTACCACCTGTTGCAAGTACCTCGATATTATCTTTAATTAAGAATGCTGCAATTATTGCTACAGATATTCCCTTTATAATTATAAAAATAGATTCTATTTGAGAATATCCATATGGTCTTTTTTCCGTTACTGGCTTATATATAAGCGGCAATAAAAATGATATGATTAAAATTATTATTACATCTGCTATAGCAAATATGCTGTCCATAAGTAATGCTTTAGAATTACTTATAAATGCCATAATTATTTCTGACATTGTAAATAAAGTACTCAAAAGTACCGAGAGCTTTAATATTTTCCCCTCTTTTTTTAGTTTTTCTTTCAATTTCTAACATCTCCTACCTTAATTAAAATTTGTCTACCAAATATAATTTAAGCTGAAAAAAGAATATAAGATAAAATAATTCTTATTTTACATCTTATATTCTCTGTCCTTTTGCCAGTTGGTTGTATCCTCGTAGGCGACGTTTACACGTTCTCTCCAAAGTATCGTCAAATAACCTTCCTTTTGCCTGATAGTTTCAAGTTTTAGTAGACTTGACCTAAAACTCTTGCTTCTTCGGCTCTACATTTAAGTAGTCTCTAGGGTTTTTATCATCCGAAAATATTTGCTTTACGTATTATATTATACTATATTTATTTTATGTTGTCAAATTTGTTATGTAATCCAATTGATTACTTTTTCATTTTTATTAATAATTCTTTAAAATAATTATAATGTGTTTTTTTATATTTTTTTGCATTGTAAAAAGCATCTATATCATTCTTGCTCATCCACTTAACATCTTCTACTTCTTCTTTTTGTAATACTAAATTGTCTATATTTATATCTTTTTCTAAATAATAAATATCTGCAAACTTCTCTTTTCTATTAACAGTAGTAACTAATTCTAGTTCATCTTCATTTACTACTAATCCTAGTTCTTCTTTTATTTCTGTAATCATACCTTCAATACTTGATTTACCTGATACAGGATGACCAGATGTTGTGGCCCACTTGCCACCTTTATCTTTGCTTCTTTTTTGCATAAGCCATTTGTGATTTTTATTATTATATATAAATACAATGACTGTCACATATTTTAGCCCTTTTGGTCTTACTCCATCCATTAACATTTTCTTGCCAGTTGGCTTTCTATTTTCATCGTATAAATCTCTATACTCAGTAAAAAACCTCATATATTTTTTATATGCTATATAACAATTAGTTATAGTAAATAATATAGAAAAATATATTAATGGCATGCATTTTGCCCAAATTCCTGCAAATACAAGTGCAAGTGACATTGATATAAATAATGGCACTTTTATATACATAAATGGCATATATAATTCTTTTTGTGCTCTTCCTCTTATAATATACCTAATAAATAGTTCGTAATATATTAAATAAAAAAATGTCATAACTCCAAACCATATATTTGCGGTTTTAATGTCAAATCTATCTTTATATCCTACTAATATTATTATATTTGTTATATATATTATTATGTTTGCTATCTCAAGTTTTACAGCTTTTTGTGAGCTCTTTACTCTCTTAAATTTAGGCTTAAATATTGTATATATTAATATCCATGGAAGCATAGACAAAATTGCAAGTACAATTCCAAAATTTGGTGAACTATTTACATTATATAAATCTATTTGTCCCATATTTTTTCTCCTTTAACTCTTGTATTATATCATAATCGTTAAAAATAATAAATAAAAGAGCTTCTATATTAGAAACTCTTAAAAATATTATAGCAATAATAACATCATATATGCTCCATACATTAATAGATATATTAAACCGTTTAACCTAGTCATTGTATATTTTTTTCCAGTTGCTGCAAACATATATAACAATATACTTGCGATAATAACATATATAAACTCAAAGTTATAAGATAAAGAATAAGTTATTGGACTAATCATAGAAGATACTCCAAGTATTAGCAATACATTAAATATATTAGATCCAACTATATTACCAATCGCAATATCTATATCACCTTTATGTGCTGCAACAACAGATGTTATAAGTTCAGGTAAACTTGTTCCTATTGCAATAATTGTAAGTCCAATTACTTTTTCTGTAACACCTAACTCTCTTGCAACAATTATTGCATTGTCTACACTAACATCTCCACCTATTTTTAATAAGACAATACCTAAAACAATTTTTAATATAGCCATAAAAGCGTTTTGTTTTTTATCTTTCTTAGTATCTTGTTTTATATCGTTATTCATCGATTTCTTTGCAGAAAATATGGTATATAGAATAAACATAATAAAAACAATTGATATAATAAGTCCATCAAATCTGCTTATGCTTTTACCTACATTTGCAAGTATAAATACTAAAATTGTCGCATCAACCATAATTGGTATTTCATACTTTTTGGTATTTTTTTGAAACTTTAGTGGTGCGATTAATGAAGTAAGACCAAGAATTAATAATAAGTTACAAAGATTACTTCCAATAACATTTCCAATTGAAATATCTGAATGTCCCTCCAAAGCTGACGTAAGACTTACCATAAGCTCTGGCATAGATGTTCCAATTGAGACTATAGTAAGTCCAATAATTATCTCTGGTATATGATATTTTCTTGCAATAGCACTTGAACCATCAACAAGCCATTGTGCTCCAAGCATTAACATTGCAAAACCTATAGCAATAAATACAATACTCTGTATCATGCGCATCATCCTTCCTTAATATAAATTTATTCTAAGTTGATTCATTCATAAATCTATGAACGATTTAAAAAAATTATGCAAAGAGTATTATACCACTTTTGCAACTGATTTTCAATTATTTTGAACAAAAAAATATAGTAAGTACAAAACTTACTATATTTTTACAAGTTCTTTTAAAAATATTGCTGCACGTTTTGACGCAATTTTTAAATATTCGTCAAAATCTATACTATTATTTCCATTTGGACTATCTGATATACTTCTTATTATTACAAATGGAATATTGTCTAGCTTACAAATTTGTGCAACAGCAGCGCTTTCCATTTCGACACATATTGCTCCAAATTCTTTATATACTTCATTTGCTATTTTTCTATCAGTACAAAATTGATCTGCAGATGCTATTGTCCCAACATGTACATTAAAATCATTATTTTTGTCTAAGTTTTCCATTGCAATTAAACATTTTTCTACAAGTTTTTTATCTGACTCTATAAACTTACCAATATCTGTTATATATCCCTTTTCTCGTCCAAAAGCAGTAAGATCAAAATCATATTGAACAAGCTTTTGGCCTATAACTACATCTTTAATATTTACCTTATCACTTATTGCTCCAGCAGTTCCAATATTTACAATAAAGTCTATTTTAAAATTATCTATTAATATTTGAGTAGTTCTTGCCGCATTTACTTTTCCTATTCCACACTCTACTAAAACACAATTTATATTTTCAATTTTTCCAATATAAAATTTTAAATTATATATTTCTTTACAAGAAATATCTGTCATAATATTTTTTATCTCTTGCATTTCTTCATTCATTGCGGCAATAATTCCTATGTTTTTCATTTTTTATTCTCCTTTATATGTTACACATGATTTTATATCTACATAATTTAGTAATTCTCTTGCCTTCAAATCTACAAGTTCAATTAAAGCACATACTCTAACAACAGTTCCACCAAGGGACTCTACAAGTTTAATCATAGCCTCAATTGTTCCTCCTGTTGCTATAAGATCGTCAATAATTACTACTCTATCACCAGGTTTTATACTGTCTTTATGCATCTCAAGTATAGCTGTACCATATTCTAGCTCATACTCTTGCGATATAGTTTCTCTTGGTAGTTTTCCTTTTTTTCTTACTGGCACGAATGCTTTATTTAAGTTATATGCTATCGGCATACCAAAAATAAAGCCTCTTGATTCTGGTGCAATAATAACATCAAAATCAATATCTTCAACTAATTCTTGCATACTGTCAATTGCAAGCTTTAAGCCTTCTCTGTCAGAAAGAACAGACGTAACATCTCTAAATATTATTCCTTTTTTTGGAAAATCTTCTATACTTTCAATATAATCTTCTAATCTTTTCATGTGTATAACCTCCATTTTTACATAGAAATTATACCATATATTAAACTATAGTTCCACCATTTACATGAATTATTTGTCCTGTAACATATCTTGAATCATCACATGCAAGATATAAATATGCAGGTGCAAGTTCAAATGGCTGACCTGCTCTTTTTAAAGGTACCTCAGTTCCAAACACTTTAACTTCATCCTTTGTAAAAGATGCAGGTATTAATGGTGTCCATATAGGACCAGGAGCTACTGCATTAACTCTTATTTTTTGTTCTGCAAGAGATAACGCTAAAGACTTAGTAAATACAGTTATAGCACCTTTTGTTGCAGAATAGTCTATTAAGTTCTTTTTACCATCAAAAGCTGTAATAGACGTTGTATTAATGATACAAGAGTTTTCATCTAAATATGGAAGTACAGCTTTTGTTAAATAGAAAAATGAAAAAATATTAATTTCAAAAGTATTCTTTAATTGTTCACTAGTTATATCTAATATACTTTTTTGTGGAAATTGCACACCACAATTATTTACTAAAATATCTATTTTACCATAACATTTTAGAGTACAATTAACAATGTGTTTTGAGAACTCTTCATTTCTCATATCTCCTCTTATTAATAAACAACGTCTACCAAGTTGCTCTATAACTTCTTTTGTATAATTTGCGTCCTCATCTTCGTTATAATAAACTATAACAATATCTGCTCCTTCTTTTGCAAATAAAATTGATACTGCTCTTCCAATTCCGCTATCTCCACCAGTTATTATAGCTACTTTATTATTTAGTTTATTACTTGGTATATAATCTGGATCTTCATAAATTGGCAAAGGATCCATTATATATTCAATTCCTGGTTGTAATAATTGATGTTGTGGAGGAAACGCATATGGCGTTTCTTTACATTCTTTTTCATAACCTATGTAATTGTATTCTGGATACATATTTTTAACCTCTCTTTCTCATATACTCTATGCAACAAACATAAATTATGATAATAAATATGTAAAATAGCACTTTGATTTAAAGTGCTATTTTACTATTAGTTTTCTTCTTTTTTATTTTTTAATATAACATATAATATTCCAAAAATACATGTAATAATTGTTATAAGTATCGTTGGCTTTAATACATCTGAAGTATCTGGAATATAATTATCCACTTTTCTATATTTTGCTACAAACACAGTCTCCCCACTTACAAATTCTGTTTTTATTTTATTTTCGCTTATTAGTTCATATCCTGGTATTTGTGGCAATTCATTAAGAAATTCTTTTCCAACTTCGCCCTCTTCATAATATTGCTCTTTTATTATATTACCATTTTCATCTAAATATTTAATTATAATTACTCCACTTTCTTTTTTATCTAAAATAAATATTAATTCAATTATACCATCTATAAATGTTCCTTCTGTTTTTTCTGGAATAGTTATAATATTATATCCTTCTATTTCCTTTTGGTCTACTTTATATTGTTCTTCTACTTTTCCTGTAATTTGATCTTTTAATAGTACATTTCCAACTACGTCGACATACTTTATAACTACCTTACCAGTTTTTCTTGTATAATATAAAATAACCTCTTTTTTATTTTCAGACAATTTTCCTATCTCTTCACCAATTATTTCTACAAAATTATAATTTTCAAACTCTTTACGGTTTATAATATAATTATCTCCTGAGTTTCCATCTATCGTATACGAATCTAATTCTTTGTCAAAGTCTTTGTCTATGTATTTTACTACCAATCCTCCAGATTTTTTTCTATATTTATATACTATTTCGTTATTTTCTCTAGAGTAAATTCCATTTTGATTATCTGGAATAGAAACTAGATTATATTTTTCTATTTCCATAGGTGTTGTTTCATATTTTTCACCCTCTAAACCTGATATTTTATCACTATATATAACTTCTGACGTTTCCTCATCTATTCCTATTATATCAATATTAATCTCTTTTTTATAATAATAAACTAACTCTTTAGGCTCCACTCCTAATTTCACATCGTCAAACGAAGGATTATCTACTAAAACATATCCATCAAACGACTTTTGTTCTGGCTTTATTATATCATTTTCGTTTCCTTCATATAATTTTTGTTCTAGTTGCTCTCCAGTAATTTTATCTACATATTTTACTATTAGTCCACCTGATATTCTTTTATAATAAAATTCTTTAATAATGTCATCTGTACCCATTATTCCTGTTTTATCTTCTGGCTCACTTACAAGTACATATCCTTGTATATTTTGAGCATGTGCTTCATATGACTCACCTTGCTTATATAATGTTACAATATCATCTGTTATCTTTTCGTTTGTATTTTCATCAATATGGATCGTAATTAAGTTTGCAACTCTTTTGTAATTATATACAATGATAATAGTGTCAGAAAGCATAGTACCATTTTTGTTTCCATCTATTTTTTCTAATTTATATTGAGAAACATCTATAGATTCTGTGCTGTATTCGTCTCCTTCCAAACCATTTATTATAACATCATCTGCTATTTTGATATTTCCATTTAGCATATCTACATACCTAACTATAATGGATGTATTTTTCTTATAATAATATGTTACAATTATATTTTTATTTTCTACAGTCCCTATTTCTTTACCATCAATTTTAGTATAAGTATATCCTTCTATATCTTCTTTAACAGTTGAGTATTTATCTCCCTGTTTATACTTTTCAATTACTTCCTCATGTAACACATTGCCACTATTTTCATCTATATATCTAGTTAAAACATTATAATTTTTTCTATATTCATAAATTACAACTATTCTATCTACAGCCATGTTACCGCTAGAGTTTTCTGGTATTTTTACTAATTCATATTCTTCAATTTCTTGTGGATTACTTGTATACTCATCCATTTCTAGTCCTGTAATAAATGTAGATTCTGCTATAATTCTATTTGTTGCTTGATCTATATGTCTGATCTCTACTCCATATGAATTTTTCTTATATTTATATATTACTTCTATCTCTTCCCTTCCAACTATGCCTTTTGTATTACCTGTATCTCCTGTATATGTGTATTTATCTAAAGCCTTATTTTCACTATCATATGAGTCTCCTTCTTTATATGTAGTTACAATACTTGGCACAATTTCTTTACTAGTATTTTCATCAATATATTTTACAGTTACATTAGATTTTTTTCTATACTCATATGTAACTATAGTTTTATCTACAGACATATTTCCGCTTTTATTTTGAGGTGTTACTACCAGTTCATAGCCATCTATTATTCTTGATTCTGAAGAATACGTATCATTTTCAAGTCCTTCAATGTATTCTGTTTCTGATATTTCTTCTAATGTAACTTGATCTATATATTTTATTTCCACTCCAGCAGATATTTTCTTATACTTATATATTACATCTATATTTTCTCTTGCAACTATTCCTGAAGTATTATCTGTTTTTCCTACTAATCTATATCCTTCAAATTGCTTTTCCTCTGTAGTATATTCTTCTTTTTCCTTATAAATTTGCAAAATGTCATCAATTATATTGCTATTTGAATTCTCATCTATATATTTTGATACTACATTTGATTGTTTAATATAATAATATGTTATTGTAATAGGAGATTCTGGTAAATAACCATTTGATGCCTCATTTATTTCATCAGAATAAATATATCCATTTATTTCTTTTTTAGTTGTATCATACACGTCTCCTGCAAGTCCTTCTATTCTTTTAGTATCTAATATATTTTCAGTATCATATTTATCTACATAATTTATAACTATATGTGTTGGTACTCTTTCAAAAGTCACAACCACATTTTTATCTTCAGTAATATCTGTAAGTTTTAATGTATATATTTTATCCTGTGATGGCGTAAATTCTATATCTTTACCATTTATACTTATACTTTTGATTTTATAATTTGCTTTAGGTGTAATAACTATACTTTTTTTAGCATCCGCTCTATGTATAACATTTTCATATACTGCATCATTTTGTCCAGATATAGTTCCTCCATTTCCATTTACAGAAGTTGTTATATTATGAGTTATTTTAATATTTGCATATGATGCATTACTCTTATAATCCTTTCCATCAATTATATAATGTGCAATATTTGGTACAGAATATATACCATTTTCTTTATTATATTTATACTTTATTCCCTCATATACAATCTCATTTTCTATATTATTATAATCTGCTTTTTTATGTGCTGCAATTGATACTGTATATTCATTATTATAAAAAGAACTTTGAGATGGATCCTTTAATGTTGCTAGTATTACTTGACCAGATATACTCACATTAAATTTTGACGTAACATTTTCTCCTTTATCATTTGTTATAACAATATCTGAGATTGAGTCTACCTTTAAGCATTCTGCTAAGGTATCTTTAAACTGATAAGATTTATATGGATATGTTGAATTATCTGGTATTCTATGTGATATATTATATATAAATTTTTCTTCATTGTTTATCTGCGCTTTATTAACACTTTTAATTGGATCAGCTACACTATATGGTCCAAATCCAACAGCATTAAAATATCCGCCACCACCAACAGATAAGACATTTTTTAACTCTGAAGACATATATCTTCTACCAGAAATATTACTTGAATTGTTCCAAAAAGCTTTGTATTCGTTATTTACTTGGACTATTGTACCATCTGTTTTGTGATTGCTGCTTTTATCTGTTGTTATATAATACGAATATCCATCATATTCTGCTCCCATCACTAAATAAAACTGATGAACATTTTCTACCTCGTATCTTATCATACTTTCAGGTCCTTCCTCAGAACCAATATTATTGGAGTCATAGTTCCAGTGATATCCATCTGCATATTCATAATATACAATAGTGTCTTTACTACATATAATTTTATTTATTCTAGCATCAGTTTTTAATCCAAAATACTGGCTATAATCTATATCTCCTATAGACATCCCCAAATCAGCATATAATTCTTTTTTCTCACCATTACTTGAAACTGTATAAAGTTCATATTTAACCTCATAAGCTTGATGACAAAATTGAAAGCCTAATGTTTGCCTATTTCTATTTACTCCTATGTATGGATAAATTTTGTTTCCATTTACTGTTAATGGCTTCCAATAAAATGTACATTTAACAGCAACCTTTTGACCATTGTATGTACCAACATTATATATCCAACACCCTATATTTCCAGACAATTTATCATCTTGAGGATAAATTGCATACACCTCATATGAACCATCTGTAAAAATGAAATTTTTTCCTGTATTTCCCCAAAATTCTATTTTTGTATCATTATTATTTTTTATTGTAAAAGAATATTTTGAATCCATCTGTGTTCCAATATTTACAGATGTAATGTTCCCAACTTGTGTTGCAGGTTTTCCGTTTGTTGCATAAACTTTATAATTAAAAAATATTAATGAAAAAAACAATAATATTATTATATACATTTTATTCTTTTTCATATAGCACCTCTATTATATATTTTTAGAACAAAAATATATTTTATAATTATTTTATTATAATAAACAATAATATTATTAATCTAATTTTGAAAAAATACTATTAATATATGTTAAAAAGCACTTTAGTATTAAACTAAAATGCTTTTATTTTAATAATCATTTCCTTTTATATCTAATCCTTGAAGTTGAAGTTTAGTTACAATCGTTTGAATCTCGCCTTGAACTAAATCTATGTTTTTTAATTCTCTTCTTGTATGCTCACATAATTTTCCTATTGTATCTATTTTATTAAATTTTAATTTTGTACAAATTGTATTATTTAATTCAAGTTTTTCAACACCATCATTAATTAATTTATTTTCTCTAAATATTTTCTTCATAGCACTTCACCTCGTTAATTAGTTCATCTATTAAATCTTCTACTTTAACAATTTTATCTATTCTATCTACATTACTTCCACAAAATATAAGTCCATTATCCACATCCCCTGTAACTGAATTTATTAAGGCTTGTGTTATACAATATGGAACTGTTTTTCTGTCACACGTTTTAATACAATTATAGCATCTATTAATTTTATATGAATCAAGATTTTCCAAAAATTTATTTTTTATAGCTCTTCCAGGCATTCCAACTGGACTCTTTATTATACATATATCTTCTTTTTTGACATTTACATATGCCTCTTTAAATCTAATATCTGCATCGCATTCATCTGTTGCAACAAATCTTGTTGCAATTTGTACGCCAGATGCTCCAGATTTTAAAGACATTGCAATGTCTTTTCCATTATATATTCCACCTGCAGCAATTACTGGGATGACTTTATTATACTTTTCTTCATACACTTTTACTACCATTTTTACTTTTTTTACTATATTAAATATATCATTTTCTTCAACATCTAAATCTTCCTTTTTAAAGCCTAAATGTCCACCAGCTTTTGGTCCTTCAACAACAATCATATCTGGTACATAATTATATTTAGAAGTCCATAATTTGCATATTAAATTGGCAGCTCTGTCACTAGATACAATAGGTGCAATTTTTGTTTTATATCCTTTTACAAGCTCAGGTAAGTTTTTAGGAAGACCTGCGCCTGAAATTATAATATCTGCACCGCTTTTTATAGCTACTCTGACCATGTCTTCATAATTTGTGGTAACACACATTATATTTACACCTATAATTCCGTTATTACCAGATATCTCTTTTGCTTTAACTATTTCGTTTTTTAAAGCTCTATAATTTGCCTCATATGTATTTGTTTTAAAATCTGATTCTTTAAAACCAATTTGTGCGCTAGAAATAATTCCAATACCGCCACACTTTGCAACATTTCCTGCAAGGTTAGATAATGATACCCCTACTCCCATACCACCTTGAATAATTGGTATGTCTGCAACTAAATCACCTATCTTTAATTTTGGTAAATCCATTACAATCACCTCATAGTCCCATTATTGAATATCCATTATCCGCGTATACTACTTGACCAGTAATGCAAGAAGATAGTGGACTACACAAAAATGATATAACATTTCCAACTTCATCAATTGTTACATTTTTCTTAAGAGGTGCTCTATCTTCTACAACATTTAATATTGTACTAAAGTTTTGTATTCCTTTGGCAGATAATGTTTTTATTGGTCCAGCAGAAACTGCATTTACTCTTATACCATCCTCACCTAGATTTGAAGCAAGATATCTAACACTTGCCTCAAGAGCTGCTTTTGCTACTCCCATTACATTGTATCCTGGAAATACCTTAGTTGAGCCATGATATGTAAGACATACAAGACTTCCCCCCTCTTGAAGTAATTCAATTTCTTTTGCTTTTCTTGCAACAAGTACAAGAGAATATGCACTAACTTCGTTTGCATGATTAAATCCCTCTTTACTTGTATATATAAATTCTCCTCTTAAATCTTGAGTATTTGCATGAGCAATACAATGAACTATAGCATCAAATTTATCATATTTAGCTTTAAGTTTAGAAAAAAGGAGTTCAACTTTTATCTCATCTGATACATCGCATTCATATGCTTTAGCACCCTTAAATTCACTTATTAATTCCTCGATCTTTTCTTTATTTTCTTCTCCCATATAAGTAAAATATAATTTAGCGCCTTGCTCATATGCAGCTTTTGCAGCTCCATATGCAATTGACCATTTATTTCTAATACCCATGATTAAAACTTTTTTCTTTTTTAACATTTTGTATTACCTCCCATATTTCTATATTTTTTATATCTATTAGCAAGAAGTGATACTACATCTTTTTTCATAAGAATATTGGTAGTATTTATTATATCTTCTTTAATAATTTCGCTCATTCTATTTATATCATACTTAGCATTTCCTTCTGGCTCAAGTAAAATTTTATCTATTACATCAAGCTCAAGTAAATCTTTTGCTGTAAGTCTCATCTTATCTGCTGCTTCTTCTTTTCTTGATGAATCTTTCCATAATATACTTGCATATCCTTCTGGTGAAAGAATAGAATATATTGCGTTTTCAAGCATTACAACACTATCTGCAACACCAACTGCAAGTGCTCCTCCACTAGATCCCTCTCCTATTACATAACTTATAGTAGGCACCTTAACGCAAGACATAGTCTCAATTGCCTTAGCTATTGCTTGACCTTGCCCTCTTTCTTCTGCGCCAATACCAGGATATGCACCCTTTGTATCGATAAATGTAATTATAGGTCTTTTAAATTTTTCTGATTGCTTCATAAACCTTATTGCTTTTTTATAGCTTTCTGGGTTTGGCATTCCAAAATTTCTTTTGATATTTTCTTTTGTATCTCTGCCTTTTTGTTCAGCAATAATTGTATAATTTATGCCATTAAGACTTGCAACTCCACAAACTATAGCACCATCTTCCATATAATCTCTATCTCCATGAAGCTCCATAAATTCGTCAAAAATATTTTCTATATAATCTAATGCCGTAGGCCTATCTTTGTCTCTTGCAATTTGAACTTTGTCCCAAGCTGTTATTTTATCCATGATATGCTCCTTTACTTAATCTAATGATATCTGATATTGTATGTTTCAAATCTTGCCTTTTAACAATTTTATCTACAAAGCCATGTTTAAACAAAAATTCTGCTGATTGGAAATCTTCTGGTAAATTTTCATTTATTGTTTGTTCTATTACTCTTTTCCCCGCAAATCCAATCATTGCTCCAGGCTCTGCTATAACCACATCTGCAAGAGTTGCAAAACTTGCCGTAACTCCTCCATATGTAGGGTCAGTTAAAACAGAAATATATAAAACACCAGCCTCATTTAGCTTTGCTACTGCACTACTCGTTTTTGCCATTTGCATTAAGGACACAATTCCTTCTTGCATTCTTGCTCCACCAGATACTGTAAATATAACTATTGGTAATTTCTTTTTAATAGCCATCTCTATTGAATATGTTATATATTCGCCCACAACATATCCCATACTTCCCATAAAGAAATTTGAATCCATTGCACAAACTACTGCCTCTTGTCCTTCTATTTTACCTATACCACATTTTACTGCCTCTTTAAGTCCAGTCTTTTGTCTTAATCCTTGTATTTTGCTAATATATTCTGGCATATTTAATGGATCATTAGATTCAATATTTAAATTAAACTCTTCAAATGTGTCTTCATCTACTATTTGATCTATCCTACGTCTACTAGATAGTCTAAAATAATAATTACATTTAGGACATATACTAAATTTTTCCTTTACATCTTCTTTGTATAATATTTCTTTACATTTTGGACATTTAATCCATTTTCCAATTGGTATATCTGCTTTTGATTCCATTATATATCAAACTCCTCTTTAATTAATGATGTCGTAAATTTTCCAGATTTGAACTTTTCATTTTCTAATATTTCTAACAGAAATTTTATATTAGTATCTATACCCTCAATTACACATTCTTCAAGTGCCCTCTTCATTTTAGATATCGCCTCGTCTCTGGTATCTGCATGTACTATTATCTTTGCTATCATAGAATCATAATATGGCGGTATTGTATAATTTTCATACATAGCAGTATCTACTCTTGTTCCATTTCCACCAGGAAGAATTAATTTTTCTATTTTCCCTGGTGATGGTACAAATTTTTTATACGGATTTTCTGCATTTATTCTGCATTCAATACTATGTCCTTTAGGTATTATATTTTCTTGTAATATTTCTAGTTTCTCTTCAGATGCAATTTTTAGTTGTGCTTTTACTAGATCTATGCCTGTCATCATTTCTGTTACAGGATGTTCTACTTGTATTCTTGTATTCATTTCCATAAAATAATAATTATTATTTTTATCTACAAGAAATTCAACTGTTCCTGCTCCTTCATAATTTGCAGCTTTTGCCGCTCTTACAGCAGCATTTCCCATTTCTCTTCTTATTTTTTCATCAAGTATTGTAGATGGACTCTCTTCAAGCATTTTTTGATTATTTCTTTGAACAGAACAATCTCTTTCACCAAGATATATAGTGTTACCATACTTATCTGATAAAATTTGAATTTCAACATGCCTTGGATTTTCAATAAATTTTTCCATAAAAATAGTATCATCATTAAAAGAACTTTTTGACTCTTTTTTTACTAAGTCTAATTGCTCTTTTAAGTCTTCTTCTTTCTTTACTATCCTTATTCCCTTTCCTCCGCCACCAGCAGAAGCTTTTAGTATAACAGGATATCCTATATCTTTTGCTATTTTTTGTGCATCCTTATATGAATTTAACTTTCCCTTTGAGCCTTTTATTACTGAAACATTGTTTTCTATCATCAAGTTTTTACTATTTATCTTGTTTCCCATAAGCTCTATTGTGCTACTTGATGGACCAATAAATTTAAGATTACATTCTTCGCACATTTTTGCAAATTTTGCATTTTCAGATAGGAATCCAAAACCTGGGTGAATGCTATCTGCTCCCATAAGACATGCAGCCTCAAGTATATTTTTTTCATTTAAATAGCTTTTATATGATTCTGCAGGTCCAATACATACAGACTCGTCTGCAAGTTTTACATGTATTGATTCTTTATCTGCCTCAGAATATACAGCGACTGTCTTTATACCTAATTCTTTGCATGCTCTAATTACTCTTACAGCAATTTCCCCTCTATTTGCAATTAATACTTTCTCTAACATATCTTTTCTCCTTATACTATAGCAAAAGTAAGTTCACCTTTAGCAGCGATTTTATCTCCAACATATGCTATAGCTTCTCCAATTCCAATAGGACCTTTTTCCTTTATTATCTTTACTTCAAGTCTTAATACATCCCCAGGTACAACTTGTTTTTTAAATTTCATTTTATCTATTCCACCAAAAAGAGCATTTTTGCCTTTATTTTCTTCTTTAGATAATATTGCTACAGCACCCGCTTGTGCTAATGCTTCAACTATTAAAACACCAGGCATAATTGGCTCACCTGGGAAGTGACCAGCAAAATGTGGCTCATTTATACATACATTTTTGTATGCTATACAAAATTTACCAGGTTCGTAATCTTCAACTCTATCTATCATTAAAAAAGGCGCTCTTTGAGGAATAATATTCATAATTTCTTTAATATCTAACATATCTTCCTCCTACTTTATTTTAAATAATGGCTTACCATATTCAACCATAGCCTCATTAGTCTGACATATTTCTATAATTTCTCCATCATATTCAGACTCTATTTCATTCATTAATTTCATAGCCTCAATTATACATAGTACTTGACCTTTTTTTACTTTATCTCCAACTTTAACAAATTCTTTTTCATCTGGAGATGGTTTTAAATATAGTGTTCCAACCATCGGAGATTTTACTATATTTAAATCTTGATCATCATTTGATGAAGTCTTTGCTTGTACTATAGCTTTTGCAGTGATTGATTCGTTTAAAACAGTATTTTTAGCCACGTTATTATCTTTTGTTATATTTATCTTTACGCCATCTGGAAACTCTATATTTAAGCTATTTAGAGAAGATTCACTCATATCATTTATTATCTTTTTTATTTGATCATATTCCATAGTTTTATTCTCCTTTACTCATGATATTTCTTTATTATAATACTGCTATTATGACCACCAAATCCTAAAGAATTTGACATTGCATACTCGATATCTTTATTTATTGGTACATTTGGAACAACATTTAGATCACAATCATCATCTTTTTGTTTATATCCTATTGTTTGAGGGATGATTCCATTTTCAATTGCCTTTGCACAAACAATAGCCTCAATTGCTCCTGCAGCTCCAAGTAAATGTCCAGTATGACCTTTTGTAGAACTTACATATAATTTTTCATAGCAATTTGCAAAAGCACTCTTTATTGCTGCTGTCTCATACATATCATTTAAATGTGTTGATGTACCATGAGCATTTATATATGTGATGTCTTCTGGTTTAATGTTTGCATCTTTTATAGCATTAAGCATCGCTCTTTTTCCGCCTTCGCCATTTGGAGCAGGAGAAGTTATATGATAAGCATCAGAAGACGCTCCATATCCTACAACCTCTGCATATATTTTAGCTCCTCTTGCTTTTGCATGTTCTAGTTCTTCAAGAACTAAAACTCCAGCTCCTTCTCCCATTACAAATCCTGCTCTTTCTTTATCAAAAGGAATGCTTGCACGAGTTTTATCTCCTGTTGTATTTAATGCCTTAATTGTAGTAAATCCTGCAATTCCTGATGGAGTAATTGAAGCTTCACATCCTCCAGCCAAAACTGCGTCTTGATATCCATGTCTTATTAGTCTAAAAGCTTCTCCTAAAGAATGTGTGCCACTTGCACATGCTGTAACAATTGAGGATGATTCCCCTTTAAGACCTAAATCTATAGCAATGTTTCCCGCAGCCATATTAGATATTGCCATAGGTATATACATTGGTGATACTCTATCTGGTCCTTTGGTATTTAAGTTTAAATTTTGCTCTTCTATTGTATTAAGTCCGCCAATTCCAGAACTTACAATTATTCCCACTCTTTCAAGATTAGTGTTTTCTTCATTTATTCCACTATCTTTTATTGCCTCACGTGCTGCAATCATTCCAAATTGAGTAAATCTATCTAATCTTTTAGCAGATTTTCTATCAAAATAATTTTCTGAATTATATTCCTTTACCTCTGAAGCAAGTTTTACTTTAAAATCTGTTGTATCAAAAAGAGTAATATTATCTATACCACATTTACCTGATACTATGCTTTTGAAGAATTCATCTACGTTTTTTCCTATTGGAGTTATTGCTCCCATACCAGTAATTACAACTCTATTTTCCATTTTCGACCTCCTACATTACCATACCGCCATCAACATTTATTACTTGCCCAGTTATATATGAGCTTTCGTCTGATGATAAAAAATATACTACATTTGCAACTTCTTTTGCTTCTCCCATCCTTTTTAATGGTATTTGTGCATTTATACTATCTTTTACTTGGTCTTTTAATACACTTGTCATATCAGTATCAATAAAACCAGGTGCAACAGCATTTACTCTTATATTTCTTGCTGCAAGCTCTTTTGCAAGAGATTTTGTAAATCCAATTATTCCTGCTTTTGAAGCAGAATAATTAGACTGTCCAGCATTTCCACATACCCCCACAACAGATGAAATGTTTACAATACATCCATTTCTTTTTTTTATCATAAATGGTACAACGTTTCTTACAACATTAAAAGTACCTTTAAGATTTATATCTATTACTTTATCAAAGGCTTCTTCCTTCATCATAGCAATAAGTCCATCTTTTGTTATTCCAGCATTATTTACTAAAACATCAATTTTTCCAAATTTGTCCATTGCCTTTTTTACCATTTGTTCACATTCTAAATAATTTGACACATCTGCTTTAACAAGTAAAACCTCAATGCCAAAACTTGAAAATTCTTCCTCAAGTGCTTTTATATCAGTACTATCTGATACATAGTTTAAAACTATATTATAGCCATTTATCGCATATTTTAATGCTATTTGTTTTCCTATTCCTCTTGCTCCACCTGTAATTAAAGCTATCTTTTTTTCTTCCATTTTTATTTACACTCCTTTACTATTTCTATTAAGCTATCTAATGATTTTAAATCATTAACACTTATAACCTTTGCATCTTTTAATTCTTTCTTTACAAAACCTCCTAGCGCTTTACCAGGGCCTACTTCAACATACAATTCTACATTTTCCTTTTCTAATTTTTTTATTATCTTATCCATTCTAACTGGATTTACCATATGCTTAGATAATATCTGTACAAAATCACTATTTTTATCATACTCGGTTGCATCTATATTTTTTAGCACCTTAGAATTTCCATCATAAAATTTAATTTTAGCTAGTTCATTTTTTAATTTGTTACTGGCATTTTCTAATTTTTCGGTATGAAAAGGTCCTGATGTATTAAGGGGTATTACTCTTTTTGCACCTTTTTCTTTAAAAATGTCTACTGCATGATTTATAACATCTCTTTTTCCAGTTACAACTGTTTGAGATGAATAATTATAATTTGCAGGAACTATAAAACCATCAATACTATTACACACATTCTCAATTGCCTTACTATCAAGACCAATAATTGCTGCCATCATATACTCATCTGATGATTCCTTTTCCATTACTTGCCCCCTAAATTTTACAAGGTTTAGTCCATCTTTAAAGCTTAAAATTCCACTTTCAATTAAAGCTGTATATTCTCCAAGAGAAAGACCTGCACATATATCTGGTTCTATGCCATATTTTTTTAGCACTTTGCATATTGCAAGAGAAGTAACAAGTATTGCAAGTTGTGTGTTTTTTGTCTTATTTAGTTCTTCCTCTGGACCGCTAAAGCAAAGTTTTTCTATATCTATACCTAAGACCTCACTTGCTTTTTCATATAATGTTCTTGCTTCTTCATACTTATCATATATGTCTTTACACATTCCTACTGTTTGGGCTCCTTGACCCGGAAATAAAAAAGCAATCTTCATAGTTTACACCTCCATTAATATACTTCCAAGATTTAGTCCACCGCCATATCCTAAAAGTATAATTTTATCTTTATCTTTTATAACTTTATTTTCTAACATATCGTTTAGTGCTATTGGAATGCTTGCACAAAATGTATTTGCATAATTCTCTATGTTAGAAAAAACTCTCATATTTGTTTTTTGATAAATTTTATTTAATATCTTAATATTTGATTGATGAGGAATGATATAGCAAATCTCTGATTTATTTATATTTGATTCTTTAAGTATCTTATCTATATTTTCAACAGTTTTAGTTACAGCAAATTTATATATCTCTTTACCATTCATATTAAAAACATGATTATCTGTACAAGTTAATATGCCATTTTCGTCCTCGTAGCTTTCTATTTTCTCAAAGTATATTTTACTGATCTTACTATACTCAATAAGAGTACATCCAGCGCCATCTCCAAATAACATTTTAGATTTAATATCTTTATACTTATTTTTAGATAAACACTCTACTCCGATTACTAAGGCTTTTTTTACACTACCTGAAAGTATATATTTTTGTGCAACACTTAGTGCATTAATATATCCACTACATCCTGCCATAATGTCTAAACATATACAATTTTCAATTTTAAAATGTTTTTGTATTTTAAAAGAAATCGATGGCATTAAACTATCATAAGAGGTTGATGCACTTACAATTAAATCTATATCATGAATATCTATACTTTTATTTTTCTTTAGCATATTCTCTACAGATTTTATAGCAAGAATATCTACTGTCTCATCATTTGTATAAAATCTATTCTTTATTCCCGTTCTTTTAAATATATATCCACATTCTAGGTTACTATCTTTTTCTAAACTTTCATTACTTACCATATTTTCTGGTAAGTATTTTCCTGTAGAAACTATTTTTATACTCATTGTTCTTCTTCACCTATAATAAGTTTATCTTAAAAAAATATAAAAATCATTAATATGACTGGTCAGTCTACTACATAATATAGAAAAAAAGAAGATAACAACCTAAGTTGCTATCTTCTTTTTTGTACTTTCATATATACTATCCAAGGATACCGTTTAATATAATGTCACTATACTTTTTAGCGGTTTGTGCTATGTCTATATTTTTATTATTTTTATATCTTAACATTACTCCAGAACATATTGTGCCAAATATTTCAAATGCCACATCTTTTGTATCACATTCTTTTAAATCACCATTTTTAATTCCCTCAATTAAAATATTTTCAATAACGTCTACACACTCATACACATTTTTTCTACATATTTCATTTCTTTTGCTGTCTCCACAAAATTCGTTCATAATTAGATTAATTAGATTCTCATATCTATCTACCACTTTTACTTCCACAAGAATTATTGCTCTAATTTTATCTTCAAAAGTATCTGCCATTCTTACCTTCAGTTCAATACTATGCTTTAAGAGTTTCATTCCTTCTGAAATTAAAAACTCAAGAATCTGCTCTTTACTAGAAAAATGATAATATAATGTTCCCTTAGCAATACCTACTATAGATGTTATTTCTTCAATACTTGTTGCATCATATCCTTTTTTAGCAAACAAATCCATTGAAGTTTGAAATATTTTTCTTTTAGTTCTATTCATATGTTCCCTCCATTAATTTAATATATTCTGGCTCGAAAATATTAAAAAATTCTGCAATTATTTTTTCTCTATTACATTTTATATTAAATTCATTGTATATTGACGAAGCTATATCCTTTATTTCATCATTAAAATCTTCCTGAAGTACATTAATACCAATTCCAACGAAAATTTCACTAACAATTTCACCTTTAAGGCTTGTTTGTGTTAATATTCCACCAATTTTCTTTTTATTATATACAATATCATTTGGATGCTTTATTTTCAATTCTATATTATATATACTTTTAAAAGCTTTTACAATACATTTTGCAATAAGTATTGTTAAAGTATCAAATTTTGCAATATTATCATTAGGAATTAATACAAAACTCATTGCTATATTTTTATTTTTCGTTTCAGTATACCATTTTCTTCCATGTGTACCACTACCATTTGTCTGTGACTCTGCAATTATTAAAAGACCATCACAAACTTCATTTCTTCTTTTTAACTCTGTTTGTGTTGAATCAATAGTATCATACACTTCAATTTTCCTTGCAAGTGTCTTAGTTGTTAAATTATTATATATTAATGATTTATCCATTTATTAAGTCCTCATATATGCTCTTTGCGGCTTCTTTTCCAGAATTACTTGCATAAGCTACTGTAGATTTTACTCCTGCTAGGTCTCCAGCAGCATATACTCCATTTAAATTTGTCCTATATTTTTCATCTATTTGTATTTTTCCCCAGTCATTTCTTTTAATCTCTGTCAAAACATCATTATCTAATTTGGAGCCTATTGCCATAACAACATAATCTGTATCTATAGTATAATTCGATCCTTCTATATTTACAGGATATGGTCTTTCTCCTTGATTTTCAATAAGTTTAGTCTTTATGCACTCTATTTTTTCAACCTTATCTTTTCCAATAATTTTTACAATATTATTTAAAAATACAAATTCTATTCCTTCAAGCTTTGCCTCTTTAATTTCTATTTTTTCTGCTGGCATCTGTTCTTCTGCTCTTCTATATACAACATATACTTTGTCTGCTCCTAGTCTTTTTATAGTTCTTGCAGTATCCATTGCCACATTTCCGCCACCGGATACAACTACATTTTTATTTTTAAAATCTGGAAAGTTTTTATATTCTAGAAGCTCATTTCCGCCATAAACTCCATCTAATTCTTCACCAGGTATTCCCATTTTAGACGATGTATTAGCACCTATTGCTAAAAATATGCTATCATATTCTTTCATTAAGTTCTCTATAGTAATATCTTTTCCAAGTTCTATCCTTAGTTTTACCTCAATATCCAAATCTGTTATTATTTTTTGATATACACTATCTACTATATCTTTTGGCAATCTAAATTCTGGTATTCCATGAACTAATAACCCACCAAGGTAGTTCTTTTTTTCAAGTAGTGTAACTTTAGATACACCAAGTCTTTTAAGTGTTGCAGCACAAGTAATACCACATGGTCCACTACCAATTACGGCCACTTTCTTATCTATCTTTTTATATTCTTCAAAATTTGTTATTTTAATATCATTTTGTATTCCATAATCTCCAACAAAAGACTCTATAGAACCTATATCTACTGCATCTCCCTTAATTCCTCTTATACAGCTTCCTTGACATT
Source organism: uncultured Clostridiaceae bacterium (assembly GCA_947381905.1). Taxonomy (GTDB): domain Bacteria; phylum Bacillota; class Clostridia; order TANB77; family CAG-465; genus CAG-465. Next base: position 16,266 of record CANCXL010000004.1, on the reverse strand, counting down.
GTTTTGTATGAGGACATATTCTTCCACAAATACTTGAAAGCACAGTAGTCTCTAAAAATTTATTATATGCTTTTTCATATTCTTCTTCTTTTACATACTTTATTGCATCAGTTATATCATTAGATAAAGGACATCCTTTCATGCAATTTTTGCTCTTACAGCTTAAGCAATAACTAGACTTTTCTTTGATACTCATATATTTTTTTCTCCCTTTTTTTGCATTATACTATAAAGCATGTAAAATGAAAAGGGTATTTTTAACAAAAAATATTGTTTAATTTTTTTCTTAATGCTATAATTTTTTTAAGAGGTGTTGTATATGAGAAAAAGAAATTTGGTTATAATAGCTTTGTCTATTGTTATTTTAACGATTTTTATATTCGTTATTAATTTATCTAATAAAAATAATACTTTAGGATTTATTTCAGACGACTCAAGACAAATCGCTTTAGTATGCGATTTATATTCTCAAATACTTAATGAAGAAGTTAATGCACCTACGAATTTAACTAAAGATACTTCAATATACATTAATTTTATTACATATGGTCATTATGTAATAAGCAATGAAACAAAAATTAACGAAAGTTTAAAAGGAAAATTTATTACAGAAAACAATTCAGAATCTTTAAATTTTATACTTAGTAATGAATTTGATTTAAAGACACTTACACTAAATATTAGCTTAAAAAATAAAGAAAATTTAAGTGAAAAAATATATTCATATAAACTTGGAAAAGATAAAAAGAATAACTCAATAAGTTATAAATTAGTAACTAATACTATTAAGGAGTAGAAAAAAATTTTCTACTCCTTTTTATTTTATACAATTTGAAAAATAAAGAACTTTAAGTAATCTGTCTCTCCAACATTTAAAAGTATTGGATGATCTGGAGATTGTTGTCTTTTTTCTATCTGTCTAAGTCTTACTCCTGCGTCTTTTGCTGCGTCTTTTAGCATTTTAATAAATCTCTCTTCATCCATAAAATGTGAGCATGAACATGTGGCAAGATATCCTCCTCTTGGAAGTGCCTTCATTGCCCTATAATTTATTTGTTTATAACCTTTTTTAGCATTTTCTATTGTTTTTCTAGATTTAGTAAATGCTGGAGGATCAAGTATAATAAAATCATAATCATTAGATTTTATTTGTGGTAAGAGATCAAATACATTTATTGCTTCAAAAGTCATTGTGTCTTCTAATCCATTTAATTTTGCATTTTCTTTTGCCATCTCTATTGCAGTATCAGATATATCTACTGCATGAACATGTTTTGCTCCCCCTTTTGCAGCATTTAATGCAAAAGAACCAGTATGAGTAAAACAATCTAATACTCTCTTTCCTTTAGCAATTTTAGATATTGCTAGTCTGTTATATTTTTGATCTAAGAAGAAACCTGTTTTTTGACCATTTTCAACATCCACTTTATATTTTATTCCATTTTCTACTATTTCTGTTATAGTATGTTTTGGAACTTCAACTCCATTTAATCTATAATATCCTTTATACTCTTCTAACCCTTCAAGTTTTCTAATTTCAACATCATTTCTCTCGTATAGTCCAGATATTTTTTCACCATCTTCTACTAATATTTTATATATAGCATTAAATATTATGTCTTTTCTTACTTCTATTCCTAAAGATAAAACCTGTGCTACTAAGATATCATTAAATCTATCTATTGTAAGACCTGGGAACTCATCTGCTTCTCCAAATATTATTCTACAACATTTCTTATCTTCTTGTCCCATAACTGTTTTTCTATATTCCCATGCATATTTTAATCTTCTTTCAAAAAAATCATTATCAAAAGTATCGTTTGCATTACGAGATATAATTCTAACTATTATTTTAGAATTATTATTAATAAACCCAGAACCTAAATACTTTCCCTTTTGAGATATTACATCTACTATATCTCCATTTTCATAGTCTCCATCTATTCTAACAACTTCATTATCATATACCCAAGGATGACCTTCTTCTTGTTGTTTTCTACCTTTCTCATCTATAGTTACTTTTGTATATTTTCTATCTGTTTTCATATTTTTATCCTTTCAAATACTTACGTATTATATCATTTAATGACTAAAATGTAAAGAAAGCCTTGTAAACTTATGTAAAGTGTGATATAATATAGTCTCACTTAAAATACTTTTCATAGTTATTCGTAATAGGAATAACAAATATATTTTAATTTTAATAAATTGAAGGAGGAATTTGTATATGAAAAATTTATTTAATGTACAAACAAAAAACAATGTAAAGGAAGCTGTAAAAGATTCAGCAAATATTGAATATTTAGCTACTGGTAAAGAGAAAGTAGTTCTTGTAGGAAGAGATTTATCTTCTAAAGTCTCACTACCAAGATACTCTTCATTATTTTTTATTTTTAGTTTATTTGAAGAAGATTTAGAAGAACCATTAAATTTCGATGTTAATATAAGTGTTCTTGCACTAGAATCTCTAGCTAAAGCACTAATAGCTTTAAAGCCAGATGATGGTAATAAAAAAACTAAAAGCAATAAATCTCCTATTTCTAAAGAAGATATTAAGTTTGGAAAATCTGCAGAACATGATTTTTCATTTAGATTGTTTAAGAATATATCTGCAAAAAACTTTTTTAGACTAATAAACGATATAAGTGTTCAATCTAAGTACAAATCTTCAGATGAAATTGCAAGCAAATATTTAGAATGTGACACTTCTCTTACCAAACTAAATAACTTCTATAATAGATTTGACCATATTTATGATAATTGTGCAAATTCAAACTATAGTATGCTTTATCTTTTTGATGATATAGAGAGTAATTTATCTCCATATCAAAATGTTATGGTACAGATCAAAGGCAACAATGCAATAGTTTCTAACAATTTTGCATATATAATCACTTCATTTGAAAACGAAGTTGCAAGAAATATGTATAGTGAATCTATTAAAAACGACTATTATTCTATGTTAGAGAAAATAGATAAAAATATACAAAAACTTAAAGAAAAAATACAAAGCGAAAACAAAATATATTCTATAGAAGCACTTTACGAAGAAATATAACAAAACGAAGAGTTTTTACTCTTCGTTTTTATTTTCTCTATATAAAAGTAATATTTTACTTTCATCATTTTTAACTAATGCATAATCATTTTTTGAGTTTTCTTCTATTCTTTTTTTTGAGACTATCCTATTATATTCAAAAGGCTTGTTATTTATCATAATAACCTCTGTATCATCATCGTATGCCCTATCATCAAGATAATATGGGTCAAAAATATATACACTTTTTTCTTTACAGCCTGTACATAATATATAGTGTTCACAATCTGACCAAACTCTAAGAATCGCAACCCCATTATAATTACAAATACAATTAAGTAAGTCTATGTTATTAATGCTTACATCTGCACCCTTTAAAACTTTTGCTTTAAGGTCAATATAATTTGTTGAATTTATAAGGTTTGCTAAATACTCTATAGCATATGGAGATGTTCCATGCTTTCCTATTTGACCCTCATTAGTAATAGTATCTAAAGTATATTGTGTAATATATTTTAAAATTATTGGAGGAATTTCTCCTCTTTTAAATAAAAATCTAATAGCATTTAATAAAGTTGCTTGTCCACAATCATATTCGCTTATCTGATATGAAAGTGGCGATTTCATATTACCATAGTCTATTTGATTATATTCCATACTATTTCTCCTATCTAACATTTTCTTCTCTTCTTTTTTTAGCTTCTATGTTTTTTAGTCTTATCTCCTCTACATCTATGATCTTTTCAAGTTCTAGACAATCAGAATTAAATATTGCAAGAGTTGTAACTTGAAAGCTTCTATTGTATCTGTATCTCCTTCTTTTATCTGCTTCTTCTACTATTTTTCTTTCAGCATCTGAAGATATATAAAGCCCACTAAAGAATCTAACATATCCTTGAACTAGAGATTCAGTTATTGCCTCATCGTTATATCTTTCATCCCATTCATGCCTTTCAGGAGACACTGATTTTGTAAGTTTTTTGAAAATATTAAACTTAAATCCCTCATAGTCATCTTTGTATCTTTCAAAATCTCTATAAGTTTGTTCAACATACGATTTAATTCTATCATAGCACTGCTCTGATGTTTCATTTTCTTTTGGTATAACACCACATCTTAAATATGAATCTCTACATTTAGGCTCTAGAGTTTTATCCCATCTAAGCATATCTAAAAAATTTAGTTTCTTTTTATAAAATCCATTTTCAACTCTCATTTTTATATCCATATATGCTTTATGTTTTTTCTCTTCTGTTGCATGATATATCATATGTGGATCAAAAATGTATAGCTTTATTTCATTTTTTAATATATCATGTTCAATTGGATCAATAGCATCTGATACAGAAAATATATCCTCAAGTGCTATAACATCACTTATATCATCTATTTCACATATTACATATTTAATATTTGGATTATTTAATTTTTTTCCTACCTCTCTTGCTACTACAGTTCTTACTATAGTATCTGGAATATTTTGAGTTTTTATATTAACATATACATTTGATAAAACATCTTTTATTTGAGATGGTCTTACTCTTACTGTTGTTGGCTTTATTGAGCTATACATTACATATCTAACATCTGGATTATATCTTCCATCATCTAAAACTTCATCATTATTTGGCTTACCATCTGTTAAATCTAATCTGTCATATTCTTGCCATTTAGAATAATACTCTGGGAATCTTGAAGGCGGCGTATACCACTTTATTTCTTCACATTCTGCTTTAAGTCCACCTCTTACTCTTAATATATCTTTTGATTGAACGCTTGCATAATTACTACAATCATCTGTTAATAATACAAATTGTTCTTCCATTAATATCACCTCTATTATTTTATATTACTATAATAGCAAATATAAACAATATTTTCAATAGAAAAAGTACCCTAAAAGGGTACTTTACTCCTTATTATTAATCTAAATATTCTTCTAATGATTTAGTTCTATATTGAAGTATTGGCATTTGAGATGTCGGAACAAATCCAGGTTTTGCGTTAATTACATCTGGTATTCTATTTACAATAGTTGCACAAGTAAGTTCTACTGTACATGGTCTTGTTATAACAACAGTTGTATCTGGTTCTCCATAAATTGTCCATTCATTTTTATCACATTCATCTGGTCCATATACTTTACCTATACATTCAGTCTCAAGTATAATTCCTTCTTTTGTTTGAGATGTAACTACTGCAGACATTCCTGTAGCATCTCCTGCTTTTACAGTCATTCCTAAAGTTGATGACTCTAAATCTGTTTTATATGTAGTAGGTACTGTTACTTGTGTTTGATGAGTAATAGTAAGTCCCATTTTATCTGCAAGCCATCCATTAACATTCCACATATATGATGGTAGATATTCTCCTTTATTTATTGTTTCTTGACGTTCAGTATCACTTACTTTATCTACTGATGCAACTTCTTTATCAAACTGTTCTAATGTAAGTCCAGAACCATGAGCTCTAGCAAGTGCTATGCCATAGTCTTCTACATTATAACTTGAACTTCCTTTTATTTTTGTAATTTTGTGTGTAGCTCCACCAAGAACTGTAATTAGATTTCCCCAAAATACATCTTGATATCCCGCACCAGTTAGTGTACATCCTGTTTCTTTAGCTATTCTATCTAGTTTTTCTGTTAATGTAGGATTAGAATTTTCTGGATAAAAAGCTTCCTCACAAGTAGAAATAGCATTAATTCCAAGTCTTGCGCAAATTTCAAACGCATCATATACATCACTAAGTAAACTCATTGTAGTTATAATACAAATATCTGGTTTAGTCTCTTTTAATATTTCTTCAGCATTTTTGGCATTATTAATTACTACGCCTTTTTCTTCTCCTCCCATAATAGTGGAAATGTCATTTCCAAATTTTTTCTCATCAATGTCAAATGCAGCAACTATTTGTGCACCCTTTTCATATACATATCTCATTGTATATACTGACATCTTTCCACAACCATATTGTGCAACTTTAATTTTACTCATAAATACCTCCTATGCAAGCAAAACATGCCTTGCTTCTTATAGTATATCACAAATATACCTTAATTAATAATAAACATTAGATTTTCACTAATATTTTACAATTAAAGAAAAAAATATAGAGCAGAGATTAAACTCTAACTCTATATTTAAAAATTAATTTATATTCTTCTTTTTTAGTATTGTTGCTATTATTCCAATTGCAGATAATATAAATACTGCTGATATTGCAATTACTGCTATATCTCCTGTATTTGTTACTTCAAATATTGTAAGCTCTGGAGAATTCTTACTAATAGTAAATGTATATCCTGTCAAATCTTCATCAAGTTCATATCCCTCTGGTGCCTTAATTTCTTCAAATCTATATGTTCCTACAGGTACATCTTCTTTATACCATTGACCATTTTCATCTGTTACTTCATTTTGTGCTATATATATTATTTCTCCGGTTCTTGGATCAACTTTTGGATTTCCATCTTCGTCAATCATTACTATTGTAAATACACATCCTGGCAATAGCTCACCAGTATCTGCATCTTTCTTTATTACTTGTAACGCTTTTGTGATTCTAATATTTTCTACTTCTACTGGAATTGGTTTTCCATTTTCATCTAATTTAAGAGTAAATTCATGTGGAGTAGTATCTATATCATATTCTTCTGGAGCATCTAGTTCTGTATATGTATAAGTTTCTCCTTCTGTAAACAAGTCTAGTGGCATTTCAAATTTTCCTTTGTTATTTGTTGTTGCATCAACTACTAGCTCATCTTTACTGTCTCTTATTTCAAATCTACAATTTGGTACTACATCTCCTGTAAAGAAATCTGTTTTATTTACTGTTACACCAAATGGAATATCATCAAATAGTACTCTTGCTACATTTCTATCTGTATCCATAATTGATAGTTCTATTTTTATTTCTCCAAGTTCTTTATCGTACTCAAATTGTTCTCCTTCAAATAGCATTTTAGGAGCTTTAGTTTCTTTTAAATAATATTCTCCAACTGGTAAATTCTCTATTCTTCCAATACCATTAGAATCAGTAGTAAATGATATTTCTTGTCCATTTTTAGTTAATGGTTTAGTCAATTCTTTATCTTTATATATTTCATATGTAGCTTCAGATAATTTATACTTAGCGTCTAGTCTATATCTTGCTATATCTAAATCTGATGGTGTTTCTTCGCCTCTTAATACTTTTACTACTGTATCAAATGACTCTTTATTTACCCATTCTTTTAGTTTTTGTTCTTCTTCTTCTATTTCTTTATCTGATAAGAAGCCACCAACTTTACTATTTAAATCTCCTTTAAATAATGATGTACTTAGTTTTATTAGTCCTAAACTTCCTACTGTGTTTATCTCATTATTTATTACTATTCCACTAACTAATACTTTATCTACATTTGTACTATCAAATCTTACTTCAAATCCTTTTTCATTTACATCTACTGTATATGGATAATCTACGTATATTTCTTTTACATAGTATTTTCCTTCTGGTAAATTTACATTTGATGTAAGTGTCATTTTCTCTCCTGCTTCAATTCTTCCTTCTACTACATCAAGTAATGTTCCTTTTTTCATTAGTATTTCTTCTTGATTGTAGTTTTTAATTTCTTCATTTGCATATATTCCAAGTATTACACCAACTTTATTCTCACTTAAATCATACTCATCTTCTGCAAGTACTTTTTCAACATCTATTTGTGTTGGCATTTTTTGGTTTTTATACTCTTTTGAAATTGTTTTTACTCTTTCATTTTTGTCTGTATTTGTTACTACTACGTCTGGAATATTTGTATCTGTTTTAAATCCTTTTGGTGTTTTTGTTTCAGTTACTGTATATGTTCCACAATATAGTTCTTCTGTTACCGCATAGCCTTCTGCATTTGTTTCAATTACATGCTTTGTTCCTTTTGCCTCCCATATTACTCCATCTGGAGATTTTATATCTTCTTTTGCTGTAAATGTATATTCTACACCTTCTAGTGCTTTATATTCATATACTGGTTTTGTAACTGTATATGTTTCTCCATTTAATGCAGTAACATTTTCTGTCTTATATCCTGTTAGCATTTCACCTTGTTTTACTACTTCAACTTTTCCTTTTAATGGTTTATTTTCTACTACTATTGTATGTACATACTCTGCTGGATTATTTTTATCTATAACTTCTGCCTCTATTATTTCATTTAAGTTTATTTCTTGTCCAGCAATTTTTGTGTCTCCTAAATCTTTTTCATTTTCTGGTAATTTTAGTTTAGGATCTAAATAGTATGCATTTGGTGAATCTACTTCATATAATACATATTTTCCTGGTAATAATTCTTGAGGTGTATAGAACCAACCTTCCTCATTTGTTTGTAGTCTATCTTTTTCACCTTCCATTGTCATAAATTTCATCATTTCTTTATTCTGACAATCATATATTTGGAATATTGCAGGATTATTTGTTATATTTTGTTTTGTATCTGCATCTTTTTTAACTATTTTTAGACGCATTTTTATTGGTTCATCTGAAAGAATTGTATTATATATGTCTTGTGCTTGTTTTTCTATTTCTCTATGCACTGGTTGTATATAATATGATGTATGTTCATTTTTATCTGATGCTTTAACTTCTGTTATAGTATATCTTCCATATGGTATTGTATATGGATAATATTTTGCTCCATAACAAGTTGTAATAGATGAAGCATGAGATCCGTCTGCATCATTTCTATCTATAAACTCACCATATCCTTTTTCATCTATTTTTACATCATAGTATACACTATTATCTTTATCTAAAGTAAGTCTTAATATTGCTCCTTTTGCTGGAGACTCTGTTGATGATAAATCTTGGTTATCATATTTTATTAAACTTATTCTTCCACGCTCTACTTCTTCTTTAGAAACTTCTGTGTGATATGTTCTCTTTGTAGTCTGTGTTTCTGGTTGTTGATAAAATTCAAATTCTGTTTCGTCTACTAGATATCCTTCTGCAAATGAATATTTATATGTTTTTCCATTTACAGTATCTGTATATTTAACTTTTTCTTTTACCATATATTTTTTACCAACAATTAAATTGTCTTGTTCTGCACACCAATACCCTTCTTCATCTTTGTGATTAACTTCAATATTTTTTATTGGTTCAGATGAATAATTATTTATAGTATCATCCCATTCATAAATTGAGTATACTGCACCTTGAAGCACTGCATCTCCTTGCGTAAAGTCTACTTTCTCTTTACCTTCCCATCCATCTTTATCTACTTTTCTTATTTTTATATGCATTACTTTTGGTTCATCTATTAAGTTTCCATCTTCATCTAGCCATTGTTTTCCAACAGTGTCTAATTCATTTGTTTTATCTACAAATTCTACTTCATCTAAAGTATATATTCCTTGTGATTTATCCCTTTGAATAAATAGTTTAAAATTACTACATTTCATAGTTTCTGCTGGTACTGTAGTTTCTTCTATAGTGTAGTTGCCATAAGGCATATCTTTTATTATACAATATCCATTTTCATCTGTTACTGTAGATATATATTCTTTTGTAGGGTCAGAATCTAATCTTGCTGTAAACACTGCTCCAGAAATTGGAGATTTTTGCGTATTAGCAGTTTCACCTCTAAATTTTGTTATTACTAAATCATTATACATTTGTTTTTCTGGTGCTTCGTTATATGCTTCTGCAGCTACACCAACATCTTGTCCAGCATATACAATTTTTACTGGAATTAAATCTGGATTGATATTAAATCCTGGAGAAGCTTTTATCTCTTTATAATAATATTCTCCAATAGGTAAATTTGTTACAGCTTCTGTATCTCCATTTTCATCTGTAACTATGTTCTCTTTAATACGAGTATTAGCTTTATATATTAATGTTGGGCCTTCGTATATATCCTCTGCTCCAGAATAAAGCTCATAAATTGCCCCTTTTAAACTTGCATTACCAGAATTTCCATCTCTATTTTCTACATTATATTTTCTTAATCTTACGCTTCCTCTTTGGTAGGGATTAACTCTAGTGTATGTTATTGTTTGTGCTGCATAAACTGTCACTGTGCAAACTTTTCCTTCTTCTTGATTAATCATGTTATTTGGTGCTTCAAGTTCTGTAATAACATAATCTCCAATCACTATATTATTTAGCCAAGCTTGTCCATATTCGTTTGTTACAACATCGCCTTCGTATCCTGGTCCTGAAACATGAAATTTAGCGTTTGCTTTATAATTTTCATGATTATCTTTTTTCTCTATTAATAAATTACCTACAGGAACAATTGAACCAGAGGCAGTCTCGCTTGCTGTATCTGGATATGATCCACCAGTTGTAACTACATTTTGTCCATGATTTCCAAAATTGTTTGGTCCACCCCACATATCTGCTTCATTATATCTAGTTGTTGTCATACTACTATAAATTTCAGCTGTTACTGGTCCTGTTAGTGTATTATTATCTACAACAAGTCTCCAATTATCTCCATCTCTTTGAAGTCCACCTATATTATTCCATACAGCAGTTCCTGGTTTAATATAAATCCAATTAGAAACCCAGTTATTTCCTTCTAAATTATATGTTAATTCATGAGCGCTCATTTGATTAGTTATATCCGCTCCATTGAAATTAGCTTTAGCCGCATCATATGCTGCTATAGCGATTTCAACATAAGGATTATTAGCATTTTGTGGTAAATTTCTTAAAGAATAGATATCATAATCTCCATTTAATGCCCAAATTACAACTTGTTTTACTTGTCTCGATTCTTCTTCTGTTCCAACAGGTAGCGCACTGTCATATATATATGATATTTGTTTTCCAATATCTCCGCCATACTTTCCTAAACTGTTATATGTCTGATTACTATTATATATAACATGTGGCTCTACACAGAAAACTGTTTGATTATTTTCTTCAAAATAAAATCTTCTCCACATATTTGGAGTATTTGGATGCCAAGGCAACCACAATACATTTGTTTCACCAATATTTGAACTAGCTGTTGTATAAGCTAAAATATCTTCAGGCATTATAATTATTCCAAGTATTAATACTAGTATAAAAACACCTAAAAATTTTATCTTTTTATTCATTTTTTTCACCTCTTGTTTTAATTTTATAATTAATACATAATTACTTTAATATTTGTAAGTGTATTAAATTATATTTATATTGATTGTTGCACCATAATTACTTTATTGTTACACACATACAAAAAAAAAAAAACATTAATATTACATGAGGAGATGAATACTAAAAAGCGTTAACTGCATAAATAAAAAAGAGATTGAAAATTAATTCAATCTCCTTATCTTTTTATTTTTTAAAACTTTCTAGTACATCTATTGCCATTTGTTTTTTCTCTGGGAAAGTATCGAAATCTTCACTTATAATTTCTTCTTTACTAAACCATCTAGTGCCAAGTACCTCATCTTCTTTTCTTTTTAGAAGAGATGTTTCCTTATCTACTGCAATATAGAAAAGATCCATATGTATATGATTTTCTTTTACAATATTATTTTGCAAAGCAAATGGTTTAATAAAATCTTCTTCTCTTGGATATCTTTCTCCTTGAAGTTCAACATCTAAATTTGTTTCTTCTTTAACTTCACGTAAAACTGCTTGTTCTGGATTTTCATTTTCTTCAATGTGACCTCCAACAAATAACCATTTATTTAATTTTTTATGATGTATAAATAGTATTTTATCTTTTGTAGCATTTACAATACATGCTGTAGCACAAAAATGACACTCAAATTTAGGAACAGAAACTTTATTATTAAAAGCATATATTTCTAAACATTCTTTTACCTCTTCAGTTATTTTAGAATTTTCTCTTGCTTGCTGGATAGATTCCCATTTATACGAATCATGTTCTGTAAGCTTTATTGTACCACCCTTTTTTACTTTTATAGCAAAATTGTATTGACGTGCTTTTTTTCCACTACCAGAAATGTAATCAAAAGAATTGATAAAACAAATTACCTCTGATAAATCTAAATTTGTCTCTTCCTTTACTTCACGAGTAAGTGCCTCAAGAATATCTTCTCCTTTTTCCATATTTCCACTTGGTAATTCATCTATTCCTCCCATGAAATCATCTTCTTTTCTGTTCATGATAAGTACTTCATTTTTTTCGTTTAAAATTACTGCTCCTACAACATTTTTTTCAATGCCATTTTCTTTGCCTTTTTCAATTAGATAATCATAAAACTTCATATTATTCCTCCCCGTTTTTATAATACTTAGAAACTTTGTTTAGTATATCACAATACTTAATTACAATGTCCTCATCTTGAGGATCATACCACACTGGTATTTTAAATGAATTATCATAAAATATATCTGCTTCTTCATATATTTCTTTATCGTCTAGTATTTTATCATAAGTTGGGTAGAAATAGCTAGGATTTTTGAATAATTCTAGTCTATTTAACGGACAAGTTGAACCTGGTTTATCAAATTCAACGCCACCCTCTTCATTTAAAGCTTCTATAAACTTCTCTATTGGTAGATTATTAAACTTTGATGGATCGTATTTTATTATTAAAGCATAATAACTACATTTACTTCCTTCATATGGTTCATTTAATGATAATCCATCAATTTTGTCTACTGTGTTTCTTACAATTTCAACCATATCGTGCTTAATTTTATTTATTTTATCTAGATCTTTAAATTGTTCATATGCAATTCTTATTGCAAGTGGATGAGCTCTTAGTTTTAATCCTTTTCCTGTAACAGCATAGTTATAATCTGTGCTATCTTTTGAAATTTCTTGTTTACAACGCTTATTATAATGACCTAAAAGCACAGCATTTTTATATATATACTTATTATTTGTAATTATAATTCCGCCTTCTCCTCCTGTTATTATTTTATTGCCTTGTAAACTAAAAGCTGCTGCATCAGACCATTCACCAAGTTTTTTACCTTTATATTCTCCACCATGCGCATGAGAGCAGTCTTCTAATAGATAAATTCCATATTTGTCTGCTATTTCTCTTAATTTATCCATCTTACATGGATATCCCCACATATGAGTCACCATTATTGCTTTTGTGTTCTTATTTATTTTCTCTTCAATTTTTGTGTAGTCTATATTTCCTGTATCATCACAATCAACAAATACTGGTTTTGCACCTGTTTGAAAAATTGGTGTTACTGTTGCAAAGAACGTATAAACAGGACATATAACCTCATCCCCTTGTTTTAAATTTATTGCATCATATAATGAATGAAGTGCTGCTGTTCCTGATGATGTAACAAGTCCATATTTTTTATTATGATATTTTGCAAATTCCTCTTCAAATTTTTTAAATATATTGCTATTATCATAAATTGATATAGTATCATGTAACTGCTCTACTACTGCTTTTTCTATCTCTTTTGTAATTTTAGGATGAATAAATCTTCCTTCTTCTTTATTCATTACTGGCTTTCCACCATTTATTGCAAGCTTTGTTACAGTATTCATTGGACAATGCTTGCCAAGTAAATTATTTGCAAGTTGCATCTTCTTTTCTAACCCCCTATCATCTCTATTTTTAACTTCTTCTTTTATACTAACATCTTCTGTTATGTATCTACAAAGTTTAATTATACCATCTGGCGATACAAACAAGTCATTAAACGAATTACAATAATCATTTGGATTATATCTATCATTTGCTGCTGCACAAAATATCTTAGATAATATTATTTTGGTATTACCATCAAAAAGAACAATTTTATGAGTAAATTCTTCAAGAACTTTAAAATTTAATGTAAGTAAATTTTCCTTTATCTCATAAAGTGGTACTATTTGTTTTTTATCTTCGCTAAAAAGTTCAATTATTTTTATACTTGCATTAATTTTTTTAGCAAGTGCTACAATCTTTTTCATTTCATCAATAGAATCATTCTGACCTCTTACTACAGTCATATTTATTCTTATATCTATTTTTTTATTTAAATTTCTAAGTTCAGATAAGTTATATATAACTCGTCCTAATTTATCTTTTCTTTGCACAATACTATCGTAAATATCACTATCCATACTATGTATAGATACATTAAGTCTTTCTATTCCGTCAAGACATTGTATTTTTTTATCTATTAATTCTCCGTTACTTACTATTGTTATTTTAACTCCTAAATCTTTTAGGTTTTGCACGATTTCAAATGCATCATCTCTAATTAAAGGCTCACCACCAGTAAGTGTGACTGTATTCCAACCATACTTTCTTTTACAAAAATCTACAAGATATTTATAATCTGAAGCATTAAATACTTCTTTAGTACCCTTTTCAACACCTTCGCCATGACAAAAATAGCAGTTGTAATTACATCTTCTGCTTATTATTAGTCTTAGCTCTTTATTCATAATGCATCACTCCTTATTTTTGGTCATTATATCCTAGTTAGCTTTATTTGTCTATAGTTTTTTGCAAATTGTTTGCAAAAATATAATTTAAAGTAAAAAAAACAAGGTAAAATCATTTAAACATTTTTTTGTTTTAAAAAATTTTACCTTATTTTTAATTTATAATCCCATTATTATTACAGCAACATTAAAGAATATTAAACAAGAACATGTATCTAGTAATGTTGAAATTAGGGGAGCTGCCATAATTGCTGGATCTAGTTTTAGTTTTTTACAAACTAGTGGCAATAAACAGCCTATACTTTTAGCAAGTGCTATTGCTATAATTAATGTAAGTCCTACAACTATACCAAGCTGCAAATCTTTATATTGAATTACAATTCTAAGACAATTTACTACTGCCATAATAACCCCTACAATAAGTGCAACTCTTATTTCTTTCCACCATACTTTAAAGAAATCTTTTGGTTTTATCTCATCAACAGCTAAACCACGAATAACTAGAGTAGATGATTGTGAACCACAATTTCCTCCTGTTCCCATTATCATAGGAATAAAAGATACAAGTATTGGAAGTGCTGCAAAAGCAGTTTCATAATGAGTAATTACTGCACCAGTTACAATTGATGAAACCATCAAAAACAATAGCCAAACAATTCTATTTTTAGCATGTTGTAATACTGATGTTTTATAATAACCATCTTCATTTGGAGTAATGGCTGCCATTATCTCAAAGTCTTCTGATACCTCATCTTGCATTACATCAATGGCATCATCTACAGTAACTATACCTACTAGTCTATTTTCTTTATCTACAACTGGAAGTGCTACATAATCATATTTGGCTAAAGTATTTGCAACATCTTCTTTATCGTCTAATGTAGTTACTGTGACAACATTCTCATCCATTAGATCGGTTATTTTTTCATCTCTTTCTGCTACAAGCAAATCTTTTAAATCTAGAACACCTAATAATTTTCTATTTACATCTAGCACAAAGCAATTATATACAGTCTCTTTTTTTAGTCCAATTTTCTTTATTTTTTTGAAAGCATCATCAACAGTCATGTTCTCTTTTAAGTCTACAAACTCTGTTGTCATTATGCTTCCTGCACTATCGTCTGGATAGTTCAATATCTCGTTTATTACTTTTCTATCTTGTTCTGACACATTCTTTAAAATACGTTTTACTACGTTTGAAGGCATCTCTTCAATCATATCTACAGTATCATCCATAAATAAATTATCTATGACATATTTTAACTCTTTATCTGTAAATGAATTTATAAGCCTTTCTTGCATATCTGAATCAAGCTCTGCAAATATTTCTGCTGCCTCTTCTTTGTTTAGTAATCTAAATATTACTATCATATCTTCATCTTTTACAGCTTCGAAAATACTCGGGAAATCAGCACCATTTATCCTTTCCAAGTATTTTTTTAACTCATTAAATTTCTTTTGTTCTAATAGTTCTAGAACTTCTTCTACATCAAAAGTTTTTTCAATCATAATACTAATCCCCACCTTTCCTAAAAATATTTAACAGTAATAAAAAAAGACTATTCTTTTTTATAGTCTTTTATAATTACGTAGTAATTTAACTACATTTATATTATACCACAAATCGACATTCATATCAATAAAAAATATGCAAATAATTTGCATTTGTAACAAATTGATAACATAATCTTTAAGATAAAATCTGACTAATTTTTTTAGTCTATTTAAAAAGCAAAATATAAAGATAGCATTTTTTAATGCTATCTTTATATTGTTAATCTAATTTGGATTTTCTATTTTTTACTACAACATACATTATTCCGCATAAAGATGTAATTAGTATTATTGTCATTACTTTTACTGCCATATC
>CANCXL010000003.1 GCA_947381905.1 uncultured Clostridiaceae bacterium | reverse complement strand
TCACATTGGTACTTCCTTTTTTTATTTACTGTGACATATCTATTGTAAACCTATACTTTACATCTATATAGACATAAAAATAGAGGATAGCTTTATGCTATCCTCTTATGTGAAAATACTTAACTATTCATTAGTCATTTTCTTTTCTTACAGATAATACTCTCATTGAAGCATATCCTATAATTCCAACCATAGCTACTGCTAAGATTATCATCATATCATCGCTTAAGAATCCACCAGTTTTTGGTAATTCTTGTTTTTTGTTGTAAACTACTGTTTCTATTGTTTCTTCATTTTCAACTTTAAACATATAAGTATTATTATCTTTAATATATCCACTTGGAGCTTCAACTTCTGTGAAGTAGTATGTTCCATATGGAAGTTTTTTAGATTGTGCTACACCATTTTCATCAGATACTATTGTATCTAATACTTCTCCTGCATCGTTAGTGATTTCAAATTTTGCACCAGCAAGTGGAGTTTGTGTTCCATCTACTAGTTTGTATATTTTTAAATCTGCTTTAATGTAGTAGTTAATTACATTTTCAACAACGTTTTGTCCGTCATTTTCAATTGTAAATTTGTGAGGTGTAGAATCTATTTTTATTCCTTCTGGAGCTTTTGTTTCTTTATAGTAGTATGTTCCTTTTTCTAATTCTCCAGATTCTGCAATACCATCTTCATTAGTTGTCATTTCATCTATTTTCTTCATATTTAAATCAAGAATTTCAAATGTAACTCCTGCTAGTGGTTCATTGTTTTCATCTACTTTAATTATTTTTAGTTTTCCTTCTTTAACTTTATTTACAACAGTTTTTCTAATTACTTGATTGTTTTCAGTTAATACGAAAACATGTTCTTCTTCATCCATTACTACATTTTCTGGAGCTTTTGTTTCTTTGTAATAGTATGTTCCAAGTTTTAAATCTTTAGAAAGTGCTATACCATCTGCTCCTGTAACAATGTGATCTACAACATTTTTGTTTTCATCTAAGATGTCAAATTCAACACCAGATAATACATTTTCGTTGCTATCATATTTAAATATTTGAAGTTTTCCGTTTGCGTAGTGGTTAACTACTTTTACAGCTTCAAGTTTATGTTCGCTTGAGATTTCGAATTTATATTCTTTATCATCTAAAATGTATCCGTCTGGAACTTCAACTTCTTTGTAGTAATAAGTTCCTGGAGTTAATTCTTTAGATACTGCAACACCATTTGCATCTGTAATTAATGTTTCGATAACATTTTTGTTTTCATCTAAAACATTAAATTTAACATTTGCTATTGCTTTATCATCATCATTAACTTTATATATTTTTAATGAACCTTTAACAGTTTCATTTACAATATCTTTTCTTATTACTTGACCTGGAGTCTCTACTTTAAATTCATAAACATTAGTGTCCATGATAACATTTTCTGGAGCATATACTTCTTTATAGTAGTATGATTTTCCAACTGTTAAGTTAGATACACCAGCTAAACCTTTTTCATTAGTTTCAATTGTTATTATTTTTTCTTTGTTTTCATTTAAGATATCAAATTTTACACCTTTTATTGGAGTATTGTTGTCATCAGTTTTAACAATTAATAAGTCACCTTTTACTCTATCGTTTACAACAGTTGTGTTGAAAATTCTGTTTTCTGCATCTACTGAGAATGTATATAAAGTTTCATCTTTAATATAACCTTCTGGAGCTTCTTTTTCTTGGAAATAGTAAGTTCCAAAATCTAAGTTTATTGATGCTTTACCATTTTCATCTGTTTTTATAGTGTCATATTCGTATCCTTCTGAATCATATATTGTAAAAGTTACGTTTGCTAGTGGTTTGTTTGCGTCATCTACTTTTGTGATAACTAATTTACCATTTATTCTTTCATTTACGAATTTTACTGTTGAAAGTTGTCCTCCAACTACTGTTACATTTTTAGATTTTTCTGTAATAGTATAACCTGCTGGTGCTTCAATTTCTTCTAATGTATATTCTCCTGCTGGAACATCATAGAAATCTACTACACCGTCTTTTCCAGTTGTAACTTGCATAAGTTCATTTCCATATTGGTCAATTAATTTAAACTTAGCTCCAACTACTGGTTGATTGTCTTGGTCAGCTTTTACAAGTTCAATTCTTCCTTTTGTTGTAACTTTAGTCCATTCAATAGTTAAATCTTTTTCCATTGAAACTGGTTCTGTATCAAGTCTTACATAGTCTTGTACTGTTTGACCAGGTTTTTCATAAATTACACCAACTTTTCTATCAACATCAGTTTTGAAATTGATTTGGAAAGTTTTAGTATCTTCAGCAACTTTTAATTTTACAAATACTTCTTCTCCGCTTGCTATACCTGATTTTGCATTTCCTGCTGCATCAACTATAGTTGCAGATGCTGGAGCATTTTTAAGTGAAGCTGTTATAGCTCTTACTGTTGCTGCATCTGTTCCTGTTACTGTGATTGAGTATGGTCCTACATATGCATATTCTCCATCAACTCTTACATTAACGTTTCCATTATGTACATTCATTGTTGGAACTGCATTATATGGATCTGCTTCAGCCATTGCAACAAGTTTTTTAGCTGCTGCTACAGTTCTTTGATGGAATCCTTCCATACCAGCTTTTGGAGTAATATTTTCTACTCTAAAAATTCTTCCAGCTTTGTGAGATTCACCTGTTCTGTTCATTACTTCCCATAGAGCAAGTTGTGTTGCCATATAAGCTTCATCAGCAGTTTGTAATCCCATTGATTCTGGTGAATAGTATGGGTAACCATGCATTAATATTGCCATACCTTGATCAGATAGATAATCTCTAAATGTCATTGTTCCGCTTGGAGCAGGACATGTATAGTCAATACAATATGCTGTTTCTCCACCTAGTGTTGCGTTACTAAACCATACGTTTTTTCCATTATATGCATCATATCCAACAGATGTTGCACCTGGTGAATAATAGTTCAATTGATTAGCTGTTGCTTTTACAGCAAATGGGCTAAACTCTAAAGTTAGTAATGCAATTAGTAAAATAATACTTGTTAGTTTAAGTTTAAGTCTTTTCACATTTTTTAATGTTTTTACCATATTTACATCCCCCCTATAAAACAAACCTATAACTTTTTATCTCTTGTTCACATTACTATTATATCACAATTTTTAATTGTAGTCAACATTATTACTAGCATTTTCAAGTATTATTTTACATAAAATATTTATTGTGTGTTACATAACGCTAAAACATTGATGTTACCTAATATTTTGTGAATTTTTAATCAAAGAAATAAAATGTTTTTATAATATTATAGTATTATATGATATTCTTTTCTATATACAATTATATATACAATATTACACACAAATTTTAGTACAAAAAGAGAAAGTAAACACTTTTTTTGTGTTTACTTTCTCTTTAATTTAATAACTATTAGTTTTTATTGATATAATTAGTTTTCTTTTTTAGCTTCTAAAACTTTTACTAAAGAATATCCTGCAAGTGAAATCATAGCTACTAATAAAGTAAATACCATGTCATCACCAGTTTCTGGAACTTCTTTATTGTAAACAACAGCTTCGACAGCTTTTTCATCTACAATTTTGAACATATATGTATTTTCATCTAAAACATATCCTTCAGGAACTTCTATTTCTTTGAAATAATAAGTTCCGTAAACTAAAGCTTTAGATTTAGCCATACCATTTTCATCAGTTACAAGTGTATCAACTACTTCTCCTGCTTCATTAGTAATTTCAAATTTTGCACCAGCAAGTGGAGTATCTGTTCCTTCTACTAATTTATATATTACTAATTCTCCCATAATGTATTTGTTTGTCATTGTTTTTATAACATTTTGTCTATCTGTTACTAATTCAAATTCATACATTGTATCATCTACGATAACACCTTCAGGAGCTTTTGTTTCTTTATAATAATATTTTCCAAGTACTAATTCTACGTTAGATTCGGCAACCCCTTCTTCATTTGTTACAATTGTATCTACAAGATTTTTATCTTCATCATAAATTTCAAATGTAACACCTTTTAATGGGTTTTCATCCTCATCTACTTTTATTATAGTTAAAGTACCTTTTTCAAAGTAGTTAACCATATTTTTGATTACATTTTGTCCATTAGTTGTTAATTCGAACTCATACATTGTGCTATCTAGTCTTAGACCTTCTGGAACTGATGTTTCTTGGTAGTAGTATTTTCCAAGTATTAATTCTACATTAGATTTAGCAACACCTTTTTCGTCAGTTACGATTTCGTCTACTACTTTATAGTCTTCATTATAAATCTTAAATGTAACTCCAGCTAACGCTTTTTCATTTTCGTCTACTTTAATTAATGTTAAAGTTCCTTTATCATAGTAGTTAACCATGTTTCTGATTACATTTTCTTTATCTTCTTTAAGTTCAAATTCGTACATTGTACTATCTACTCTAACACCTTTTGGAGCTGTTATTTCTTGATAGTAATATGTACCTTGTTCTAATTGTTTAGATTCAGCAATACCTTTATCGTTTGTTACTATTGTATCTACAACATTTTTATCTGCATCGTAGATTTTAAATGTAACACCTGCTAAAGGTTTACTATTTTCATCCACTTTAATAATTCTTAATTTTCCTTCTTTTGTTGTATTGATTACAGTTTTTTGTATTATTTGATTATTTGCATTTAATACAAATTCATGCTCTTTTCCATCACTTACTACATTTGAAGGAGCTTTTGTTTCTATATAGTAATATGTTCCAAGTTTTAATTTTTTAGAAAGTGCTTTACCTTCTGCATCTGTAACGATGTGGTCAACTACATTTTTTTCCTCATCTAAAATGTCAAATTCAACACCAGCTAAAGTGTTTCCTTTATCATCATATTTTGTAATTTGTAATTGTCCTCTATCTAATTTATTTATTATAGTTGCAGTTTGTATTATATTTTCTTTTGTAATACTAAATTCATATTCTGTTTCATCAAGAGTTACTCCATCTGGAACTGATACTTCTTTATAGTAATATTTTCCTGGTGTTAAAGTCTTAGATACCGCAATACCTTCTGCATTTGTTGTTAATGTATCAACAACATTTTTATCTTTATCTAAGATATTAAATACAACTCCTTCAATAACACCATCTTCGTCATTAATTTTAAATATTTTTAATGAACCTTTAATAGTCTCATTAACAATTTCTTTTTTAATTAATTGTCCTGGAGTCTCAATTTTAAATTCATATTCATTTGGATCCATAACAACATTTTCTGGAACTTCAATTTCTTTATAGTAGTATTTTCTACCTACTTTTAAATTTTGAACTCCAGCAGCACCATTATCATTTGTTGTAATAGTTAATATTTGATTTTTGTTTTGATCTAAAATAGCAAATTTTACACCTTTAATTGGTTTGCCGCTATCATCTTTCTTTAATATTGCAAGTTCACCTTTTTTAACTTCATTTATAACAGTTGTAACATGAGCTTTATTCTCTGTTGTTAAACTGAATGAATATACTGTATCATCTATAATATATCCATCTGGAACTGATGTTTCTTGATAATACCAATTTCCAAGTGGTAAATCTATGCTTGCTTTACCATTTGCATCTGTTGTTATAGTATCATATTCATATCCTTCTGCATCATAAATTGTAAATACTGCACCTGGGATAACTTCATTTAAGTCGTCTTTTTTAGTTATAACAAGTTTTCCAGATTCTCTTTCATTTACAACTTTAACAGTTGAAAGTTGTCCACCAACAACAGTTACATTTGATGTTTTATTCTTAATTGTATAACCTGCTGGTGCTTCAATTTCTTCTAATACATAATTTCCTTCTGGAACATTATAGAAATCTATTACACCATCTTCATGAGTTTCAACTTGCATTAATTCATTTCCATATTGGTCGATTAATTTAAATTTAGCTCCTGATACTGGTTGATCATCTTGGTCGACTTTTATAAGTTCAATTCTTCCTTTAGTTGTCTTTTTTTCAAATTCTATGTCACAGTCTTTTTCCATTGATACTGGAACTGTATCAAGTCTTACATAGTCTTGAACAATTTTACCAAATTGCTCATATATTGCTCCAACTTTTCTATCAACTTCTGTTTTAAAGCTGATTTGGAATTTTTGACTATCTTCTTTAACACTAAATTTTACATATACTTCTTCATTACTATTAATAGTAGATTTTTTATTTCCTGCAGCATCAACTATTGTTGCAGATGAAGGCGCATTTTTAAGTGATGCAGTTATAGATTTAACTGTTGCTGCACTTGTTCCAGTTACTGTTATTGAATATGGTCCTACATAAATGTAACCATCATCTCTTCTTTCTGTTTGAACATTACCATTATGAATGTTCATTGTTGGAACACCATTATATGGATTATTTTCTGCTAAAGTAACAAGTCTTTTTGCTCCTTCTATTGCTCTATTTAAGAAAGCTTCTTTTCCAGAGTTTGCTCTAATATTTTCTACTCTAAAAATTCTTCCAGCTTTGTGAGACTCACCTGTTCTGTTCATTACTTCCCATAAAGCAAGTTGTGTTGCCATATAAGCTTCATCTTCTGTTTGTACTCCAATTTCTGCTGGTGTACAATTTGGGTAACCATTCATAAGAATTGCCATACCTTGATCAGATAAGTAATCTCTTAATGTCATAGTTCCATTTGGAGCGGGACAGCTATAATCTATACAATAAGCTGTTTGATCTCCAAGCTTTACATTACTAAACCATACGTTCTTACCATTTACTGTATCATAACCTACATTAACAATTGTAGCAGGACGATAAGTTACATTTGGTGCTGCCGCAGAAACACCATAAGAACCGAATTGTACTGTTAGTAAAGCTACAAGTAAAATGATGCTAGTAATTTTAAGTTTTAGTTTTTTCATACTCTTAAATATCTTTACCATATTTATACATCCCTCCTATAAAACAAACTTATAACTTTTTAATCTATTTTACGATTCCATTATATTTTACTTTTTTTTAATAGTCAACTATCCAAAAGTGTATAAATGGCCGTTTAATTTACATAAGTTTGGTTTTGAGGAAATGTCGAATTTACTATATTTATGCATTTTGACGTTTTGTAACACAATAGACTTTTTTTTTACACATGATTGAAATTATTTTCGTTTGCTAGATATATCAATATGGTTTGATAATCAAATAAAATTTCTGTTACAAAAATTAAAAAGTGTGAAAACAACTTTCACACTTTTAATCTTTCATAGCCATACTATTTCCCGACTCATAACTTTTTAACGCCTTATAAAAAGTCTTTATTGCTATTAGCATATATATTATGCCAACACTAACTATAAGTAATAATTTTCCAGCGCTAAAGCTTTCTACAATTTCTGCTGGTAAATATGACAAGTAAGCTACTGGTACTATAGTATACAATATAATTTTAATTCCTGTTTTAAATATATTTTCTGGATAAGTTGAAAATGTAATAAGTAACATCTCACAGTATCTATTAGCAAGCATATTTGTATCTCCAAGCCATACAGCAAGAGATCTAAAAAATACTTCTGTTGAGAAAAAGAATATACTTCCAAATATTCCTAATACAATTACAATAAATATCTTGATAATATCTCCACTACTTGCAATAAATGATATAAATATGCCATATATTATATCTCCACAAGCAGCAAAACTACTTTTGGATGTTGCTACATTCAATAATATATTTTTAGGCTGAAGTAAATAACTATCCATCGCACCAGATATTATATATTCATTTATTTTTTGTATCCCAGAAAAGAAAAAATATGTTACTCCATATGATATAGCAGAAAAGGCCCATATGTAAAGAACATTGCTAAAAGTTATACTTGCATCCTTTGGAGTATGACTAAATACAACTATCCAAAACACCAAAAATGATGCATTATTTAAAAACATAAATATCGTTTGTATTAAAAAGCTTACTTTATACGCCATAGCAGACTTTATACTTGTTTTTATTGCTTGAACTAAATATCTAATATTATTTTTAACCTCCATTAACATTGATATTTCTCACTCCTTTCAAATTGATCATATATGTTATTCCAAAAATAAAAACTAAAGATATGATCTGTCCTCCAATTAACAGTAATGATGAATTGATATCATAATTTACTAAAGTCTTAGCAGCTGGATATACAATGTATGTCGTTGGCAAGAACCTAAGAATTGTTTGTACAATGTTTGGGAAGAATTCAAGTGGTGTAAGAATTAAAAGAAGTACTGCTTTAGATATAACCATATAAAACGATTTGTTTTCTTCCGTTATAAATGCAAGCATTCCTATAAAAACATATAAAAATACATCAATAACTATAGCAAGTATTAAAGAAATACTAAAAAGTACAAGCTGTATAGGAGTAATACTAATTGGTCCTGCCATTAATAATCCTAATACAACAGCAAATATTATATTTATTATAATATTTACAATTGATGTTGCCTCATTTGCTAGTACATATTTCATAAATGATAATGGTTTGGTAAGAATATTTGCGACGTCTCCATTCTTTATCATCTCAGATACTTTAATATAGTTTTTCTTTCCTATAGAATAGGCTATAAATTCTCCAATAATCACATACCATATAAGTTGAGCTTTGCCATACCCTTCCACCATTTTTCCTTGCAATATATAATCCCATAAAGCGTTAAATACAAATACATGTATTGCAAAAGAAATAATTGAGAAGAAATAATCTACTTTAAAATTCAGCTCTGTTTTTAGGTTAAATTTAAATATTTCTATATATTTTCTCATAGTTATCTCCTTTCTTCGTATATTTTTTTAATCACATCTTCTAAAGGTGTTGAACTAATTTGAATATCTACAATATTTCCTATAGAAGTAAAATATGATAACAAATCTCCTATATTAGTCTTATTAGTATCAGCAATAAGCTCAATTTGATTTTGCTCGATTCTTTGAACATTATAATCTAATTTTTTGGCTACTATTTCATGATCATATGAAATTTTAATAACTTTTGATGAAAGATATTTAGACTTCAACTCTTCTATAGACTCATCAGTTACTATAGTTCCATTATTAATTATTATAATTCTATCGCATAAAGCCTCTACATCACCTAAATCATGACTTGTTAGAAAAATAGTTGTGCCTTTTTCCTTATTCATTTTTTTAATTATTTCTCTAATCCTAGTTTTAGCAAAAATATCTAAACCAATAGTTGGCTCATCTAAAAATATTATTTCAGGATCATGAAGTATACTTCCAGCAATCTCACAAATCATTCTTTGTCCTAAAGATAATTTTCTAACAGTTTTATCTAATAATTCATTAATTTTAAATAAGTTAGATATCTCCTCTATCTTTTCTTCAGCTTCTTGTTTATTCATATCATAAATACTGCACAATAGCTTATATGAGTCTCTAACAGTAAGATGCATATATAGTTGTGATTTTTGTCCAAACATACAACCTATACTATACGCAAGCTTTTTTCTATCTACTGAAGGATTAAATCCTGCAACAGAAATACTACCACATGTTGGTTGTATTATACCTGTAAGCATTTTAATAGTTGTGCTCTTTCCCGCACCATTAGGTCCAATAAATGCTACTATCTCGCCTTTTTCTACTTCAAAAGAGACATTTTCAACTGCTTTAATTTCTAATTTAGACTTTTTCTTTAGTAACCCTCCGCCTTTAACTTCAAATGATTTTTTTAAATCTTTTACACATATTTGCATTTTCCTATTCCTCCTTAAATTATTTTAGAGAATACCTGCCAAATATTTATTTGGGTATAAAAAAAGATATTCTCATAAAAAGATCTCAAAATGAGACTCCTTTTATGAAAATATCTTAAGTGTACCTTTTACAAGGTTGTGTAGCTCGTATTAAATACTTATACACACTCTCATGTCATGTTTCTATTTTAACACAATTTTATTATTATGTCAACACATATATAAAAAAAGAAAAAACCAGGAATATATTATCCTAGTTTCTTTAATAAATTGTTAGCGCAATCTATTATTTTTTCACCATGTAATTTATCTGATGCATAATGTACATCTATAGCTTTTACAGTATATCCTTCAAAATATGCTCCCCCTTCAGTTAGATAATTTGCTTTTAACTTTGATGCAACATGTAATATACAAGCTTCCTTACTTTCAAAATACATAGCCTTATTTGGATCACTATCATATGCACACCATCCCATCAAATTATTTCTAAGCTTTGCAAATGCTGATGTACCATATCCACTTTCTTCTGCTGCAAGTCCCATAAGATATATAGCATTTACACCATATTTTTGCTCTGCTTCTACAAAAGCTTTTCCAAGACCAGCAAGTCCAGTTCCTTCAAGCATCTTATCCATTTCTTCAATAGTCACATTTGATGGTGTTCTTAAATCCAACTCTTTATTTAAATATAATCTCTTGTCTGAATTATTAGATGGATCTATAGCATCTGTTTTGGTAGGACTTTCAATAGAATATTTTTCTAATAATTTAGAATATGTTTCATTGTTACTTGAAGTAACAAATTTACTATTTAATGCAAATCCTCCACCAATAGCTATAATAAATGTAATAATAACAAGTGCTTTAATTTTTTTAACCACGCTAACTTTTTTCTTTCTTTTACCCCTAGTATTATTTTGACGTTTCATTTACATCAACCCTTTCTTATCTTTTTTCTTAAGTAATAGTTTATATATAAGTTTACTAAAACTAATAGGGGTAATCTAATACCCACTATTAAGATGAGTATTTTAAAAACATTACTCTATTATAATTATATCACATTTATTTAATTATGTAAACACAATGAAAATTGACAAAATTAAAAACGCAGATAATTATCTATCTACGTTTCTATAATATGCAGCCCATGCCATATCTTTTCTGTATTGTAAGTTTGCGTGTTTAGCATTAGGTCTTTCAAATCCCCAACAATAGGCCTCAGTTGCCTCATTAATGCTGTATGGATTATTAAATGTACCTTTGTATGGTTGGTAGAACTCTGAACTTTTTAGTTCTTTAACTAAAAATTCTAATTGAGCATTTAAATCTGTCCAATTAACACCTTTTGATGAAGCATAATCTATAAGTTTTTGCTTTCTTCCAAAAGACCATTGAACAAGACCAATACCTTCTTTGGTTTTATACTCTACCCTTTCAGGATTTAATCCTGATTCTTGATAAAGATTACCAATAATTGCTGCTGTTTGGATATCTGTATATCCAGCAGATTTTAAATAGTCCCAGATAATATTTTCTCTAGTTCTATTTTCTTGTTTTGACTCAGAAGCTACATTATCTTTTTTAATGTCTGCTTTTTGCTCTGGCTCCTTAGCTTCTGTAATGACTGGTTCTTCTGTATCCACTTTTGTAGTAGTATTAATATTGTATTTTTCCTTTAGACTAGCATAAGATTCATCTTGCTTATTGCTTACAAAAAAGCTATTGTAAATTATACCTCCCATAAAAAATACCATAACGGCTACTATACCTATCTTTTGAATTATTTTCATAATTTCCTCCTTTTTATTCTTTTTTTTCTGAGTATCTTGTGCTTATAATTTCAGCACATAAAAAAATTCTACCACAATATAATTATACCATGCTTTTAAGGTTATGTCAACTTTATCAAACATAGAAAAAGAGCTACAAAAGTAGCTCTCCTTATATCTTTATTCCTCTGTTTCTTCTTGAGGAACTTCTTCTTCTGGAATACCAGTTCTTCTTTTCTTTTGATCATTAGTTCTTTCTCTTCTGATTTGACCTTCAATCTTGCTAACTAAAGATTCAATTCCAGAATATAGATCATCAGTATTATCTTCTGCTAAATAAGTGTGTGATTTATATTCTATTCTAATATCTACACGGTGTTTTCCTTTAGATTTGTCTGTAAAAGTTACATGACAAATTGTGCCTTCATCAAAATACTTATTAAGTTTTTGAATTTTCTTTTCTGTAAAACTTCTTATAGCATCTGTTACATCAATTCTTAGTCCTGTTAAGTCTAATTCCATAGTAATCACCCCTTTATACTTATATTATAACTGAGATATTAATAATAATCAAGTAAAAAGACAAATTATAACAAATCAAACATATCCATTTGTTCTGACCTTGGCATGCCATCAAGACAACCTGAAATTCTTAATGTCTCAACTGCAGCTTTTCCAAGTTTAGCTTTTATTGTCATATCTTCTATCGAAGAGAATGTTTTATATTTTTCTCTTGCCTCAACTAATTTTCCTGCATCAACTTCTCCAAAACCTGTAAGAGCAGAAAATGGTGGTCTTATTCCATCTTTTTCAACATGAAACTTATTTACATCTGATTTATACAAATCAACTGGTAAAAAATTAATTCCTCTTTGATTCATCTCAAGCACAAGTTCTAAAATAGGATACATATTCTTATCTTTAGGTGCTGCTGCATTTCCTTGTCTATCAATTTCTTCCATTTTTGCAAGTACTCTTTCTTTACCATAAAGCATCGAATCACTATCAAATTCATCAGCTCTAATTGACATGAATGCTGAATAATATGCTTTTGGAATGTGCACCTTAAACCAAGCTATTCTAAATGCATTTGTTACATACGCTGCAGCATGAGCCTTAGGGAACATGTATTTTATCTTCTCGCAAGAATCTATGTACCAATCTGGCACATTATTTTCTTTCATTAAAGGTACATATTCATCCTTCCATTTTGGTTCTTTTCCTTTGGCAACTTTACCTTTACGTACTGACTCCATTATTTTAAATGCTTTATCTGGTGGTAGTCCTTTTGCAATAAGATAATTCATTATATCATCACGGCAACATATAGCCTCTTGAAGAGTAACTGTTCCATTTGCAACTAACTCTTGTGCATTATTTAACCACACATCAGTTCCATGAGAAAGTCCAGAAATTCTAATTAACTCATCAAAAGTAGTAGGCTTTGTATCTACAAGCATTCCTCTAACAAATTTAGTTCCATATTCTGGAACACCATATGTTCCAACCTCAGATTTTATCTGCTCTGGTGTTACGCCTAAAGCATCTGTAGATCTAAATATTGACATTGTGTCTTTATCATCAAGTGGTATTTTTGTAGGATCAATTCCTGTTAAATCTTGTAGCATACGAATAACTGTAGGATCATCATGGCCTAATATATCAAGTTTTAATAAGTTTTTATCTATTGAGTGATAATCAAAGTGAGTAGTAACAATATTAGAACCAGGATCGTCTGCTGGATGTTGTACAGGACAAAATTCATATATAGTTCTTCCTTTAGGAACAACTATAATTCCACCTGGGTGCTGTCCAGATGTTCTTTTTATTCCTGTACATCCTTTAGCAATTCTATCTATTTCTGCAATAGGTTTGCTAATGCCTCTTTCTTCATAATAGTTTTTTACAAATCCAAATGCTGTTTTATCTGCTACAGTACCTATTGTTCCTGCCTTATATGTTGTACCAGTACCAAAGATTACCTCTGTATATTTGTGAGCTTTTGCCTGATATTCACCAGAAAAGTTTAAATCTATATCTGGTTCTTTATCTCCTTTAAATCCTAAAAATGTCTCAAATGGAATGTCCATTCCATCTTTTTCAAGAGGCTCTCCACAGTTTGGACAGTTTTTGTCTGGAAGATCAAATCCATTTTGACATCCATTATCTGAAAAATCTGAATATTTACAATTTGGGCATCTATAATGTGCCTTAAGAGAATTAACTTCTGTAATACCTGTCATATATGCAGCAAGAGATGAACCAACAGATCCTCTAGAACCAACTATATATCCATGATCATTTGAATCCCATACAAGACGTTGTGCAATAATATACATTACAGAATATCCATTTGATATTATTGAATTTAATTCTTTTTCAAGTCTCTCTTCTACTATCGAAGGTAAATCCTCTCCATATAATTTATGCGCTTTATCATATGCTATATTTCTTATATCTTGCTCACAGCCATCTATATGAGGTGGACATTTTTCATCTGATATAGGACACACTCTATCTATCCAATCATTTACTAAATTAGTATTCGTAACAACAACTTCATAAGCTTTTTCTTCACCTAAATATTCAAATTCTTTAAGCATCTCATCGGTTGTTCTAAAATATAATGGAGCTTGTAAATCTGCATCATCAAATCCTTGCCCTGCCTGTATTACTCTTCTATATATTTCATCTTCTGGATTCATAAAATGTACATCACAAGTTCCAACAACTGGAAGACCAAGTCTTTCTCCTAATTCAACAATATCTTTATTTATTTGTATTACTTGTTCATGTGTTAACTTAATATATTCTGCCTCTTCATCTTTAGATTTCTTACTTCCTTTTTTTATTTTCTTTCCAACTCTTTCATAAAATTCATTATTACCCAAAGGTTGTATTTCTAAATAATCATAGAATTTAGCAATTTCATCTATATTTGAACCATCATTTCTACCAACAGTATAATCTAAAATCTCTTGGTATAATTCACCTTGTTCACACGCAGAACCAATAATTAGTCCTTCTCTATATCTTTTCAACATAGATCTAGAAATTTTAGGTTTTTTATTAAAATTCCATACATGAGAAAATGATACTAACTTATATAAATTTTTAAGTCCCACATAGTTTTTAGCAAGAATAATAATATGATTTGGTGATATCTTTTTAGATTCTTCTTGATAATTTGTAAATATGTAATCATTTATTTTTATCTTTTCCTTATCACAGGCTTCTCTCATCTTAATAAACATTTTAGCTGTAGCACGAGTATCATTTATTGCCCTATGCGCACCTTCAAGTTCTATTCCTAGATATTCTACTATTGTACCTAGCTTATAGTTTTCAACAGCATTATATAGTTCCCTTGCCATTTCTAATGTATCTATTACATATGGTTTAAATTCAAGTCCTAATTTCTCAGCTTTATTTGCAATAAATCTAGTATCAAAATGTGCATTATGTGCAACTAATACACAACCTTTTGTAAACTCTAAAAATTCTGGTATCATTTGATCAATTTTAGGTGCATCTGCTACCATCTCATCTGTTATATGTGTTAGCTCTTGTACGTTAAATGGAATAGGTTTTTCTGGATTTACAAATGTAGTATATTCGTCTATTATCTCACCATTTCTTACTTTACATACAGCTACCTCAGTGATCTCTTCTTTTTCAGGATCAAATCCAGTAGTTTCAAGGTCAAATACACAATATGTATCAAATTCCGGAATAACAGGTTCTACATCTACTGCTAAATATCCTTCTACTCCATATATAACCTTAATAGGAGCTGCATCTAATATCTCTTGAGTTGTGGGATATCCACTCTCTTTTTTTACAAGTCCTGCATAATTATCTACAATAACATGATTTGCTTCTGGGAAAGACTGAACAACTCCATGGTCAGTAATTGCTACTGCCGGATGCCCCCATTTAATTGCTTGTTTTACAAGATCTGTTGCAGAAGTCACCGCATCCATTGCACTCATCTGTGTGTGAAGGTGAAGTTCTACTCTTTTCTTTTCTGCATTATCTTGTCTTTCAGGTGGTTTTTCTCCTTTACAGATATTGTTTACCATTATTGTTGTTTCATTAGAATAAGAATCCATCTGAGCTCTACCTTGAAGAATTACATATGTTCCCTCTTTTAGCTTTCCATTTATTTCTTCATATTTTTGCTTATCTAAAAACATTTTACAAGATATTGTACTTGTTTTATCTGTTACATTAATTGTAAGAAGAATTTTACCACTTTTAAGTTCTCGCTCCTCTTTACCAATTATTTGTCCACTAATACATACTCTATCACCACTTGGCAAAATATCCTCTACTTTTGTAATCGTAGGATCAATAATATTAATTCCAAACAATACATTTTCAGGTTGTGGTTCTTTTGCAAGTTCTCTTTCTTTTTTCTCTTCTTCTGTAAGTGGAGTTCTTGGTACAAATTTTGGCTTTTCTTGTGGAGCATTAACCTTTGGCACATTATTTGCAATAGGACTACTACTTTCTGCAAATGCAGATGCTAAATCTTCTAATTTTATCATATTTGCAGTTGAATCATTAGAATAACTCATTTTAGCCTCTTTAGAATCTTTAAATAATACCCTATATCCTTCTCCAAATTGATTATCTATACTCTTTTTCATATACTCATCTAAGCGCTTAATATACAAAAAATTAGAATATGGTTTTTCGAGTTCTATATTTAATATATGCTCATCATTATCTATATCTATCTTACAGTTTTCAAGAAGTTCTTGTGTGTATTCATATTTTTTATTTACATTTCTTATAATATCATATACATTTTGAAGCTCAATATCTTTCTTTTCACCTGTATAACTATAATTAATTTTAAAACTTGAAAGTTCATACCTATTTTTAGCAAGTCTTTCAAATTCTTCTATATCTGATTGAGGAATATTTTCTTGACTATATGAATCTATTATTGCTGCATTTAATTTTTTTGAAAATTTTACTTCTTTAATTGATGCTAAATTAAACAGGTTCTTATCGCTTGCACAATCTTTAAATACTTCTTTTACTATTTTGTCCAAAATAATTCCTCCTTTTTTCTTTCCTCATTATACTATTTTTTTCGCTATTTGTAAACGAAAATTCATTTAATTAAATTTTTTCTAAAACGCATAAAACCTTATATGATTTTATAGTAAAACTCAAAAAGGCAAGATACCACTCTTGCCTTTTTTGATGCTACTTTTTACAAAATGTTATAACATATAATATAAGCTACACTTCAAATGAAGTGTAGCTTTGTTTATAATAATTCTGATTTGTATTCGTCGGTAAATAAACTTAATAATAATTCAAACTGTGTATTTTTTAGCTTTTCAATAGCCTCTTTAATATAATCTTTAGTAAGGATATTGTATCCTGTATTTACTAAATACGTAGAAATATTTATCTTGGTTCTTCCAATATTTTCATTATAATATTCAGCTGTTGAAAAATTTTCTTCTATAATATAGCTTGGATATCTTTCATTAAAATAGCTAGTTATGTGTGAAGACATATAATGTTCTACTGTTGGATCTTTTTGCATATATGATTTATATGATTTCTTCTCAACGTTATATTCTTCCTCAACTTTAGCATTAACCTTTAAATTTTTATAGCGTTTTTCTATATCATATATTCTTTTTATATAGTCTATCATTGCTACGTCAAAGCTTAATGATATTATTCTTGTATAATCACATTTAATTATAGAATCAATTATATACTCTAGTGCTTTTTCAAATCCTACCAAATGTTTATTTTTGTTTATTGTGTGAATAATTACAAAATAGTTTGAAAATATTATTTCGTGATTTTGACATCTAAAGGCATCTAATTTCTTTCCTTTTTGCTTTGTATCTTCTAAGTAATCATTACTTGTTTGCAACGATTTATTATCTAGTAATGTTTTTCTAAGCTCATATGGTTCTAATCTAACATATTCATATCCGTGCTATCTCTGTTAATTCCTCTGCTAAAAGAATATTGTTCTTATGCTCATTTCCAAGTGAAAATTCAATTTTAATAAGTTCCTCTTTAAAAATGTCTTTTTTTAGATTATTAATCTTATTCATAATCTACTCCTCCTTTATAATATTAATATTAAAGTAATTTATTTGTTAAGTTCGATAATTATACCATCCTTTTATAATTATGTCAATTTAAAAGAGAGAATAAGCAGTATCTTATTCTCTCTTTTATTAATATTTTCTAATTTTTATTACATTACCAGATTCAAATAATTCAATATGATTTAGTGCTTTTCCTGTACCTATTGCAACACAACTTTGTGCGTCTTCTGCAATCATTACTGGTATTCCTGTTTTTTCAGCAATAAGCTTGTCTAGCCCCCAAACAAGACCACCACCACCAGTAATATATATTCCCCTTTCAGAAACGTCGGCAACAAGTTCTGGTGGAGTCTCTTCAAGAACAGAATGTACTCCTTCAAGTATTTTTTCCGCACATTCAGATAATGCACTATATGCTTCATCTGATGTAACTTCTATTTCAACAGGAAGTCCAGAAGTAATGTCTCTTCCCTTTACCATCATTCTCTCTGTTACAGATTTTGGATACATACATCCAATATTAATTTTAATATCTTCTGCAGTTCTTTCACCTATAATAACGTTTCTGTTTCTTTTTATATATTTTATTATAGCCTCATCAAATTTATCTCCTGCCATCTTAATTGATGTACTTTTTACTGATCCGCCAAGAGATATAACTGCAATATCTGATGTTCCTCCACCAATATCTACTATCATACTTCCATATGGTTTTGTTATATCTATTCCTGCGCCAATAGCTGCAGCTATTGGTTCTTCAATTAGATAAACTTTTCTTGCTCCTGCATGAGTTGCAGCATCAATTACTGCTTTTCTTTCAACTTCTGTAACTCTAGAAGGCACACATATCATAATTTTTGGTGAGAATATAAATTTACCACACACTTTAGATATAAAATATTTTAACATTCTCTCTGTAATTGTATAATCTGAAATAACTCCATCTTTTAAAGGTCTAAGCGCAACAATATTACCTGGTGTTCTACCAAGCATCTTTCTTGCTTCTTGTCCTACAGCAAGAACTTGATTAGTATTTTTATCTATTGCCACAACCGATGGTTCTCTTAAAACAATTCCTTTACCTTTAACATATACAAGTATAGTTGCAGTACCTAAATCTATTCCAATATCTTGTCCGCCAAAAATCACTATACATTCCCCTCTTTCTGTTACAATTATATTACATTTAACCTCCTTTTGCAACCTAATTTTACAAAGTTATTTATTAACTTATCTTACTGTATTTTAATTTAGTAGCCATACCTCCTCTTAAATGCCTCTCTAATTTATTTTGCTCTAATACCTTCTTTACTTGTTCTGCAAGCGATGGATTAAATTTTTCTAGTCTTTCAGCGACATCTTTATGTACAGTAGATTTTGAAATATCAAAAACTTTGGCTGTTGTTCTTACTGTTGCTCCCGTTTCAATAATATAAGTAGCAAACATCTTTGCTCTTTTTTCTATTTCATCCATATATTACCTCCTATTTGTATAAGTATGAAGGATTAATACTTTCATCATTTAATAAAATCATAAAATGAAGATGTGGATCATCTAAATATTCTCCAACTGAAGTATTACCAACTTTTCCTATCTTTTGTCCTTTTACAACATTTTCTCCAACACTTACATACACATTATTATCTAAATTTGAATATTTACTCTTATATCCACTAATATGTTCAATAACAATTGTTTTTCCATAGAAATTGTCATCGTATATTTCATCTACAACACCTCTTTCAATTGCCTTTACTTCTTTTGAACCTGTTGGTGCAATGTCTAGTCCATCATGTGTTTTCCACTGTCCTAAAGTTTTAGAATATATAACTTTATCTAACGAATACATCTTTTGTATTGTCCCTTCTATAGGAACACAAAAAATTAATTTTTCTACCTTTTTTTCTACCGCTTTTGAAGCAAGCACTACCTCATCTTTTGATTCATCAACATTAGAAGAAACGGATATACTACTTACATCTTTTGATGTATCTTTTTCTACTGATATATTATTTTTAGGCATAAGCGATATAGTAAGTAGCAATAGTAGTATCATTGAAGCAAGAATCTTTATACCTTGCTTTTTTATTTTTATATTAGACTGTTGATCTTTGCTATTTTCATTTAATTCTTCTACTTTTTCTTTTTTTAATTCACTTTCATTTAAGGCGCCCTTTCTTGACTTTTGTTCCTCTATTGTAGTCTCAAATTTTATAACTTGACCTTTTTCTTCTTTTTCAATTCTTCTTAAGTTCATTTTTTCAAGAAGCTTATCTAAAATATTATTTAGCTTTATCTTCATAATCCCCCTCTTTTCTTTTGTTAATTGTCAATATTTACTATATCTACATCTGTATAGTAATGATGAATTATCTCTTTATAACTCTTACCTTGTCTTGCATATTCATTAGCTCCCACTTGGCTCAGTCCAACACCATGTCCAAAACCCAACACATTAAATGCAATTTTATCTTCATAATTTGTTATTGTAAAATTCGTTGAGTTAATACTAAACATTGTTCTTAGATCTTCTGCTTTAATTAAATTACTACCAACACTTACATTTTTTACTCTTCCACTTTCCGTATACTCGTTTATTTTAATATTTGCAAAATCCTCTTTAGATAAATCAAAAACATATCCTTTATCTATTAAAGTATTCTTAAATGTAGCATACGATATTTCATTTGTAGTGTTTCGTCTTTCATAAGTTTCATCTTCAATATTATCAACAGATTTTAAATATGGAATATCTTTACCTGACCATATTGCACTAGCGTTTTCCGTCTTAATCGGACTACTTGCATGAAATACTGCATCAATTAATTCATTATTATATGTAATTACTTCTCCACTACTTTCAACTATTGCCTTTTTAATTTTATTTTCTCCATCTATTATTTCATTATCTGTAAATCCTTTTTTTTTCCATATCTCCTTTAAATTTTCTAAATCGTTAAAAGCTTGACAATGAGTATAACTATCACAAGCATCTGCATTTTCTTCGCCATTTTTGCTCATTTTATTAAACAGATATGTCCTTGCCACAACTACTTGTGCCTTTAGAGCTTCATATTCATATTTAAATGGCATTTCTGATGCGACAACACATAACAAGTAGTAATTCAAATCCACTGCCTCTATTTGACCCGTTTTAGTTCTTAGAAGATTAATTGTACTATCTGATTCAAAATTTATTTTTTCTTCTTCAATTTTCTCCTCTTTAATTTCTTCTTTCTTATCTGTAACAGCTAGTACAATAATACCAATCAATAATATAGCTGAAACTATATACAAAAAAACAAGCCTTAGTTTCAAGATAAATATCACCCTAATATATATCTATTCAAGACTTGTCTAATTATTATCATTTATTACTCATTCGACAAAAAAAGAACAAGTATCTATTACTTGTTCTTCTTCATGTTAATTAATATCATCTGCTGCCCTTGCATCAATATCATATAGTAATACAGTTCCTTTAACAAAATCATATAATGATTGATTGCTAATTGACCATATTCCTTTTTCTAGTTGTATTCTTAAACTTGAATTTTCATTTACACTCTGTCCTGGGTTTGAAAAGCCTAAATATCCTTCATAATCCCATTGTGTTGTATTTGTCTTTGGACTAGCAGCTTTGTTTTCTGAATCATAGTATATGTTTTGACCTAGTTTTTGATCATAGCATATTATCTCAAATTTTACTCCTATGTATCCATCTTTTAGATGTTTATCCACATTATCCCCATTTTTTACAGCAACTGTTGTGTTTGGAAGTTTAAATTCACCATACCACGACTGTATATATCCACTATCATCTAGTGTAACCATATTATCTGTTAAAAAGAACTCTTCTTTTCCAATCTTTAGCTCTTCCTCTTTACTTGATAAATATGATGTATCTGCAGTTGAACTATTGCTCTTATATCTATATCCATCATTTGGTTTAAAATATATCGAATAGTCGCTACCAACAAATTTTTTATATTTTCCGGATTGATCCTTATAATATAGTGTTATATCTTTTTCAATTGTAGATCCATCTTTTGATACATAGTAATATGTTGGTTTTATGCCTATTTTTCTGCTTGAAGAATCATTTCCAGTAGGCTCATAATATCCTGTTGTTTTAACGTCAAAGGCGATTCTATAGCCAAGCTTTGGTGCACTAATATATGTTGAAGATAAGTGCTTATATGGTCCAAGTGGCAATGTTGTAGTTGCTGACGTTCCCGGAATTTTTATATTATTTCTATCAAATAATGTTGTTACCTCTTTATTTGCATTAGTATATACAAATAACCTTCTTATTCCAGAATAATAATTTATTCCTTGAAGTTCATTTGTATTAGAATCTCTAAATGCACTTTTAAATGCTAAATCTGTACAATCTGTTATCTTAAAATCATAAAGTTTAGATACAGTTCTTACAGTAACAGAGTCCATAGCAAAATAATATCCATCTCCATATAGAGTCGCCCAGCCAGTATACTGTGCATCTGTATTATTCTTTGAGTGTTCAATATCTGTTAAGAAATTAGATTTATTGTTACCACTATCATCTAGATATTTTCTTTCAGAAGGATCTTTCTCTTTCTTTATTTGAATAGCAACCTCTTGATCTGCAACATAATTTAATAGCGCATTATCTCTCATGTTATCTGCTGATGCAAATACTATAATCTTATGTTCTGAATTATCTCTTGATAAAGTCTCATTTGGTGCTACTTGTCCATGAAAGTATGTTGCACCATCAGCATTATATAATGCTTGATTTGTCATTTGTATTACTGTACCTTTTTCATATTGCACACCATTGTGTATAACGTCAAAATCAAAGATAAGATAATAATAACTTACAAATCTTGCTTTTCTTTCTGGACTAATATTATTATAATACATAAAATCTGCATCTTTACAAGAAAGCTTTATTTCAAAAGTTGCATCATCTGCAAGAATTACTGTTGAAGAATTTAAAGATGTATGATCTATTGATGTATTACTTGATGTAGTTATTTGTGGCTTTTCTAAGAAAACTGGTGTATATACATTTATAAAGTGATCATTTTTAGATTCATACTCTATACTTGCACCATAATTTCCATCTAAAACGTTATATTCTCTATATACAACATTTCCTTTAGCGCTTCTTAATCCATTATATGTTCTTGCTTTTACTACAAGGTCGGCATCAAAATCCTTTGAACTAGAATCATCTCCGTTGCTTTGATCTATTTCATTTCTTCCAGGAAATTTATTATTTTCTTTATTGTTAAAATTATTTACTAAATAATTTAACTCATCTGTAAGTTGTGCCTTATTTTGCACTAATATAGTAGATTTATTATTTATTCCTTCTATTGCACTTGCTGGACCATCCCCAACAAGTTCACCTGTAATCTCTATCTGACCACTATCTCCTATATGCTTACTTTCTGACGATTTAAGATATGCTTCTTCTATCCTATATACCACAAACTTATTTAATTTATATTTTACTTTACCACCTTCAATTGTTTTTTCATATGATAAATCTTTTACAAAATAACGTGGTGTTTCAAAATATGGTCTAAGCATTTCTCCTGCCGGTATATATGTTACATTAGATCTTATTCCGGATTCATTTCCAGTCCATACACTTGTATTACAATAAAGCTGTGGTTTAATATTATCTGCATCCTTTTTTGAATAATAAAAATCTATTATAGTTACATCATTATTATTTGATGATATTGTTTGATATGTTGTATTAGCCTGATTTCTATCATATGGCTGATCTAATGACGCAGTACCTGCTCTTACTAACGCTTTCTTTTGCTCTTGTATATCATATGCAGTATATAAATCTGGTGATGTACATTTATTATATCCTAAATATTCATATTTTTTTCCATCCACTTGCATTACAAGAGTTTTTGTAATTTTCATTGTATCAGATACATTATAATTATAATATTCACTATATGAAATACTTGCATCATCTGCTGTGCTATTTGATACTAGCGAACTATTACCACTTATATCTACTACCTCTTGATTTGAATTCTGTAGTCCATCAATTATTTGACCTGATTCTTTATCTATATGTCTTACAAATACTTCTCTTCCATTATCATAGGCATATACATTACCAGACAATAAAATTGTTACTATTATAGTCATGAGAATTAATAATACTTTTCTGTTCATATTAATCCTCCTTACTAACTATACTACTACTAGTTTTTGAAATAATAGAATTTATAGTTCCTTCTTTTATAAATAAAGTTTCTGACGAATCAGTCTTTTGCATTATAGTATCAACACATATAGTGATTAAATCACTATTATACGATGTTTTGCCTGATTCTAAATCATGATATATTAAATTATCTTTTGTATCAGATGATTCTATTTTTATCTCAAGCTTTACTCTTACTCTATAATTTTCTCCGTCAAAATATACACATGGTAGTTGTGCTGCTGCTTTTCCACTCATTTTAATATGATTATTTTTTACATATTCAATATATGAAGAAAGCTTGTTGTCATCTATTTCGTCGTAAACATATTTTTTTATTTTTCTTTTAAAATCTCCTGCTTTTATGCTATTATAATCTATATTTAAAAGTGTATTATAATAGTTTTCTACATAAGTTTTAATTTGTCCATAGTATTCTTTATTATCTTTATAATAGTCTATAGGATAAATTACTCCTTCATTTCCATTATTTTTAAATGGGATTTCATATACATCTTTTTGAACACTTGCTAAAGTGTATGGATACATATTAGAGTTTTCTGGTATTTTATCTTCATTAATATTTATTTTAGCATTTCCAACTGTAATAGTATTATATTCCTCAGCAAAATTTACTATTAGTTCATTAAGTTTTCCTTTATATAGTCTTCTATTTCCATCAACTCTTTTGAAATTTTCTACAATTACTTGTGAATTTAATAAATCATATATAGCAAATTTTTGATCTGCATTATATGCATTGATATCTTTTATATTAAAGTTTGCAGTAGTATCTGGCTCAATGTTTAACACCTTTGCTTTTATATTATATAGCCATACTAATACTTCTTGATATTTTACCTTATCATTTGCATTTGATGCATTTATCTCTTCTCTAGATACTATTCCTTGTTTTATTGCATATTCAACCCATATAGCATTAGAATATGTCTCTTCTGTTGGCATTGCAATTCCATCAATGCTTGATACATTATATAAACAAGATAATATCATTTTAACTGCTTCAGATTTTGTAACTTTTTCTTTAGTATTTGCTTTTTGATTGTCATAAACTTTTGAAAAGCCATATATATCCATTTTTTCTTCGTACTTTTCGTATTTACTATAATCTACATTAAATATTGTGTAACCTAAAAATATAATACCAAGTGCTACTATACTTGCTATAACTGATATAATTATACTTTTTATTCTATCTTTTCTGTCTTTCTCTTTTCTTACTTTAAGTCTTTCTTCTTCATCTTGATAAGATGGAACAAAACCTTCTCCCATTTTAGATTACACCTCCTTTTTTATTATATCTTAAAACTTTATGGATTACAAATTGGACATGGATAAAATCCTCTAAATGTCTTTTTCACTCCACTTTGTGTTCCTGTAGTTTCACTTGTTGCTGCTTCTTGTTTAGATGTAGCATATCTTGGTGACATGTCTGATATCCTAGACAATCTATACTCTGGACAATTAGTATCTTTATGATATAGATTCATCTGAATTTGTGAATCTGTGATTGGAGCAGTAAAATAATATCTTGTTGTATTTCCAAGTGAACTTACTCCAAAAGCTTTAGTATTTAAATATTTATTTCCAACAGATATTCCTTGCATAAATGCAACTATACCTACACCATCAACCATATTATATAATTCATCTTGTGTGGTTGCAGGAAAATTAAATGAATATATAACTCCTGATTGTCTTGCATAATAGTTGTTTTCATTTACCGCATAAGAAAGTTCGCTTGCAACAACATTTGATATTATTGATGGTCTAATATCTTTTAAGGATGATATTATTTCATTCATCAATTTATTTTTTGACTCTGTATCATATACTCCAATAACTAAATTTTTATTATTTTTAGAATCTTCAAGATAAAAAGATTCTACATCAATCTCTTCATTACTTGCATAATCATATCCTCTATGAGTAACAAAACTATCCATTGTAAATTCAATTGTGTGTACAGATGAAACATTATCACTTGCTATTCCTTGAACATAGCTATATTCTCCACCATTTCTTACTATTGAATATGTATATGTAAAGTATCTTTTAGGTTTCAACACTCTTTGTGTTATGCTTAGGCCATCCTCTCCTGTAACAGTTTCGTTTTTAGATACCCTAACGCCATCATATTCTATTACTGCTACAGCTGGTACAAAAAGATTAAGATAACTTTCTCCTGCTTCATTTCCTTTAACACCAAACGTATTGTATAATGTCTCAAAGAAAGAATCCACCCCTACTTGTGCATTAACATTTATCTTTTTATTTAATTTATCTGAATATCCATAATCTATTTGTTTGTCTTGGCTTTCAACTTGTTTCATTTCATATGCTGCATCATCTAAAGCAGAATTTAACACTGTTTGATAATATAATTCCATTTCTTCTGCTTTAATTGTAAATGTTATATTTATATATAACACAAGCATAAATGGTATTATTATTGCAATAAACACTAATGCAAAGTCTGTTATCTTCATCCTTTCACCTCCTTATAGTTCTGGTACCTCTATTCCACTATTTATTTTATATAATACTTTCTGTGAACTAGCACTCGAATTTTTACTAAATGTTCCTTGTATTATATTTGCAGGCAAGAAACATTGAAAAACATTATATTCATTATCTGAAAAATATCTACTTTGTTTTGTATCGTCTAAAGTAAATTTTATTTTAAATTCATTGTTACTACCTGAATCTCCTTCTATTGATGATGGGTTAAGATAACAATTTGGATTTGTTCCTACAAGTCTTATATTATCTTTTATTTTTTGTGATAAATTTTCTGACGAGTCAGCATTTAAAACTTTTACTATAAAACTAATACTTCTATCAGTTGCATTTTCAAAATTATATTCTGGATATCCGTTTTTATCTTCTGGATCGTTAGGATTTTCTAATGAAATAGATACCAAAATATCACTTTGAAATAACTGACTAATATCTGCATTCTCCCAGTTATTATTTTTTATAGTTGAACCATATGTTATATTTACTTTTTCCTTTGTTATGCTTGATACCAAAGCTCCAAGAAGCGCTGATGCCATTGTTGTATTTGTATTTTTTACTGTAACAAAAAATTTATCTCCAACATCTAAGAAAAAAACATTGTTTTTTAAACTATTATCTTTTGAAATAATATTACTTGTTTTTCCAGTTTCATCATTAAATATATCTTTATTATAATATGACTTAAATTGTTCTATATAAGTCTCTTCACCTGTATCTGGATCTATGTTTTCAGGATCCATAGTAAGTATCTTCTTTTTAGCCTCAATTTGAATGTCATAAGTATTTCCAGTAGTAGCAAGTCTTGCAATAAATTTATCATACATATTTTGATCAATATATCCGTTTTGTGCAACTTCATCTACAAACATTGTAACGGTTTTTAATGTCAAATTATATGACATATCATCTTGTCGTTCAAAGTAGTTATATAAAGGAAGAAGTACTAAAAGAACAACAATAAAAATAACTGCAACAATCATACTTAATGTATCTTTCATTTTTTCCTCCTTTTATATTTTCTCTTGTAGCTCCTCTTCTGTAGCCTTAATTATATTAATATATGTTATATTTTCTGTTGTATTGCTTCCAACAGTTAAAATATATTTATTTTGCATTCCAATTTTATTTAGCAAATCTTTATATGAAACATTATCTTTTTCAAGCATTAACGGCGTTTCATTTTTTGTATTTAAATTTATTGTAACTACTGTATTTGAATCGTAGCTCTTATCTGAATAATTATCTTTTTTTATATAGTTATAATAATATGATAAAACTTCTTGACCATTTAATATTAAATGCCTATTCTCATCTCCAGATATATTAACAGAATCAGTTGTAGCTTTATGCATATATTCGTATGCATCTTCTGTATATGTCATTAGTGATGAAAATAGAAAAATAGTAAGAGACAAGGCTATTACAAATATCATTGTATATACACCTAAATATATTGCTTCGTTTGCATTTTCCATATTATCATCACCTCTTTCTTTTTTATTTTCTTGTTAAACTTATTTGTGTTTTATATATTCCATCTACTTCTACCTCATCAATAGTAGAAGAATATGAATATTCATACTTTATATTTCCATTTTCATATTCATTGTTTAAATAATTTATTCCTTCTTGTGTATTTAGCTGTATATTTCCATACATTACTATAACTTCATTATCTTTATAATATTTATTTGCACAATTAATCATATCAAGACCAGTTATTGTTGTATTATCAAAAGATGCATACTTTCCAAACTTTGATGTTATCGAAGTATCTGTATCATCTACATGCTTATATATTTCTTGCATTTGGGAAAATATAAACATAATTCCAGATATGATAATAACTGTAATAAATAGTCCTACGCCAATCATAATTGCTCTATTTAACGAATCTCCCAAATACAATTCCTCCTATTCTATTCCATATTTCTTTTGATCTACTTTATAATTTTCTTTTATTTCTTCTTCAGTTAATGCTCTATTATATATTCTCACACAATAAATAGTTCCATTAAAACTTGTTTGAGCTCCAACACCTATTAGTGGATTTCCTCCAATAATAAAGTCTGATCCAGATAAAGGTAGCTTTACAGTGCTGTTAAATGGTATACCATCTACTTTTCCATTTACAGATAAAAGTTGTGCTCTTGTTTCATATGCA
Organism: uncultured Clostridiaceae bacterium; assembly: GCA_947381905.1. Lineage (GTDB taxonomy): Bacteria > Bacillota > Clostridia > TANB77 > CAG-465 > CAG-465. The sequence continues at coordinate 48,641 of CANCXL010000003.1, read as the reverse complement.
AATCTATTACCATCATATTCAAGATTCATTTTTCCTACAGAACCAGATATTGAGTAAATCTTATTTGCTTGTACTATCTCATCTGCCACCACAGAAGATATACTTCCATCTTGTGTATATACCTCAAAAGAGAACTTTCCTCTTTTAGTAATCGATGTAGAATTTAGTTCGTTAAGAACAAGTCCCATCCCTCCATCATTTAAATTACTTAAAACAGATTGTTCAGGAGTTTCGGGATTTGACACACTATCAAATCTTGCAACAATCTCTATTGTCATGTCCCCAGTAGCAATATCTGCAATTGATGCATATTCTCTTCCTGTAAAGTGAAGTCCGTTATGTCTCCACCCTGACTCATCTTTAAAATCAAAATCAGATAATAATGCATTATGATTATTTGCACTATAGTCTTTCCATATATTAGTATCATTTGAATGAACTGAACCATCGTTATATTCTCCTTCAAGAAGCATAACTAGTCCATTTGTATTGTAGGATGCAAGAAGAGAACTTTCTTGCTCTACACCTGTTGAAGGTGGAACTGGTGTTTCATCAATTGTTTCTTTTGTTCGATATTGTTCTGCTTTTACTGTACCACCATAATTTACATATATTTTTGTATTATTTTTAGCAGATGCTCCAAATGTAATAACATTATATATTACACTTGCCATTGTAGTATTTTTATTTTTTACAATTACACTAAATTCGTCTCCCTCATTCATAGTATATACACCCGCAGATTTTTCTGGCATGTATATACTTACAATTGCTGGAAGTGATCTATAATCCATATTTTTATATGCCTCTAAATTCATATTAATTGAAAGACTTCTATCTGTAGAACTGATAACACTTAAAATCTGTTCTTCATTATATTTTTTTTCGGATAAATCATATGCAAGAATTAAGTTGTTATATGTTCCTGCATTAGATCCATCAGACACAGTTATTTGTCCATCCCCAAATTCATCCTTATATAAATTATAATCAAATTTAGCTCTAATTGTTTTTAAGTCATCAGTATATGAGTATATCACTGGATTATATTTTTTTGCAGTATGCTCAAGATATACATCGTAGCTATTTTGAGTTACTGCAAGTTTAGTGATATAATCTGTATACATTTCTGATGTTATATAGCCTTTTGAATTAACATTATCCACAAAATCTGTTGTTATTTTTAGTGCAAGTGCATATGAAATATCATCTCTTTTTTCATATGCTATATATATAGGTAGAATAAATAAAATAACTACAGCAATAATTATAGATACTATTTTTTGTAATGCTCCATCCATATCTAAATTCCCCTTATTGTTATTTCTTTAGAACCCATATCTTCATCATTATCTTTTACAGAAATTGTAAAGTCTTGGTTATCCATTATATATCGCACAGCCAGATTATATGCTGCTTTTCTAATATTTACATCATTTGTATTAATTACAATATTATCTATTATCTGTACATTTCCTGATTTATCTATATACTTAATATTTGCTATACTGATGCTTACATTAAAATCTTGTTCATAATAACTAATTAAATTTATTACACTTGTTCCTTTTATATAATTACCAGAATTGCTCATAAGAAGAGTAGATTCTATATCATTTCGATAAACTGTTGAAAAATCTTTTGAGCCACTTGCGTTTTCTACTACTCTCAAACTTGAGTTAAAGAACACTATAATTGCAGATATTGTCATAATTCCAACAAGAGTGGTTACTCCAATCATTATTGCTCTTGAAATGTTTTCTTCCATTACTACTCTTCCCCCCCTTCTATATAGACACATTTTAAAAAATGTATTATATATATTCTTTAAAATATATCTACTGTTTAATAATATTCAAGGTATATAACCAGAAAATTATATACCTTGAAATTAATATAATATTATTTGTTTGTTCTTACAAATTGTACTCCTACTACAGTATCTCCTGATGAACTTTTTATTAATTTTGCTTCGTATCTAGCAGAAGATGGTACATAAGTTTCTGGATTTGAGCTATCTGTTAATGCACTAACTTTAGTTTGTTTATTAGTATCATCATATTTTAGTCCTTTATCTATAATTAAAGACTCATTACCTCTTGCTTTTCCAAGTTGTAACATATTTGAACTAGAGTTAGGTTTTACCTCAATAATCATATTTTCATCTGCTGCATATTGTTGAACAAATGAAATAACTTCTGCACCAGTTACTGTTCTGTCATCATATTTTGAATAAAGCATAGTTGTAAATGTTTCACTAAGGTTTCCTATTTTACCTGCTGCATTGTCTATTAAATTAATTGCTGGGTTAACAATTAGCATTACAGCTGCTATGATAAGTATTGTTACAAAAAGTCCAACACCAATCATTATAGCTTTTTGTGCGTTATCCATATTTTATTCCTCCTTTACACAATTATATTAAAACATCTCTTAAGATGATTTAAACTAGAATGCCATCTGGCTAAAGTAATTAAGCATTTGTAATATACTTACAATAAGTAGTGGAGCTACTAGATATCCACCAATTAAAAGCACCATAGGCGTAAATCCAAGTACTTGACCAATTGTTGCTTTTCTTTTTACTAGAGCTTCATTTGCATCTTTTCTCTTTTCATAGAAAAAGGCTCTTTCAGTCTCTAACTCGTCAAAAGCTGCCTTAACTGGAATTCTTGTTACAGCTGATTCTAATTGATCAATTATTCTTTGGAAGTCTTTATTTGGTACAGAATCTTTTAGTTCTTCTAGTGCTCTTTCTGCACCTGCTTCATAGTTATTTAAGCATGTTGCAATTGGTTCTCTAAATGCATATGAGAATCTACATAACCACTCAAGTATAGTTTGAACATCTACTCTATCAATATGCATAAGCATTAATATAATAGATTGGAACTGCATAATCTCATTATCCTTGTCCATTTTTCTAATATTGTTTTTTATAGTTAACATTATATTTGGAACATAGTATGCAATAAGAGCAATAAGTAATGCAATTAAAACATGCCAAAATTTTATATATGAACCATTTATTGTTGTTATTTTATCATATATTCTATCAACAGCATCTGTATCTACAGTTCCTGTAGCTGTGTCTGTTAGATTTTCTGCAAGCTCTTCTTTAGTTACATTTTTATTTTTATACTTTTCTATATAAGTTAAATCAAAATCTGCAACTTCTTTTGCAGCCTCTTGATCATCTTCACTTAATTTTCCAAGTGATAAAAATTCATTACTAAGTTTGGTATAAGCTGAGTTTTTAGTTATAATATTCATATTAAATATTAATAGAATTGTTAAGCAAAAAGCAACAAACGCATAAGCAAATTTATTTACATATAGCCACTCTATTGTAAGATATGAATTTGTATCTTTTATTAAGTTAACTTCTCTTTTATACTTTGATGTATGCTTTTTAGTCTTAAAAGCATCTACTATCATTCTCACTACATTTATTTTATATAATTTTTCTTGCCACTTAACTTTTGATACCCTATCAAATTTTATTTCTTCACCATCTTCACGTACTACTCTTAATAGCAAGTATGACATAAATATTGATACAATTATTATAGATTGCATTGCAAAACCTATACTACTTGTATAAAAATTAGATAGTGCAGCAAAGTTTCCTGTAGCCCAAGATTCTATCGGTTTAATAAATATAAGCGGAATTACTGCTATAATAGTTAAGCTTCTAAAAGTAGCTTTTAGTTTGTCTTGTTTTAATATTTCAAGATATATTTCATTTAAAATATTATTTAAGTTTTTAAGATAAATTGATGTATCTTCAACTTTTCTGTCTCCAAGTTCATAAGTTAAATATGATATACCAGCAAATAATTTTAAGAATCTGTTTGGAGCAGTATCATAATATCTTTCAAGTTCAACTTCTGGTTGGTCAGATATTATAGCCTCCCTTATTCTTTTTAATTGTGGTGCTATCTCTTTTTCACTTAATTCATCTATTGTGTCAGCTAAAGCCTCATCTACCATTCCATGTTCATGGAATGCATGTCTTAATATTGTAAATGCTTCTGGCATTTGTCTTAATATCTTATTTGATACCGATGTAATTGTAATATCTGTAACCTTTTCTACGACTATAATTAATCCAATCATTATAATTAAAGTCATATATAAATCGTTTACTATATTTACAAATACTGCTAAAGCAACAAACATAACAATTATAGTAAGTGTCATTAATTTACCAGTGTTTCTTCTAAGCTCATATTCAGTATAATCATTTGACATCTCATACTTTAATCTTATTTTTTTAGCATAGTATTTCATAATTGGCATTTTAACAAATGTCATATACATTACTTGATATAACTTATCAAAAGTATCTTTAAAATTAACTTTGTTTTTTATTACTAAAGTATCTTTTGATTGTAGAATTGTATTACTACTATATTTTCTTTTTAATATAGTATAGTAAACTAGTAATCCTACGAGGCCTATTAAAGAAACAACAATTAATACAATTGCTATATTAGTCACTTTATCACCTCCAAGCTATATCTAAGAAATCATCAAAAGCCTTTATGTCTTCTGCAGACATATTATCTCTCATAGCTCTAATGTTATCTTCACTTATTGGATTTTTAAATACATATCTTCCATCAACAAATTCTACAATATTTCTATATGTATAATTTTGTGATTGTGTCATATGTTGGAAATACTCAACAGCATTATCCATAAATTTATCTAATTTTTGATTAACATCTTTTACTTTTCTATAATCATTATTATAGCTATATGTTTGTTCAAGTGGAATACATTCTGTTATTCTCTCTATATATCTTGAACCATCAACAGCTCTTTTTAAATGTATATCAAAATTTATAACTTGTACAACTTGTACCTCAGCAACATTTTCTGAATTAAACATTCCAATTTTTAAAAGTGAGTTTCTAAGTGATGTAATTAGGTTTGGAAATGTTTTAGCATGGTGAGTAAACAAAGTAAATTTTGATGCAACCTGTGCCATTTGAATCATCCATGCAGCGACTGGGTCTGTTGCAACCTCTCCTAAGATGTTAACTCCACCATCTGTTTTCTTTTGTACATCTAGACCTTCTTGTCCAGTTATAGTATCTGTTTCTCTTAAAGATAATATATTATGATAAGGATAAATTTTTCTTAAGTGTAATTCAAATGCAGTTTCTTGTACACGAATTGTAATTGTAGGATATAAAAATTTCATTATAGCCATCAAAAGTGTAGTTTTACCACAACCCTGCTCACCGGTAATTGCTGTTACCCTTGCTCCTCTTATTAAATATTTTAATAATTCAACAACATTATCTTTATTCTCATGAACAAGTAATTGTTCTGGAGAAATAAGTGTAGGTGGTGCAAACTTTCTTACAAAGAATGCCCAAGATTCAGAGAAGTTTGGTCTTAAAACAACAACTCTGGAACCGTCTTTCATTTCATTTATTTTATAACCTACAGACTCAGATAATTGTCCTGGATTGTTATATTTATATATGTTTTGACATACCCTTTTAAGTTCAGCTTCACTACCAAATGATAAAAATGATAAATATGTAGCTTTACCTTTATAGAATATCCATACTGAATCATATGACATTGGTATTTTATAATCATTCATTTGAGATAAATAATCATCCATGTCACTTAATTGATCAAGAAATGATGGTGGAATACCAGATACACCACCAGATACACCATCAATATTCATATCTCTTATATCATCAACAACACTATATCCTTTATATTCTTGGTATATTCTTTGAACAACAATTTCAAGCTTGTCTTCAAATGATAAAGTTTCAGGAGATACCTCATTTGTAAATATATCATCTATCTCCCTTGCTGTTATAACATAAGAAGGTACTGTTGCATCAAACTCGTATTTAGGATAATCTAATGCATATTTAGTTATTATTTTAGTTAAAGCTTCTGCTTTGTATGTCTTCTTATATATGTGCATTAATATTTCAAATTTATCTTGTGCTTTTAATTCATTAAAGTTATTAAAAGGTATTGCATGATTAATGTTAAAGTTATTAACTTTATAATCATTTTTTAATAAATCAAACATTAACGATTTAACATATTTTTTATCGTTAGAATCTGCATATCCAGCACCTTTTAATGCTCTTTTAAGTTCGTATTTAACATTTTTTCTTCTTTCAAATTCTTCTTCAGATAATGCCAAATCATATAAGTTCATTCTTGTTATTTCATCAAATTGCTTTTTAACATATTCTTGCATTGTAGAAAGACTATATGTAATCTTTTCTCTTGATAAGCTATCCTCTACCATCTGATCTACACCAGATTTTTTTACCTTATAATAGAAGAAAGCTGCAATAAATGCTAGTAAAAGTAGTATTAATAAAATATTAAATACAAATGCAACTGACATTATATCACCCCTCTTACTCTTTTATTTTTAGTGTTTTTACAAGCTCCTCAACAATCTCTGTCGCTCTTAGCATAAAGTCTCCATTATAGTCCTTTGCCGGAGCATTTATATTCTTGTATAGAAAATCTAGTACATTTCCATCATTACAAGCATCTGCAAAAACATAGTTATGTGGAAGTACGTAACATGGTTCTGGTATTTTAAATTTAAGTTTTACATTAAAGATATTATACTTAGAACCTGATTCATAATCTCCTAAAACATATATTTTTGTTTTATTCTTTAATTCATCTATTGAATTAATTTTCTTTAAAGTCTTTGTTAACTTTTCTATTTCTTGTGGAATTACACAAATTATTACGTCTGCCTGTTCCATAACCTTTAAAGCTATATCATCACTTGTTGTTTTAGGTAAATCTATAAAAACTAAATCATATAGCTCATCTGCATTTTTTGCAATTAAAGGCATACTTAGTAAATTTTCCCTTGCTTCAGTAGTTGTATTTGCAATTGCACTATATAAAATATCTAATCTTCCTTTTAAAACTGGTTTAGAATAGTTTTGAATAATATCTGGTGAAAGCTTATTACTTTTTATAAGACGCATTATTGCATTCATTCCCATATTACTATCATTAAAACTATTTGCATTTACTAAATCATCATAATATGTAAAAGAAGATGCTATTTTTCTTGCATTAGAATTTGCATCAATTAAAAGCGAAGATGTTTTATGAGTTATTCCCATAAGAGAACTTACAGCAATAGCAGTATGTGTACATCCAGATACACCTTCTTCAGGACTCCAAAATACAATTTTTGCCATTAATTCTTCCTCCTTTTAATCTCTTTTAATATAGTTTTAGGATCTTCATCTCCTAAAAGTTTAGATATGTATTCACACATATACATTATGTATGTTTTAGTGTGTTTTCTAATATCTATAAGTCCACTAAATTGAGAATCAATATTTACCATCATGTCTTGCTCGTCTGTACTTATATCATATACTTCGTCTGTCCATTTTACAGCATAATTTGCAATTTTATCTTCAAGATATGTTGTCGCAGCACGAGATAAATATGCTCTATATAATATTTTAGAAAAAACTAATTCTTTTTCAGGATTATCATCTCTCATTGCACGAACTAATTCTTCATTTTTAGCAACAGATAAGACATTTGTATCTATATACATATATGCTTTACTTACTGGTGCATCTTTAAATTTTCTATACATATCCGCATTTTCTATATCTATTAAGACATAACTATATAAATTTATATCTATATTTTTTTCTTTTAAATATTCGTCTAGTGAAGTATATGATTCAAAGCCAATAGCAAAATCTATTTCGCCATATTGATTTACATACTTTTCACTCTTATCTATTGATGGAATAATATATCTATATTTTTGATCTGATGTTGCATCTATTACAAGAACCGATTTGCTCATTATATTTAGTGTTCTTGCAGTTGCAATAACAAAATCATATTTATCTACATATCCATACATTCCTATTACTTGCATTTAACATTCCTCCTATTACTCAATTATTATTTTCCTTCTAATAAATTTTCTCTTTCTACTTGTTGAGTAATAATAGATTGTTGTGCTCCTGTAACAATATTTTCATAACTATTGCTATTTTGAGATCTATAATTTTTTATTCCATTTTCTATTGTAGATCTTGATTCTGCATTAAGTCTTGCAAGCTCTTGTGTTGCGTTAGTTAACAAGTATTTGTTAGATTTCATTGCATCAATTACAAAAGTATTTGGTTGATAGTTTTGTGTTGTTTTTGTTGATGCATTTGCAAAGTTTTTATATTTAACTATAAAATCATATATTTTAGCAGCAGCTTCTGTAGAATCCATTTCTACCATATTATCCCAATCTTTTTCAATTAGAGTTTCAATATATCCTTTTGTTTCACTTACAATATCATCTGATGATTTTACTTGCGCATCACTATCTGTATATCTTAATGCATATAATTTAGATCCACTATTTACAAATGAATCTACAACAGCACTATTTAGTAGCTGTATTTCATCTTCAGATAATTTACACCAAAATGTTGTGTTATTTATTTTATCTACTGTTTTTTGTGCAAGAACAATATAGTCTGTCGCATTTGGGAACATTATTCTAATATCTATAGTATCTCCCTCTACTAGGTCACTTGGCATAAGAACTGTATTTATTTCTACATCTCTTACATCAGCAGCTACTACCTCTTGACTTACCATATCACTTGTAATAGGCACCTTAGCCGCAATATTATATTTAGCAGTTAATCCAACTACTGCACCAGCATTTACTACTCCTGTAGGTACTGTAGCATTATTTACATTAGTTGTCTCAATCATATCTGAAGTAATTACTTCTCCTTGAACTATAGCTCTTTTAAGAACAGTTACAGGTGTAGTATAGTTCTTAATATAATTTTTATTTGTTCCGTCCTTATATGATTTTATTGTAAAGAAAGCAAATACGCTTACACCTATAGCTACTGCAATACCAACACTTGCACCAATAACTATACCTTGTATTGTCTTCTTTTTAATTTGACTCATTCCTATCATTTGTTATCAACCTCCATAAACCATAAAAACACCTATTTTATTGGTTAGTTTTCTCTTTAAAGTATATATCTAAATGCAAAAAAATGCAACCGCGAAAAATTAAAAAAAAGAGCACATTTTGAATTGAAATAAAAATGTAATAGTGTCGAAATAGCAATGAAAAAAGTTTCCTCTATATTAGAAGAAACTTTTTAAAAATGTATTTTAAATAATCACTAAATGAAGACTTTAATATTTCATTATCTGCAACAATATTTGTCTTACCAATAATGTCACCTGTCTCTTTACTCTTTATCTCAACATAGCCTATTACTTCGTCTTTATTTATCGGAGCATTTAAGTCATCTCTATACACTATGTTTTGTTCTGTATCTATATTTTTTCCTTTATCAACCAAAGCATATATATCTTCTGCTAGCCTTGTATTTAATTTTTCATTTATGTTTTTGTTTAATTCTTTTTCATCTAAAATCGTATTAGATGAGCATATTTTCTTTGTTTCATAACTTGCAAATCCATAATCTAATAATGTTTTAGTTTCTGCCATCCTTACATCTGTAGACGGAGCTTTTAACACAACTGATATAAACGTTGTATTTCCTCTAGTAGCTGTTGCCACCAAATTATATTTTGCATTTGATGTATATCCTGTTTTAAGACCAGTTGCTCCATCATAAAATCTAACCAATTTGTTTGTATTAACAAGTTCTGACTTTCCATCTCTTAAACTATCCATATAAATAGATGTATACTTTAAGATGTTAGGATGCTTTGTGATAAGTTCACGAGCAAGTATTGCTAAATCTTTTGCACATGTATAATGTCCTTCCTCATCTATTCCATGTGAATTCATATAATGAGTGTTAGTCATGCCAAGCTCTCTTGCTTTAGAATTCATTATAATAACAAAATTTTCTTCATTTCCGCCAATTAACTCTGCCATAGCTACTGTTACATCATTTGCAGAAACTACACAAATTGCTTTTAGTGCATCATCTATTGTAAGCTGTTCTCCCTCTTCAAACCAAATCTGCGAGCCTCCCATTTCTGATGCTTTTTTACTACATGTGACTGTATCCGTATAGTCTAATATTCCATTATCTATCTGTTCCATGATTAAAAGCAATGTCATAATTTTGGTTACTGATGCTGGCAACATTTTTTCCTCTTCATTATTTGCATAAAGTATTTGTCCAGTAGTAGGTTCCATTAACACTTGTGCATGAGACTCAAATGTAAATGAAGGACCTGCAACCGTTGCAATACTACTTTCCATTTTTTTATTTTTTACATCATATAGAAAATTCGCCCCTATAACAAAGTTAGAATTAATTAAACTTATAACTACAAGTAAAAAGATAATCTTTGACATTTTTTTCACGTAATTCACCTCATTACATTGTATTAGTTAATGTATGAATTTATATCTAATATAAATTAAAAAGTATAAAATATATAGATACTAAATAGAAAATTGATTATAATTTATAAATATAATATAATTATACTTATGAGGTGCATTATATGAAAAAGAAAATGTGTATATTAAGCATTATAATAATACCTATTATTGCAATTATAATTTTATGGAGATTTTTCTTAGGATTTGATTTAAAATATGTTATAGAAATAAATAAGTTATATAAAAATATTGATAATATAACTGTATCTATAGAAAATATTCAAACTGAAGAACTCACAAGATTAGATAGTGAAACTTCAATTAAGATTTTTAAAATATTATGTGATACTAAAGTTAAAAGAGATCTTAATTCTTATATAGGAGCTCCATATTATTTTATATTAAGCGATCAAAATAATCACATGGTCTCTGTAAGTTATAGCCCTGCTCTTATAACAATAAATGGTGATGCATATAACATTATTGATAAAAATTATAATGAAATATTCAATTCTATTAAGGACCTTATTAATAATTCCAAAATATAGATAAAAGTAGTTGAATTTATTTTTTAAATTCAACTACTTTTTATTTAACTTTCTTTTAATAGCTCAATAGCATTTATCTTTTTTATTTTTCTATTATTAAGTTTTATAGAAACTATTGATATTATATATACACATATAATAAAGAATACTAATGTTACTATAAATACACTAAATTTTGATTGCAATTTTATATCTAATTTATAATCTATAATAAATGCTATTAATCTATTTAAAATCATTGCAATTATACAAGAAATTATAAATGATATTGCCATTATTGAAAGTATTCTGTATTTAATTATTGTATATATATCTTTTACTTTATATCCTATTGCCTTTAATATTGCAATATCTGTTTTTTCATCTGATATTATATTTCCTACAATTATACTAATTACTATATAAATAAATATAACAGTCAAAATAAGTATTGATACCTCAATAATAGTTGCTATTTTATATAATTGTACATCTCTTTTTCCACTTGTATCTGGAATATATGCACTGCAATTATACTTTTCTTCAATAGTTTTAATAACATTATCCACATTTTTATATTCATCTATAACCACATATGATGAACCATTATACATGATTTTTTCGTTATAATTTATTAATTCATTCTTAAAATACTCATTTATATATGCAGATCCTCCACCATATTTAGACTCATATATTCCTATAACCTTTGCTTCCAAATTTAAATCTTCATATATAATGCTTATACTTTTTCCTACATAATTTTTATTATCCTTAAGCTTTCCTTTATTGTCATATGTTTTAGAAGGTAAAATAATTTGCAATTCATCTATCATTTCAAATGTTGTACCATAAGTTACTTTAGGTATTTCATCTATAGTTACATATGAAAGTAATATATTATTGTCATTATCTAATTTAACTTGCACGTTACTTAGTCTATTATATGCAACTTTAACATTATCTAGCGTCATTATATTCTTTAAATCTATATTTGAAAATCCATCATTTCTACCAATTGCTATTACTCTATTTACTATATTATTATTTATTTTCTCATCTAATACATTATTTAACAAATACATACTATATATAACAGAAATAATCATTCCAAAAGTAAGTGCTATAGAAATAATATAAAGTTTTAATCTTTTATTTTTAAAGAACCCTTTAAAAGCAATTTTAGTAAAATCCATAATATCACCTATCTTTCTTTGCTCAATGATATTGCTGTTTTTTTGTAAATAGTTTTACTACTAAATAATGTTGCAAGTATTGGCACTATTATCATAGTTGCACCTGCCATAATACATATTGCTAAATCTATTCTTATATTCAAAAGATAAAAGTCGTAATTTTTCTCAAATATATTAATTTGCATAATATACATACTAATAATTGCAATAATTAGTCCAATTAAATATGCTCTAGCTCCTATTATAACATTTTCAATTAGAAATAATTTTTGTATATTTCTATTTTTATATCCTATTGCCTTTAGCATACCAATTTCATATTTTCTCTCATCAATTGATTTTAGAGTAGAAGATGTAATATTTATTAATACTATAAGTAAGAAAACTCCAACAATTATTCCCACAACAGTATTAATTACTATTATAATTGCAGTGTTAGTTGTACTTCTTATTATACTTCTATATCCAAGAGACGATATTTTTTCAAACGATTCGTCTAAATTTAATGCATTATTAACAATAGCATAAATCATATTAGAGCCAGCATAAATCGTATTAGGATCCTTTATCCAATTTTCCTCTCGATCATTTTCAATTTTACTAATAATTGAAAAAGGTACAAATAAATCATTTCCATCCATTATATATTCTTCTGCATTATATACTCCTATTATCTCAAGTTCAAGTAGAAATGTTTTATTAATTTCACTAGAACCTTTACTATCATCTCTAGAATAATATTCTAATGATATTTTTTTACCGATTAGTGACTCTCCATCTATATAGTCATCTTTATTAAAATCTTCTTTTCCAGAATAAAAAAATACTTTTTTAGGTATTATACATACACTTACATCAATATCTCTAATATTTCTTCCAGCAATAACTTGTGGTGTAATATTCTCATTTGCTCCATTTAAAGAAACATATTCACCTATATTAATATTATCAATAGTTTTTAAATTTGCAGATGTAACATACTCTTTATTTTTAAGTACTTTTGCAATATTTTTATCTTCCTCTATTTTTTTTATTACACTATCTTGTTCCTCTTCTTTTACTCCTGTAAGCACTATTGTTCTATATGATGGATTTTTTAAAATAGCTCTATTTATACTATTCATAAAGCATTTAGTAAAACTTAAGCCTAAAACAAATATTACTGTTGAAATAAATATTAAAATTGAGTTTACAATTACTGATTTTTTTCTTCTTGATAAGTTTTTCTTTGCTAAAAATATATAATCTAACAATCTCATATTTCTTTCCTCAACTTTCCATATTCCATTATTAAAATTTCATCAGCATATTTTTTTATGTTTTCATTGTGACTTACAACAACAATCGCTTTTCCGCTATCTGCTAAATTTCTTAATGTATTATACACAATTTCTTCATTTTTAACATCAAGATTTCCTGTTGGTTCATCTGCAAGAATAAAACTTGGATTATTTGCAAGTGCTCTTGCTATTGCAATTCTTTGTTGCTCTCCTCCAGATAATTCCTTCGGATAATGATTTATCCTATTTTCAAGGCCAAATCTAGTCAAAAGCTTTAATGCATTCTTTCTCCTGTCTTTGCTATCAATAGAATTATTTATATACATTGGTAGCATAACATTTTCTATTGCTGTAAGTTTAGGATTTAAATAAAAAGATTGAAATACAAATCCTATTTCATTTTTTCTAATATCCGCTTTATCATTTTCAGAATAATCTGATACTTCTTGTCCATTTACATATAATAATCCATCTGTTAAGTCATCTAGTAGACCAAGAATTTGAATAAGAGTACTTTTACCAGACCCAGAATGTCCCATAATTACATATAGTTTTCCTGTTTTTATTTCTAAATCTACATTATCTAGTGCTATTATTTTTTCATCTTTTAGGCTAAATTCTTTTATTCCATTTTTCAAAATAATACTTTTTTCCATAACAATTCCCTTCTATACAATTTATCTATTGTATTTTAAATTATAAATATTTATATTTACATTTTAATTTTATATTATTTAAATTAAAAAAGTAAACAAACTAATCGTTGAGTTTGTTTACTATGGCTTAAAATCAACAAAAAATAGTGAAAAGTTTTAACACTTTTCACTATCTAATTTTTAGTATAAACTATTCTTCTGTTTTCTCTTGAGCATCTTTTTTATTTAATTTGCTGTTGATGTCTGATGTATTTCTACAAATCATAACCATCATTAGAGAAAATTCGTAAGCAATTCTAACACCTAGATTTCCTACAACTAACATCATTATAGCTGTTAATGGATTAACAAATAATAATCCAAGAGCAAATAATGTTAAGAATAGAGTAACAAAAAGATATGTAATTTTTAATAAAGCTTCAACAATCATTTTCTTGAAAGAGAACATGTCGTAAAGCCATGCTACAAATCCTTTAAATTTTCCATCGTTCTTTTTATTTAAGAACCAAAAATACATTACTAATGCTCCACATAATGCAAGAACAAGAGCAATTATTGACCAAATTCCTAAGCCTTCTAACGCACTAGCGGTTTTATTTAGTGAGTTTAAAGAAGAATTAAGACTTGATGATGAATATAAACTTGAAGTTCCCATATATAAATCCCCTCCTACAGATACAATAACATAATTTTAAGAATTAATCAAGAATTTATTAAATTATTTCATAAGGTATCTCAATTTGTACGACTCCTGCAACATTTGGTAACACTGTATTTGCACCAAAGTAAAGTACAATCGAGTTTTCAGTAAGTATAAAATTACTCAAAATGTTATCTTTTGAAAGATAACTATCTAATTTTTCATCATTTATATATTCCTTATATTTAGAATCACTTTTTATTCTTTCTTTTATAACATCACTATTTATTTCTATATATTTATTTAAGTCTAATATTCCTTTATCATTAAAAGTAATAGTATAAATATCTTCACTTTTATGGGTTTTATCTCTTTCCATATTTATAATAAATTTATAGCTTTCATAATCCTTATATTCATACTCTTCAAAAGATATAATTAGCGATTTCTTATTTGTTTTACATTGATTTATATACTCATTTATTTTATTATTTATCTCATCATTTGCCTCTTTACATTTAGTAACTGGGTAATACACATCTATACTATATCCATCATTTTTTTGAGAAATACTCTCTATTGTATATTTATCTGTATTGCTATTTACATTTTTTACTTCTACTATATCTTGTTTTTGCCCTATAACTATTTTAGATGAAAGTATTATTACAAAGCATAAAAAAAGAGCAAGTAATTGTTTATGGTTCATATTATCACCTAAAACAATTATATGCTCATATATTATATTTTATTTCTCTTTTTCAGATAAATCAAAAGGAGTATTTAAGAAATATTCAATTTTTCTACATACTTGCACACCATTGACGTAACAAACGATATCAATATCTTTACACATATCAATTATATATTGTAAACATATTCCACATGGTGTTAAAGTATCATCAAAAGAATCTGATTCCTTATATTTTCCTACGACAGCTATTGCCTGAAATTCCCTTTCTCCGTGAGCTAATGCTGTTTGAATGACATTTCTTTCAGCACATATAGATAAATTAGGAATTTTTTCGTCTTCTACATTTGTTCCTATATACACAGTACCACTTTTAGCAAGTAATGCTGCTCCTACGCAATATCCAGTTGCAGGTACATATGCATTTTTAGATGCATTTTTAGCTATGTTAATTAAATCTTCTTGTGTCATTTGTATATCATCTCCTATATATTAAATAATTTAAGTATACTTGGTCCATGAAGTACTAATTGATATACAAACATAACAATTAGTATACCAAGTAAAGCACTAAATATCATATTAATAACTCTTGCCTTACTATGAACTACTTTCATTCCAAATATCATTAAACTTAATATTCCACAAACCACACCAACTAGAATGTTTTGTGTAATTATAATAGCATATGTTGTAAGTCCAAAAGCTAAAGCTATTCTAAGACTTGGTCCAGAATGTGCATATTCTTCACCTCTACCAAATAATCCTTTTAGTATTACAACTAAAACGACAAGCATAAATATAGCTGTAAAGAAAATGTTAGTACTAGACATTGTTATAGCATTAAAGAAATTATATGTTGCATCTTTTAATTTATCTATAAATAGAAAATATGCAACAATAACTGCAATTGTAGAAGATATTAGTACTCCACCTGCAGCAATATCTTTGGCTGCTTTTGCCCTATCATCATATTTATCTGTTACTAAGTCCACTATATATTCTGCAACAGAGTTCATCATTTCAGAAAAAATAACAAATCCTATTGTAAGACAAAGGCAAACAAACTCAGTTTTATTTAGTCCAAGAACAAGACCTGCAAGCATAACACATACAGCAATGCAATAGTCTATCCTCAAATTTCTCTCTGTACGAAATGCTTTAATTATTCCATCAATGGAATGTCTCATTGCTGATACAAAGTTTTTATTCTTTACATTTTTTAGTTTTTGTAAATTTTCTTCTTTTTGGTCTATACTTTGATTTTGTTGGTTATCTTTATTATTATCCATTTATCTCACCAACTCCTATTTTATTTAATATTTTTTCTTCTAGAGCTCTCATTTGTATTTTCTCTTCTGGGATTTCATGATCATATCCTAATAAATGACATACGCCATGAGTTATCATATATAACATTTCCCTAAGAATCCCTGTTTCGTATTCAATTGCATGCTCTTGTAAAACATCAATGCATATTATAATATCTCCTAGTTCAATTGCTCTTACTTTCTTGCTTTCATCAAGAGACGAAAATTCGTCAATTTCTTCTCTAGAAAATATAGGAAAAGACAACACATCAGTTGGTCTATCAACATTTCTATATTCTTTATTAATTTGATGAATTTCTTCTTTATCTACTGCACTAATTGAAATTGATATTTCTTCATCTATTATATTTTTCTCCTCTAATGCAGTTTGAACTATAACTCTTATATCATCAGTAATATCTCTATCACACTTTTCTTTAATGTACTTTACTAGATTTTCATCTAAATCTATTAATATCTTGTTCATTTTATATCCTTTCCTTAAATTGTCCTATTTCTTCTATAATATGATATATAATTTTTACAGTAAGACCTTCTTCATTTTCATCTTCAACAACAACATCTATATACTCTATATATCCATTTCTGCAACCTGGAAGAATCTCGTTTTGAATATATATATTAGACTCATCTTGAGCAATTTGAAGTATGTCTTCTTTTGTAATTAGTTTTTCTGTGTTATTATATAAGTTAAATTTATATAAGTCAAAAGAAATAGTATTTCCAAATAGTTCTATTTTACTATCTTTTTTTATTATATCATAAGTTAAAGATTTATCCAAATAGTTTATGTAATTTTCTTTATCATTTAAAGTAAATCCTATGCTATATTTAGTTTTTCCAGTATATTCCTTTTCTTGCACCTTATAACTATATTGTTTTTTAAATTCATAATCACTCTTTATAGTAACTATACCTTTTGCACATACATCTTTTGTTTCTAATGTATTACTATAAATTTTCCCCTCAATTAAAATTCTTCCTTCCTCAATATAGTCTCCAACACTTGGTATAGCTGTACCATTTTCAACAGTAATCTTTTGAATAATACCACATTTATTTGATACTATATCTCCTATACCATTTATATTAATATTTTCTTTTAGTTTTGTTTTTTCAACAACATTAACAATTACATTAGTTCCCTCAATATCTATGCCTACCCATGAAATATCTGGTTGTAATACCCTTAAATTATTTATTACTTTTTTAGTTTTCAAACCTATTTTGCTTCTACCAACATATACTCCAGATTCTTTTAAACTTTCTATAATATCCGATTCTTTTAGATATTCATTTCCAGTTACATGCACTTTCCATATAAATGAATTAGATAAGAAACATAAAAATATGAAAGATGCTAGTAATAATATAACAATTCTTCTCTTTCTATATTTAAAACACTTAAAATATATACCCTTCTTACCTAATATTTTTACCTTACATTTTGTTTTTTTGGTAATACTTTTTAACTTCTTAAAATCTTTTATAGCTATATTAAATCTAATTATTCCACCACTTATATTCTGTATGTTCCATATTTTAACATTATTAATTCTACATAGATTAATATATCTTTCTGTAAAAAAGCCTTGTATTTCAACAAGAATTGTTCCATTTATTCTTTTTATACCTTCTTCTAAATCCATTGTTACCTACCTATTTATAAATCCAACATTAGAAATGTTACCTGTAATTAATGCTTCTTGATCTGTTATCTCCGCAATTTTTAAATTAGTACCATCTATTTGTAAATACATACTTTGTGCTTGTAATTTTATATAATTATCATAATAATCTATTATATTGTTTTTTCCCTCTATTAATATTTGCATATTTTGTATCATTGTTATTCTTACGCACTGTCCAGATAACTCTTGAGGCAAATCCAAAGTCTCGATAAATCTATTTCTTACCTCTGATACCTTCTTTTTAAAATTTATTTTCTTGAAAAGCTTCTTACCATTTTTACGTAGTTTAGACAATACAATCACCTAGAATAATTATATTATTTTTAGACTTTTTTATTACTTTGCGCAAATCATTCTTATTATTATGTTATTTAAAGTGTTTTTTATTATTATTTTATTGACTTACTGCTTAAATTATGGTAGTATATTACCATTGTTTTTGGAGGAGTTAACAATGCTAAAAATTGGTATTTGCGATGATGATATAGAATCAACAATAACAGTTAGAAAAATGTTAGAATCTCAACTAATAGAGCAAAAAGTTGATGCAGAAATAGTTATAGTAACAGATAATCAAGAAGAAATAGAAAAAATGATTAGAGCTAATGATATAGACTTTCTATTTCTGGATGTAGAGTTTAAAAATGGTGGAATGAATGGTATAGATTTTGCTAAAAAATTACGAAAATATAATAAGGACTTCTATCTTGTTTTTCTTTCTGCTCATCAAAGATTTCTATATCTTGCTCTTGTAACTAAAATTTTTGATTATTTAGTAAAACCATTAAATAAAGATACGGTTCATGATTTAGTAGAAAGAATAAAGGATGAATTTAGTAGTACAAATAACTTATTTGTTAATATTAGTAAATGGCAAAGCGTTAAAGCAAATGAAATAATATATATGGAAAAGAGTATTAATAGAACAATTCTTACCACTACTAGAGGAAAAATTTCATGTACTAAAACATTAGATAAAATGGAAGATACTTTGCCAAGTAGTTTTGTTAGATGTCATCGCTCTTTTATAATAAATAAAAATAAAATTGTATCATTAGATAAAAGATCAAAAGAAGTTACTCTTGAAAATGATATAATATGTCCAATTAATGACAGATTTTCAATATAATAAAAAGTGGAGAAAATATTTTCTCCACTTTTTTATATAACCAATAATTCCTCTCCACGCTTTGTTAGTATTGAACCTTTTATTCCCTTTCCAAAGTCTGATACTGATTTGATATCCTTTATACAGTAGTCTATTAATTTAGGTTTACCACCTACTATTACTAATTCTTTAGTATTTTCATTTTGTGAAATATTGTATATGCGCTTTTTACACAATGTGATTCTCGCATTGCTTTGATAAAACTTTTGTCTTGGCACGATAAATTGACCATTTGATGTCATTATACTTATTAATCCATCTTTTCCATCCACTTCTTCATAATATATAGCTTTTATCCTTTCTTTTCTTCCAAGCCATACCTTATTTCCAAAATGATGAATTCTTCTTATAATATAACTACTTTCATATTTACCGAACAAACTCTACTTGTCCAATAGTACATAAAATTGTAGACATATTAAGTATTGATTCATCTCCAAAATAAAAATCTGAAACGTGTGGTATTTTAATCATACACAAAACCTCCTTTTAATTATAATTTTAGTTAAAGTCTTAATTTCGCTAATAATTATAACACTTTTATCGCACAAAGTCAATTATGTAAACGAAAAGCCTTTTTTTATTTTAGTTTTTATTTAAAAAATCAACTTTTTTTCTAGTATATTAAAATAAAATATGTTATTATATTTTTAGGTGATTATATATGAAAATGAAAGTAAAATTATTATTAATATCATTATCCTTGCTATTGCTCACAATTATAGTTATTAACTTTAATAAAGGATTTATATTTTTGGCATTTAATAAAGATAATATTGAAATATATGGCATGGATTATAATAAAGGTGGCCAATATGCAAAATGTTTAAACTAGAAGAGGAGGATAAAAACTATCTAATAAATATTTTTTCAAGAAAAAATTATAAACTCAAACCTTTTCACCCCTCACTAATTGGCACTTCATATACATTTTGCGTAGTAAATACAAAAAATAACGAAGAAATGTACTTTCATACAATGGGTAACTATTTAATAATAAACAATACTATTTTTTATGAAAAAAACGAAGGGACATTCACAAAAGTTTATGATTTATATAAAAAATATCGCCCAGAAGGGCCCAAAAGATAAAGAATAGGATAGCAATATTGCTATCCTATATTATTTTATTGTTGTTTTTCAAGAACTGTCTTTCCATCAAGGAAATAATATCCATTCTTTAATTCAACTACATTTACTGTTTCATCTATATTTACATAGTTTGCCATAGAGTATGTATATGTTTGTTTTCCTGTTTCTACGCTATACACTTGTACATTATCTCCGTCTTTTACACCAATATATTTATCGTTATAAAAAGTTTTTGTTCCTTTTGCTTTTTCTATAATTAATTTTCCTTCTTTAT
The DNA here is from genome assembly GCA_947381905.1 of uncultured Clostridiaceae bacterium. Taxonomy (GTDB): domain Bacteria; phylum Bacillota; class Clostridia; order TANB77; family CAG-465; genus CAG-465. Next base: position 27,699 of record CANCXL010000003.1, on the reverse strand, counting down.
TTGCAAGAGAAACATATCCCTCTTTATTATTTTCAATAGTAACATATGTATCTGTAGCATATATTTCATCTTCTTGTGCAAGTTCAATTTCAGTATTGTTTCCAAGAATTAATCTTTTTTCTATATTACCATTTTCTGCATATTTAGATACACAAAGTCCAAATCCTTTTTGTGAATATTCACTTACTCCATCTTTAACTTTTTTACCTTTAAAAGTAAATATCTCATTAGATGAACTATCTTCTAGTGGATTTAATACTATATATTGTAAATTAGAAATATTATTATCTTTGAAAGAATATCCTTCTACTTTTACTTCTTTTTTCTTTTCATTTATTATTTTTACAGAATCATCTTCATTAACTATAAAATATACATTACCATCTACATCTTGTACTGGATTAATTTTATTTTTCTCCTCTAATACTTTTTTAAAGTTAGAATCATAAACTGTATATTTATATTCTCTTGTACCTGATGTTACATTTTTTTGCTCAACAACAATATATTTTCTAAAATATACTCTTGCATCAGATGCATAATCTCCAGTTGTATCTAGTTCAGATTTAAGTTTTAAATTCTTATCATAAAAAGCTATTTTTCCATCAGATTTTAAAATATTATATGAAATATTTAAATCTCCCATATCTTTAAATATTTCTTCTCCTGTACTTAAATTAAAATATCTTCTTTGATTATCTAAAGTTATATAGACAATAGTGTCATATTCATCATTTAGTCTATTTGCATATGAAATACTATGAAGAGCAACATCTGTCTCTAAAAATTGTTTTCCTTGTTCATTAAAGAAATAATATTTATTTTCTTTTTGGCATTCAAAAACAAGTTCTTTAGCTTCTTGTACTGTTGTTATTGAAATGTACTCATATTCAGGTTTAATTAATGTTTTTCCATTATAGTCTACAACACCATATTTTCCATCTTTTTCGACTTTATAATACTTTCCACCAATTACTTGTATAATTGATGTATATGTACCAAATTTTACAACTTCTTTTTTATTCTTATTGATAATAGCCATTTCAATTGCGCCTTCTTCTGTTGTTCTTGAAACAGCTGTGTTATCATAATAGAAATCATCCATTGATTGATATCCTTCATATGTTTTTACTTTTCCATCTAAGTCTACATATGTATATTTATTATCTGTAGAATCAACTAATTTTTGATATCCTACTAAAGTATCTTTCTCTTTTTTATCTCCTTTAAATGCTCCATTTAAAATTAATACTACTCCAATAATTAACACAATTAATAGTATTAATTTAAATAATGGTCTTCTTAATAACTCGCTAAACTTATTTGATTTTGTTGCTTTTTTAGCACTTGATCTTTGTTCCATATTTACCCTCTTTTCCTATCGAATAATTCAAGTATAATAGTACACTATTTTACTTTTTTTGTCAATAATTTTAACTCATACACAAGTATTAGAGTGCAATTTTCACACCATTTTCATCATCTACATATATAAGATATAATTTAGTAGTTAACTCACTTTCACCAATACTATATTTTAATGTTGAAGTTCTATTTTCACCATTATTTAATGCCCCAGATAAAAAGTTTGAGTCATCTATATAATATTTAGGATAATATATTCTATCATTTTTCTCGTCATATAATATAAAATCATATGAACTATAATATACATTATCTTCTACCGATTTAATATCTAAATTAATGTAGTATTCGTTTGCATCGTTTGTGTAATCTAACACCTCGATTAATAACTTTTCATCTATATTAATATTATCTCCTTTAGAATAAGATTTATAATTATTAAATTTTTGTTTATAATACGAATTATAATCTAATTCCTTATTAATAATACTATTTATTATTGTTGTCGCCTTATTTATAGATAAAAAATTAACTACAATACAAATTATTAATGATATTACAAGTATCACAGATGATATAATACTTACCTCTTTTTGCTCTTTACTTATATTCTTTTTTCTGAAAGCCACAATGAGCAAAATAGATGATATTACAATAAAAAATATAGTAAATGGTATACCCAATATTGGTATAAAAGAACATATAAATGCTAAAATTGTAAACACTAAACTTACAATATTCATAATACTCCCCCTATAACTTATAATCTTCAAATACATAAGAATTATCTAATAGCCATGATATTTGCTCTTTTATACTATACTTATTAGAATACATTACATTAAGAATGTCGTTAATATCTTTTTCATAGTATTTTCCATACACTTTTTCTATATTAATTAAATAATCATAAAAATACCACGCTTTATTTATCTTCTGCTTTTTATATTTAAACATCTTATTAAATTGCTTTATATATTCTCCTATTAAAATATTTTTGCTTTTTTCAAAGTCTTTATTCATTGTCGACTTTTTTATCTTTTTTTCTAACACTTTTTCTTTCATAAAACATCACATTGAAAATATATCATATATAAAGAAAATAAACAAGAAAAAAGTCTCGCATAAGCGAGACTCTTTATTCTATGCTTTTTTAGCATTTTTACCTTTTTTAAATAACTTATCTAAAGAATACCATAAATTTGTAGCTATAAATATTGATGAGAATGTTCCCTCAGCAATACCTATAGATAGTGGTATAGAGAATTGTTTTAATGTTTCTTGATCTTTTACTAATGCAAATATTAATACAATTCCTATAGCTGTAAGCGTTGTAATTGATGTAATAATTGTTCTTTTCATTGTTTGAGAAATACTCTCATTTATAACATCTTTATCATCACTAGACTTAGTAACTAGTCTTTTATTTTCTCTTATTCTATCATAGATAATTATTGTATCATTAATTGAGTATCCAATTATTGTTAATATAACCGCTACAAATGTAGAATTTATTGGAAACTTAAATACACCATATACTGCAAATAAGAAACATACGTCAAAAAGTAGTCCTAATATTGCAGATAATGCTGCTGTATATCCTAAAGTTTTAAATCTTATTGCTATATATACAAGTAATAGAACGATAGATACTACTACTGCAATAATAGCTGTATTTAATAATTCTTTACCATAAGATGCTTGAACATTTCTAATTGTTGGCTCAGTCATGTTAGTATATTTAGTTTTTAGAGCTTCTACTACTTTATTAGATTCTCCCTCAGAAATAGTTTGTGTAGTAATAGTAACAGAATTTTCTCCTGCGCTTGTTGCTTGTACTTGTGATATTTGACCACATACACCTTTAACTATATCTTCTATATCTGATACGCTATAATCTTCTTTAAGTTCTGTAGAAATTCTTGTACCACCTTTAAAGTCTATATCTAAAGTAAATCTTGTAACAAATCCATACACAAGTCCTGCAATTACTACTAATACAGAGATAGCTAAAATAATATTTTTATGTTTTAAATAATTAAGCTTTAGTGTCATTTTTTTCTACCTCCTTTTTTATTCCAAATAAGAAAGTAGTCTTATTTGCCATTGGCATAAATTGTTTTAAAATAAATCTTGAAACAAGTAGTGATGATACAAGTGTAAATACAACACCAAGTGCAAGTACTAATCCAAATCCTTTAATCATTCCTGATCCAAGTAAGTATAGAACTAATGCAACTATTAATGTAGTAATATTTCCATCAACAATTGTACTTGTTGCATTTTTATATGCTTTTTCAAAAGCTTTCTTATATGCTACTTTCTGATATAGCTCTTCTTTTAATCTTTCAAATATAATAACATTTCCATCAACTGCCATACCAATAGATAGTATTAAACCTGCTATACCTGATAGAGTTAATGAAATTCCAGTATTTGAAATTATAAGTAGTAATATAGATATATATATTACTAATGATATTGTAGATACAACACCTGGTAATCTATATATTAATATCATAATTAAAGCAATTGCAATAAGAGCAACTACACCTGCTTTAACACTTATATCTAATGCTTGTTGACCAACATATGGTCCAATGTATTCTTTGTTTATAACATTTAGATTAAATGGTAAACTTCCTGAATCAATAAGCATAGCGTATTCTCTAGCTATTGCTTCCATTTCAGCACGTTTTCCGCTTCCAACTGTTATTATTGCTGTTGACGAATCTATTTTTGAATTTACTACAGGTTCTGTAATACAATCCTCATCTAGATAAATTGGCATTGGTTTTCCTACAAGTTTTTCTGTTGCCTCTGCAAATTTTACCTGTCCTTCTTCGCTAAAAGTTAAAACAACATGTGGTTTACCAATTCCAGTACTATCTACAGCATCCTCACTATATTTTGCAGATTTTATATCACTACCTTGTAGTAATACATTTCCATCTGAATCTCTAAATTGAATTACTGCTGTTCTGTCAAGTCCTTCAACTGCTGCTAGGGGATCTACTGATGTATCACTAGTGTCTGTTGGTATTTCAACATTAATCTGATTTGTGTTAGAATCAACTCTAATAATATAATCATAGATATTCTTAGCTTCTAATCTTTTTGTTATAACTGCTTTTGATTTTTCTAAATCATCTACAGTAATTTCTTGTCCTTCTTCTGCTTCGGCTTGATATACTATAGTAACACCACCGCTAATATCTAACCCAGTTTTTATGCTTTTTGCACCTTTAATAATAGTTTTTTCACCTATTGTTAGTCCAAATATAGCAAGATATCCTAGAAGAAGCATAACAATAATTGAAATTACTATTTTAATAATATTGTCTTTCTTCAATTAAATCCCTCCTATAACAATTGTAATTATACTATTTTTGCCATTCATAGTCAATAATATATTACAACTTTTGACATATAGAAAAATAATAAGAGGGCTTGTATTTCCCTCTTATTACATTAATCTCTTTTTTCTAATGGATTATTATCACTTTGTGCATTTGATTCTGTATAAATTTCGTTTCTATTCATTGCATTTTGTAAATTTATTTCTTCTTTAAGGTTTTTATTTGAGTCCTCTGATTTGATAGGACTTGATATAATTTTACCATTATGAACTATGCTTTCTATATTGTTATAGTGTTCTTCTGTGTTCTTTATTGCATATAAAATTGTAGCACTGCCAAATCCTTTGTCAGCATTAGTATAAATAATAATTACTCCATAATTTAATATTCTATCCATAATTGTTTTTCTTATCTCTATTTCTTTTATATTAGAATATTCTATTGTTTTTCTTGTCTGATTTAAAAAACTGTTTTCAAACACTAAACAATCTTTATAGAATCTATATTTTATTCCCTTATACTCTAATGATTGCAATATAACTCTTGCTATTGCCATTAAAATCATAAATATCATTATAATAAGGCATATAGTAGCACACGCTTTATACATTAAAGAATACGTAGTATTATTCATTGATATAATATCATTTCTAAAAACTAATAAAACAATATTAATTATAGCAGCAATAATAGCACCAACTATAGCAGACTTCATCTTCTTACCTGTTGGCATAGTAAGTTCATACAAAAAATCAAATTTAGGACTTAGTTCGTATAAAACTTCACCTCTATCTTCCATATAACCCCTCCAATAACTACTCTTTTATAATAGTTCCTATTCTATCACCATTTACAGCTTTTATTATTGAATTTTCTTCATTTAATGCAAATACAAGAATTGGAATTTTATTTTCCATACAAAGTGTAATTGCAGTAGTATCCATTACACCTAATTTTTCATTAATTGATTGCATATATGATACTTCTTCATATTTTACTGCATCATCATATTTTTTTGGATCTTTATTATAAACACCATCAACATTTTTAGCAAGCAATATAACTTCTGAATCCATTTCTACTGCCCTTAATGCTGCTGCCGAATCTGTTGTAAAGTATGGACTACCTGTACCACAAGCAAAAATAACAACTCTTCCTTTTTCTAAGTGTCTTACTGCCTTTCTTCTAATATATGGTTCAGCAACCTGTTTCATCTCAATTGCTGTTTGTACTCTTGTTTCAATTCCTTTAGACTCGAGCATCTCTTGTAATGCTAAAGCGTTTAGTGTAGTTGCAAGCATTCCCATATAATCTGATGTTGTTCTTTTTATATATGTTCCGCCATATTTTCCTCTCCAAAAGTTTCCTGCTCCTATTACTACAGCAATTTCAACACCATCTTTATTTAAGTTTACTAATTGATTTGCTACTCTTTCAAGTTTACTACTTTCAATTCCTCTTCCATCATCTTGCCCAATTGCTTCTCCACTTAATTTAACTAATATTCTCTTATACATATTACTTCCTCCAAATTAAAAAAATTATATCATTTAAAGTTAAAATTTGTCAATTCTTAAAAAAAATACCCGTAATATATTACGAGTATTTAATTTTAATGACTAACCATTAACTTGTTTCATTACTTCTTCAGCAAAGTTCTCTTCTTTTTTCTCGATTCCTTCTCCTCTTTCGAATCTAACGAATCTTCTAATAACAATGTTTTCACCGATTTTTGCAATTAATTCAGTTAAAAGTTGTCCAACTGTTTTATCTGGATCTTTTACAAATGCTTGATCTAAAAGACAAATTTCTGAATAGAATTTATCCATTCTTCCTTCAACAATTTTTTCAGCAATTGCTTCTGGTTTTCCTTCAGCAACAGCTTTTTGTTTTTGTGCTTCTTTTTCTGCTTCAACGATTGCAGCAGGTACATCCTCACGTTTTACATATTGAGGAGCAGCAGCAGCAACATGCATAGCAATATCTTTAACAAAACTCTTAAATTCTGGGTTGTTAGCAACGAAGTCTGTTTCAGAGTTTACTTCTACTAAAGCACCATATTTACCATTGTGAATATATGCTTCTACTAAACCTTCTGCAGCAATTCTTCCTGCTTTTTTAGCAGCTTTAGCCATTCCTTTTTGTTTTAAAAGCTCTATTGCTTTTTCTATATTTCCTTCAGCTTCTGTAAGGATTTTTTTGCAGTCCATTATACCTGCACCTGTTCTATCTCTTAATTCTTTAACTTGCTCGGCTGTAATTGCCATAATAAAGCACCCCCTATTTATATATTAATACTATTCTTGTTCTGTAGTTGTTTCTTCTTTAACTTCAGCAACTTCTTCTTTTCTGTTATCTCTTTTTGTATAGTTTCTTCTGTTGTTTTGTTTTGGTTTTCTTTCTATTTTGTCAACGCCTTCTTTTTCAACTAATTCTTGCATTGTTTCAAAATCTTCGTCGTCAACTGTAGCTAAGTTTCCTTCTTTAACTTCTACAACAGCATCAGCTATTTTACCAGCGATTAAGCTTACTGATCTTACAGCATCATCATTACCTGGAATTACAAAATCTACATCATTTGGGTTACAGTTAGAATCTATTAAACCAATTGTTGGGATATTAAGTCTTCTAGCTTCTCTTGTACAAATATATTCTTTTTTAGAGTCAGCTAAGAAAATTAATGATGGAAGTTTTTCCATATTTTTAATACCACCAAGGTTAGTATTTAATATTTCCATTTCTTTTCTTAATTTAGTAACTTCTTTTTTAGGTAAAACTTCAAATGTTCCATCTGCTTCCATTTTTTCTAATTCATTAAGTCTTGCTATTCTTGTTTTAATAGTAGCAAAGTTTGTTAAAGTACCACCTAACCATCTGCTGTTAATGTAGTACATTCCACATCTTTCAGCTTCAGTTTTAATAGTCTCTTGAATTTGTTTTTTAGTTCCTACGAAAAGAACTACTCCACCTTCAGCTACAACTTTTTTAGTTTCGTTGTAAGCTTCTTGTAATTTCTTTAATGTTTTTTGTAAATCTAAGATGTATATTCCATTTCTTGCTGTGAATATATATGGAGCCATTCTAGGATCCCATCTTTTTGTTTGGTGACCAAAGTGTACACCAGCTTCTAGTAATGATTTCATTGGTATAATTGCCATTTTAAAATTCCTCCTTCTTTCTATCCTCCACAATTATCAACATTTTGCACGTCCATTATTGGAAGAAGAGCAAAACTCCTATTGTGTGTGTATTTGTATGTTCACTAGATTAAACATACAGCGCTATTATTATAACATAAAATAAAGTGTTAATCAATGTTTTTATGTAAAAAAGTTACCGATTTTTAATCGGTAACTAATATTTTTTTATTCTTTAAAGATTGCTTCAAATTCATCTCCTGATATTTTTTCATTTTCTAGTAATTTTTTAGCAACTTTATGTAGTTTTTCAACGTTTTCTTTTAATATTCTCTCAGCAGTTGTATAAGCATTCATAACAATATCTTTTATTTCATTATCGATTTGAGATGCTGTATTTTCACTATAATCTCTATTATGATTTGCCATCTCTTTTCCTAAGAATACTTCTTCTTGCGATGCTCCAAAACATATTGGTCCAAGTTTTTCAGACATTCCATATTTAGTAACCATTTCTCTTGCAATTTTAGTTGCTCTTTCTATATCATTAGAAGCACCTGTACTTATATCATCTAATATTAACGCTTCTGCAACTCTTCCACCAAGAAGTGATACAATATGCTCTTTCATCTCATTTTTTGACGCATAACTTTTATCATCAGTAGGTTTATACATTGTATAACCTCCTGCCATACCTCTTGGGATTATGGATATCTCATGAATATCATCATGATTTGGTAAGCATCTTGCAACTACTGCATGACCTGCTTCATGATATGCTGTAAGCTTCTTTTCTTTTTCTGTAATAACTTTGCTCTTCTTTTCAGGTCCCATCATTACTTTAACCATAGCTTCCTCAACATCGTTTAAATCTATAGTCTTTTTATCTTTTCTTGCAGCAAGAAGAGCAGATTCATTAATCATATTTTCAAGATCAGCTCCACTAAATCCTGCTGTATTTTTTGCTATAACTTTAAAATCTATTCCAGGAACAAATGGTTTATTCTTAGCATGTAATTGAAGTATTTCTTCTCTTGCTTTTACGTCTGGATTTCCAACAACAACTTGCCTATCAAATCTTCCAGGTCTTAAAAGTGCTGGATCAAGTATATCTGGTCTGTTTGTTGCAGCCATAACTATTATACTCTCATGAGTTGCAAATCCATCCATCTCAACAAGTAATTGGTTTAATGTCTGCTCTCTTTCATCATGTCCGCCACCAAGTCCTGCACCTCTATGACGTCCAACAGCATCAATTTCATCTATAAATATAATACATGGTGAATTAGCTTTTGCCTCTTTAAACATATCTCTAACTCTTGATGCACCAACACCTACAAACATTTCAACAAAATCTGATCCACTTATACTAAAAAATGGAACGTTTGCTTCACCTGCTACTGCTTTTGCAAGTAATGTTTTACCAGTACCTGGTCCACCTACAAGTAATATACCTTTAGGTATTCTTGCTCCCATATCAATATACTTTTTAGGATTTTTTAAGAATTCAACTTCTTCTTTTAGTTCTTCTTTTTCTTCTTCAAGTCCTGCAACATTATCAAAAGTTACTTTCTTTGGCGAATTTTTATCAATTTTTTGAGCTCTACTTTTTCCGAAATCCATAGCTTTACTATTGCTATCATTTGTCTTTCTTAATACAAACATTAAAATAAACAATGTTCCAACTAAAAGTAATACATTTGGAATATATGGTGCAATAGCCTCCATAAATGTTTCTTTTGCAACAGTTAACTCAAATTCTCCTGCTCCAACTCTATCTTGAACTACTTCAATAAAGGTTGTAGCTGATGGTATATCTACTATTCTTATTAAATTTTCTTCATCTTTTAATTTTACACTTGCTGTTAACCTATCTGTGCTAAGTTCTATACTTTGTACAATTTGTTCATCAATGTCTTTCATAAGTTCTGTATAAGACATTTGTTTTGTTTGATTTGAGCCAAGTAGTTCAATAGCATAAATAGCTAATGCAATAAGCAATGCATATACAATTAATGTTCTTAAAGCACTTTTCTTGTTCATTTTTTCTCCCTTCAGATTAATATATAACAGCAATATTCTTTTTTACTATTTCTATAGTAAACTTATTGCCTATTATATATTTTTTCCCTTTTATATTATTATTTAACAATTTTATAATATCTAATACATGTATGCTTTCTATTCCGTCTAAATTAGATATTTTCTTCTCTATAATTTTTCTAACCAGCCTTTTCTTTATACTATCATGTTCATTCATTATATATGAATAATTGAAAGTAATTTTAGAGTCTTCCTCTTCTACTATAATATTTTTAAAAATATTATTTGTATATTCTTCTATAAACTCATTATCCTCTTTTAAGATATTTCTCATTCTGCTAATATTTGTATTAAAATTTGGATTTAATTCCTTTAAATATGGAATCAAGCTTAATCTAATTTTATTTCTTAAATATATTTCTTCTTCGTTAGTTTTGTCTATACAAGGATTTAACTCTAGTTCATTATTATATAATAAAATATCTTTTTTTTCAATAGTAAGAAGTGGTCTAATAATATTGTTATATCTAAAATCCATACCTGTTAATCCCTTTAGTCCAGAACCTCTAATTAGATTAAGTAGTATTGTCTCTATATTATCATTTAAATTATGTGCTACTGCAATAGATACAGCTTGTTCTTCTCTTCTTACTTTTTCAAAAAAATTATATCTTACTTCTCTACCACATGCCTCTTCAGACATCTTTTTTTCTTTAGAAAGTTCTGGTATATTCCCTTTTAAATAGTAAAAAGGAATATTTCTTTTATTGCAATAATTTTCCACATATATTTTTTCATCATCTGATTCTTTTCTTATGCCATGATTTACATGTGCAACAACCAAATGAATCTTAAGTTCGTCTTTTAATCTAAACAAAGAATCAAGTAGACACATAGAATCTGGTCCACCTGATACTGCAACAATTATTTTATCATTTTCTTTTATAAGATTATTTTCTACTATATTATTCTTTACAATATCTAAAATATTATCCTTCATATTGTTCCATTCCTTTTCTATGGTCAATATTTGCAAATCTAGTATATTGACCTAACCAGCCAAGTTCAATAGTTCCTGTTTCTCCATGTCTATTTTTTGCTATAATAACCTCAGCAATTCCTTTTTTTTCACTTTCTTTATCATAGTAATCATCTCTGTGTAAAAACATAACAATATCTGCATCTTGCTCAATAGATCCAGATTCACGCAAATCACTAAGCATAGGTCTGTGGTCTGCTCTTGACTCTGTAGAACGACTTAACTGTGAAAGTGCAATTACTGGAACATTTAATTCTTTAGCAAGTATTTTTAACCCTCTTGATATTTCAGATACTTCTTGTTGTCTTGAACCATTTGAAGATTTAGATTCCATAAGTTGTAAATAGTCAATTATAATTAAGCCAATATTTTTTTCTATTTTAGCTTTTCTACATTTTGCTCTTATTTCTGATGGACTTAGTACTGATGAGTCATCAATATATATAGGAGCATCAGCTAATCTATTGCTTGCATCAGCCATTTTTATCCAATCCTCTTGTTCAAGATCTGCATTATTAAGCTTCATACTATCAATGCCACTCTCACTACTAAGCATTCTTTTAACAAGTTGCTCTTTTGACATTTCTAGGTTAAATATCATTACAGGTATATGATCATGCATTGCTACATATGAGGCTATATTTAATACAAAAGCAGATTTTCCCATAGCAGGACGCGCTGCAACAATAATTAAATCTGAATCGTTAAGACCTGATATTTTATCATCTAAATCATAAAAACCAGACTCAATTCCTGATAACTTTTCTTTATTTTCATACATTTTTTCAATGTTATCTAGAGTTGTAACAAGTATTTCCTTCATTCCAGCATATGATTTACTATTCCTATTTTGAGCAAGATCAAATATGCCTTTTTCAGCTTGTTCTATAATTGCATCAAGGTCTTCTGTTTGTGCATATGACACTTTCATAATATCGTTTGTAACTTTTATTAAACTTCTGGATGTAGATTTTTGTTCAACAATTTCAACATATCTTTCAATGTTTGATGTAGTAGGTACGTTATCTATTAAAGTAGCAAGATTTTGAGTTCCACCAACTCTTTCTAGTGTCCCTCTTAATTTAAGTTGTTCTGATACGGTTATCATGTCTATTTCTCTACCAACATTGTAGATATCAAGCATTGCTGCATATATTTCTTTATTATCTTCTCTATAAAAATCTTCTGGTTTTAAAACTTCTACTGCTGCTTGAACTGCATCTTTTGAAACTAGCATTGAGCCTAAAACGGCTTGCTCTGCCAGTGTGTCATTTGGTTGTACCTTATTTACTACTTCGTTTTCCATTTACTACACCTACATTCCTGTTACTGTTACTTTTAGCTTTGCTACTACTCCTTCGTATAATTTTATATTTGCTGTATATGTTCCTAAAGTTTTTATAGGTTCACTTACAGTTATCTTCTTTTTATTAACTTCTATATTAAATTTTTCTTTAATTTTATCTGCAATATCTTTTTCTGTTACGCTTCCATAAAGTCTATTATCTCCACCGACTTTATTTTTAAACTCAATACTGCCATTTTCAATTATTTTCTTATTTGCATTTGCTGCTTCAAGTTCTGTTTGCTTTTTAAATTTTTGAGAATCAATCTTTCCTTGTACGAGATTCATATTTTTATTATCTGCAACAACTGCAAGCTTTTTAGGTAATAAAAAATTTCTAGCATACCCTTCACTTACGTCTATTACTTGGAGTTTTTTTCCAACTCCTTTTATGTCCTGATTTAATACTACTTTCATTTTTCTACCTCCTTAATTATTAATATTTTATTTATAATATTCATCAATACTCTCAATTAATTTTTCTTTTGCTTGTTCTAGACTAACTCCTGCAATTTGTGCGCCAGCAAATGTTAAGTGTCCGCCACCGCCAATTTTTTCAAGTATTGTTTGAACATTTATATCTCCCATTGATCTACCAGATATCATTACAATACCTTCTACTTTACAAAGTACAAAAGATGCCTGTATTCCAGAGATAGATAAAAGTTCATCTGCAGCTTGTGCTACAATAATTGGCATATCTGTATGAGTTGCTTCAGACATAGAAATTGCAATCTTATCTTTATAAAATTCTGCATTTTTAACTATTTCAACTTTTGCTACATATGTTTCAAAATCATTTTGAAATAATAATTTTATTTCTGCAACATCTATACCAAATTTTTTAAGATATGCAGCAACCTCAAAAGTTCTAACTCCAGTTTTAAACATAAAGTTTTTAGTATCAACCACAAGACCTGCATACATACATTCTGCCTCATTTGATGAAAGTTCTAACCCATCTAAATACATTAATATTTCTACAACAAGTTCTGTTGCAGATGATGCATAGATTTCGTGATATGTAAGAACCGAATTGTCTATAAACTCTGGTCCTCTTCTATGATGATCAATTAATGCAACGTTTTCAAATTTATCTAAAAGATCTGGTTCAACTAAATATGATTTTTTGTGCGTATCCACAACAACTAGTAATGAATTAGTAAAATCATCATTTCTTATATCTGCATATGTTTTAAATACATCTTCATATAATTCGTCTTCTTTAATTTTCTTAATTAATCCTTCAGAACTTGCATTACATTTAGCATCCATTATGACATTTACTGGTTTACCAAGATATTGTGCAATTTTTACAATACCTATGGCAGCTCCTATACAATCTAAATCTGAATTTCTGTGTCCCATAACATATACTTTTTCGCTTTTTTCAACAAGTTCTCTCATAGCTTGAGCCATAGTTCTTGCCTTAACCTTACTTGTTTTTTCAATTCCTATGTTTGAGCCACCAAAGAAATCATATTTTTTATCTTTTTTTACTACTGCCTGATCACCGCCACGTCCTAAAGCTATATCTAGCGCTGAACGCCCAGCATTATATCTTTCTTCTAAAGTCTCTTCACCATATGATATACCTATAGACACTGTTATTGGTAACTTTGTAAGCTTAGTTATATTCCTTACTCTCTCAAGTATTTTAAAAGAATTTTCTTCCATAGCTTTAACATATTTTTTTTCGATAAACACAGCATATTTGTCTTTATCTAGTTTTGCTAGAACACCTTTATTTTCACTTGCCCAACTTCCAATTTCTTTAGTAATTAACGATGTTACTTCAGCTTTTTTCATATCATCTAAACCTTGTAATGTCTCTTCATAATTATCTATAAATAACATTCCAATAGCAACTTTTGACTCATTTAATGTTTCAACAAGAGTGCTTTCATATGTTTTATCTATAAATGAAGTAAGAAGGCAATCAAAATCATCAAATTTTATATGATTACAAAATACGCTATAAACATCTCCATTTCCTACTTCTTCAAGCAAACTAGAATTTGGATTTTTCTTTTTTAAAGATTCTAATTTTAAAGCAGACTTTTCAATATACTCGTCAGGCAACAAATGCTCAGCTGAATTATTTTTCCATATAATATTTCCTTGTAAACCAACTAGTGCCATAGGAATTTCAATTAAATCTAAAGAATCTTTAAATATCATATCTACATTTTTAGACAATTCGTTTAATCTAAATTTCTTATCCCTTAATTCTTTAATGCACATGATAATTGCAATCATACACAATATAAATATCGCAAGTATATCTATGTATAGTGACATAGGTATTATTATTGATACTACTGCAGCACAAATTATTAACAAGGCTATTATTACTATTCTTGATGAAAAAGATTTAAAAAATCCGGATTTTTTTTCTTTATCTTTACTCATAAAAATATATTTCCTCTTTTCTTACAATTTTCCTATATTTTACTATTTTTAAGGCAAAATGTCAAGTAAACATAATGTTTTTGAGACCTTGAAATTACTTTGTTTAATGGGTTCTAATAATATAATACATTTTAATGTTTTTTACATAGCAAAAGAGATATAGCATAAATACTATATCTCTTTTTTATGTTATACTGCTACTTTTTCAGATAGTCTAATTCTATCAGCTATCATTGCAATAAATTCTGAATTTGTAGGTTTACCTTTATTAGAGTTTACAGTGTATCCAAATATCTTTTCATGCATTTCTATTTGTCCTCTATTCCAAGCAACTTCTATAGCATGTCTTATTGCTCTTTCTACTCTAGAAGGTGTTGTGTTAAATTTTTGAGATAGAGATGGATATAATGCTTTTGTTACGGAATTTAAAATATCCTCATTTTCAACTGCAAGCATAATTGCTTCTCTAATATATTGGTATCCCTTTATATGTGCTGGTACTCCAACATCATGAATCATTTGAGTTACTCTTACTTCTAGTGGAAGATTTTTATTTCCATAAGCTACCATATACTCACTTTTTACTTCTTCCTCTTCTTTTAATAGATCTCTAATTCTATCTACTAATGTTATCATATCAAAAGGTTTTACAACATAATATGTTGCTCCAAGTGATATTGCTTTTTGAGTAATTTTCTCTTGACCAATTGCAGACATTATTATAGTGATAGGTTTTTCAAGTCCAACTTCATCATTTAGATCTTCAAGAACAGAAAGTCCATCTTTTTCAGGCATTACTACATCTAGTAACATAACATCAGGTTTAGACTGTTTTATAGCATCTATTACATTAGTTCCATCGTAAAGTGGTTCTAATGCAACCATATCTTTTTGTGAATTGATATACATATTTAAAAGTTTTACGAATTCTTTATTGTCATCAACTACCATTATTTTCAATTTATTATTTTCCATGTTTTGCTCCATTCCAGTCTATCCTATAAAGCACCATTATTATACAATTATTTATGAGTAAAATCAAGCTATTATGAGCTTTTTATACGTCGATTAATGTCGATGTAATTATTTTTTGTTCTTTTTTAATTTTTCCAAAAATTACCAGTATTAAAATTTTTATTTGTCACAAATTAATAGTGTAAAGTGTTGATAATTACTTACACTTCAAAAGAAGCGTTAATAATTAATTACACTTTAACATAAAAAAATTGGAGGTGAATTCAAATGTCAAACTCAAACAGCAAAATGACTAACAAACAAGCTAAAGCTGCTTTAGATAAATTCAAATATGAAGTAGCTAACGAAATCGGAGTTAACTTAAAACAAGGTTATAATGGAGATTTAACTTCTAAACAAGCTGGTTCTGTAGGTGGAGAAATGGTTAAAAGACTTGTAGCTAACGCTGCTAACCAAATGCAATCTCAACAACCTAACCAATAATTAAATGTAAAAAAATTGATTTGTAACAAAGACAGATACAAAAGTATCTGTCTTATTTTTATATTTTAAGTTATTATGATATAATTTATTATATATAAGAGGTGATTTTTTTGAATTTAAATGAAGCAATAGATTTTATGAAGAAAAAACATGAAGGACAAAAAAGAAAGCAAGGTATTCCATATTATACTCATCCACTAGCAGTATATAATTTGTTAAAAGAAAAAGGATATAATAATGAATATTTATTTGTTGCACTATTTCATGATCTGCTAGAAGATACAAATACAACTTATAATGAAATCTTAAGATTAACTAGAAAAGATATTGCTGATAGTGTTTTACTACTAACAAAGCAAAATAATTATATTATGAAAGAATATATTTCAAATATAAAGAAAAATGAGATAGCAAGAATAGTAAAAATTGCAGATAGAATTCATAATTTGCAAGAATCAATATATGCAGATAGTTTCTTTCAAGAAAGATATATACTAGAAACTGAAAAATATTTTCTAGATTTAGCAAAAGGTACTATACTCGAAAAAGATTTAAACACAGCTTTAAACGACTTAAGAAAACATATAAAAATAGCAAGTAATTAATTTTACTTGCTATTTTTATTCTAGTTGTATTGGTTCTCCTTTTAGATTATATCCACTACCTGTTTTATAATCTATAGTATATCTTTCAATATATTCTAACACACCATCTTCATATATTTCTGCTACAACAAAATCTACTCCATCAGTAATTATTTTTACATCTGAAGGAGTTTTTGAAGCTACACTTTCATAATAGTTAGTAGCAAATTCTTTCCACTCTGCTTCTGTATATGTTTTAATATTTTCTTTTTGCCCCTTATTATCTTCTTTTTTATTTCCATTTAATATTATTGTACAAACTACAGCTATTATTACAATTAGTATAAGTACAAATATTGCAAGTCTCTTCTTATTCATATTTACCTCCCATGACTTATACACCTATATAATATCAAAAAATACAAAATTTGTCTATTCTTCTTTTAAATATTTACATATATTATTTTCATAAATAAGCTCCAATTTATGAAGAGCTCTTGTCATAGAGACATATAACAATTTCATATCTAGTATGTCTTCATGATTATACCTTTCTTCATCACAATCTGCAATAATTACAACATCAAATTCTAAACCTTTAGATAAATACGAAGTTAATATACATACTCCTCCGTTATAATTTTTCTGATCCTTATATATTATTTCTGAGGCTATTCCTTGTTCTTTAAAATGTTTATTTAATTCTATCATCTTATCTTGATTTTTATATATAATAGCAATAGACTTATATCCTTGTTTTAAGTATTCTTTTACCCTATTTGAAATATATTTAATCTTATCTTTTTTATTAATCTTAGTCTTAACTATTGGTCCAGAATTTCTAATTACTGGATTTGCTCTTCCAAAGCCAATAGCTTCAGATATTTTATTTGCTTCATTCATTATTTCAATAGATGTTCTATATGATTTACTTAATTTTAAGTATTCAGATCCTTCAAATACTTTGTTGTCTATCTCATCCCAATTATCTATTGCCCTATACGAATAGATTCCTTGTGCCATATCTCCAAATATAGAAAAAACAGCATTAGATAGTATTTTTCTTAATACTATAAAGCTAAATAAGCCAAAGTCTTGTGCTTCATCTATTACTACACATTTTATATTTTTAAACTCATCATTTCCAAATAATATTAGCTTAATATACATTATTGGCGCTATATCTTCATTTTCAATTATCTTTTTATTTAATGATTCTATAGTATATTTTTGAAATTCTTTAATATTTATTTTATCTTTACTATATAACTTATCCACATTATTCACAAAATCTTTGTAGATATTTATTGCTTTGACAGAAGATATATCTAAAAATTTCTTAAGCTGTTTTTCAAACCCAAAATTTGTTAATTCTTTTAACATTTCAATTTCTTTTTTAGCAATTTTTCTCTTACTTTCAATATCTGATTGACTTTTCTCTATTTCAAACATTTGAGTCTTTATTTTATTATATATCTCATCATCATTTTTTATCCTATTTGCAGTAATTTTAGCTGTTAGTTCTAGTCTTTGTGCAATGGACTCACCAATAGTCTCATTATATATCTTCATAATAAAGTCTTTTTCTAATACTTTAATATTGTTTATTACTAGTCCATCATTTGAAATTAAGCGATTTTCAATATTATTTAGATATTTATCTAATAATTTTTTGTATTCTATACTAGATTTAAACTTTGAATATATAATATTTAACTTTCCATCAGTTATATCTGCAATCTTTTTTGTAGAATCCTCAAATGATAGTTTTTCTTTTGTATACTCTGTAGCAAGTTCTTCAAATGTTAATTGCACAGCATTACTTGCATCTAAATCTGGTAATACATTAGAGATATAATTTATAAAGAATTTATTTGGACCTATTACCATAAACTGGTTTGCCTTATATTTATCTGAATTATTATACATTAAATATGCAATTCTATGTAATGCTACTGTTGTTTTTCCTGATCCTGCAACACCTTGTACAATTAAATTTTTCTCAATACTTTTTCTAATTATATTATTTTGTTCGCCTTGTATAGATGCGACTATATTTTTTAGTCTACTATCTGCACTTGCTCCAAGATATGGTTTTAAAAGCTCATCATCAGATACAGAATCTACATCATAAATACTTTTTACATCTTCTTTTTCAATTATAATCTGCCTTTTTAATGACATATTTCCCCTTATTTTACCATCAGGTGCATTGTATTCTACATTGCCTAAATTACTATCATAATATAGTGTAGATACTGGAGCTCTCCAATCCGTAACAATAATTTTACCATCTAAATCTATAATACCAATTTTACCAATATAGAGTTTATCTTTTATAGATTTACCGTTTTCTTTAAAATCTATTCTCGCAAAATATGGCTTTTCTTTGATTCTTTGAATATTTGCGATTTTAGTTGCTGTTGATGACATTAAATTTGAAAGTAATACTGGATTATTTCCATATTTTTTTGGTAGTTCCTTAAGGATCTTTTCTTCTCCTTCTTTTACAACTTTTAATTCATCTTCAACTTTTTTTAATTTTTGCTTTTCGTATTCTAGCTCTTCCATAACACCCTCCTTCATATAAAACGCTTTTTCATTATAACTTAAAGTTATGTAAAATGCAAGTGGATTTTTTAAGACAAAAAAAGAATGATACAAAAGTACCACCCTTTTTAAGATATAATTATCCTAAGAATCCAGAATAATTTCTACTTACCATTTGTGTTTCTACTGTATTTAGTATTTCAAGTCCAACACTTACTAAGATAAGTATTGAGTTACCACTAAATGATATTGATTGACTTGTAAATGCTTGTAGAATAATTGGTAATATTGCTATTGCTGCTAAGAATAAAGAACCTGCAGCAGTTATTTTAATTAATACATTATTAATATAATCTGATGTATTTTTACCAGCTCTAATACCTGGAATAAATCCACCATTTTTCTTTAAGTTGTTTGCAATCTCTACTGGATTTATAATAAACATAGTATATACAAAAGTAAATAATATGATTAAAGCCATATAAATTACTGCATATCCTACTAGATATCCCCATGGAGAACTTGCTGAAGCTGTAAATAGTGTGTATACACCTTTCCAGAAACCAGTTAATGTATTTACGTCTGTTACAAGACCAATAATTATACCTGGGAATGACATAAATGACATTGCAAATATAAGTGGCATAACACCAGCCATAGCTAGTTTAATTGGAATGTGTGTACTTTGACCACCATACATTTTTCTTCCAACAACTCTTTTTGCATAATTTACAGGTATTCTACGTTCAGCTTTTTGAACAAATACAACACCAGCAATTATTACAAGTAATCCAACAATTAATGCTGCAAACACTAAAATACCTGTAAATCCGGCACCTCCAATATTTGCAAAAGATTTGATTGTTGATGGTAATCCTGCAACGATACCAAAGAAAACGATCATTGATATACCATTACCGATTCCATGTTCTGTTATTTTATCTCCTAACCATGTTAGTAAAGATGTACCAGCCATAAGTGAAATGATAAATAGTAGTAATCCTACAACTTTACCAGCTCCAAATGTTAATTCTGGTAAAAGATAAGCTCTATAAGTAAAGTATAATCCTAAACCTTCAATAATAGCAAATGCAATTGTTAAATATTTAGTATACTTATTTAGCTTCTTTCTTCCATTTTCGCCTTCTTTTGCAAGTCTTTCAAGACTTGGTATTACAAATTGTAATAGGTTTAAGACGATAGATGCTGTAATGTATGGTCCAATAGTCATAGCAAAAATAGATAATCTACTAAATGCTCCACCTGAAATTAGGTTAACCATTGCAGAAAGACCATTTGAATTTGCACCTAATTGTTCATTAATTAATATTTTATTTAAACCTGGTATAGTTATAAATGTACCAATTCTAAATAATAATAATATTAAAACTGTAAAAAGTAATTTTTTTCTAATATCTTTTACTGAGAAAATGTTTTTTATGCTTTGTAACATATTACATCACCTCAGTCTTTCCACCTGCAGCTTGTATTTTTTCTTCAGCAGTTTTTGAAAATTTAGTAGCTACAACTGTAAGTTTTTTTGTTAGTGTTCCGTTACCTAAAACTTTTACTCCGTCTAATTCTTTCTTAATAATTCCTTCAGCCATTAATAATTCTGCATTAACAGTTGTTCCATTATCGAACACTTCTAAATCACTAAGATTTACTACGGCATATTCTTTAGCAAAATGATTTTTAAATCCTCTTTTAGGTATTCTTCTATATAAAGGTGTTTGTCCACCTTCAAATCCTCTTCTAATGCTACCGCCTGTTCTAGCTTTTTGACCTTTATGTCCTTTTCCAGCTGTTTTTCCAAGACCACTTCCAATACCTCTTCCTACTCTTTTAGAGGTAGTTGTAGCACCGTATGCTGGAGCTAATTCGTGTATCTTCATTCAAGCTTCCTCCTCTCTTATAAATTACTAGTAATCATTATATCATTATTTTAGTATTTCTTCTACTGTTTTTCCTCTAAGTTTAGCAACTTCTTCTGGTGTTCTCATAGCTTTTAATGCTTTAACTGTAGCATATACTACGTTTCTGCTATTACGAGAACCAAGAGTTTTAGCTGTTACGTTTTTAACACCTGCTAGTTCTAGAACAGGTCTTACTGCACCACCTGCAATGATACCTGTACCTTCAACTGCTGGTTTTAATATAACTTTAGATGAACCAAAGTTTGTAGTGTACTCATGAGGTAAAGTACCATTTACTAAAGATACTTCAACTAAGTTTTTCTTAGCATCGTCAGTTGCTTTTTTAATAGCTTCTGGAACTTCTGCTGATTTACCTGTACCAACACCGATGTGACCATTTTCGTCACCAACAACTACTAATACGCTAAATCTAAAAGTTCTACCACCTTTAACAACTTTAGCTACTCTGCTTACATTAACAACTTTTTCTTTTAATTCAGTTTTAGTTTCTGCCATTATAGTTTCTCCTTTCATTAGAATTCTAATCCAGCTTCTCTTGCTGCATCTGCTAATGCTTTAACTTTTCCATGGTATAAATAACCATTTCTATCAAAGACAACAGTGTTAATTTTTGCTTTTTTAGCACGTTCAGCGATTAATTTTCCAACTTCTGTTGCAGCTTCAACATTAGATGCTTTAGTTTTAACTTCTTTATCTAAAGTAGAAGCAGTACAAATAGTAGCTTGTTTTTCATCGTCGATTAATTGTGCGTATATATTTGTTAGACTTTTATAAACGCAAAGTCTTGGTCTCATAGAAGTACCTTGAACTTTAGTTCTAACTCTTTTTTGTCTAATAGTTCTTGTCTCTTTTCTATTTGTCTTATTAATCATTTTAAGACTCCCTCCTTAACTTCTAAGATTATTTTTTACCGCCAGCTTTTCCTTCTTTTCTGATTATTCTCTCGCCAGCATATTTAATACCTTTACCTTTATATGGTTCTGGTTCTCTCTTTTCTCTAATATTAGCAGCAACTTGACCAACAACTTGTTTGTCAATTCCTTTTACTACTATTGTATTAGGATTTGGTACATCTATAGTTATTCCTTCTATTTCCTCAACTTCAACAGGATGAGAATAACCTAGAGTTAATACTAATTTATTACCTTGTTTTTGTGCTCTGTATCCTATACCGTTTACTTCTAGTGTTTTTTCAAATCCTTGAGTAACACCAATTACCATGTTGTTAATTAAAGTTCTAGTTAATCCATGGATATTTCCATTGTTTTCGTTATCTACTGTAACTTTAATTTCAGCACCTTCTTGAGCAATTGTAACGCAAGGTAAGAATTCTTGTGTTAATGTTCCTTTAGGTCCTTTAACTGTAACTGTGTTTCCTTCAATTTTAACTTCAACACCAGCTGGTATTGTGATAGGATTTTTACCTATTCTTGACATTTGGTATACCCTCCTTTTATTATAAATTCAATTACCAAATATATGCTAGAACTTCACCACCAACGTTTTCTTTTCTAGCAGCTTTGTCTGTCATAATTCCTTTTGATGTAGAGATTATAGCTATACCTAGTCCATTTAAAACTCTTGGTAAATCTTCTACATTTGCATATATTCTTAAACCAGGTTTACTAATTCTTTTTAAACCTTGTAATACTTTTACATTATTTTGGTATTTTAATGTAAGTCTTAAAGTCTTGTGTGAATCTTCAATAATATCTAATGATTCAACAAAACCTTCAGAAACTAAAATATTTGCTATTGCTTCCTTTTCTTTAGAATAAGGAACGTCAACTGTTGCATGTCTTTGAGCATTAGCGTTTCTTATTCTAGTTAACATGTCTGCAATTGGATCTGTTGTATTCATTGCCTTTTTTCCTCCTTTTCTACCAGCTTGCTTTTTTAACACCTGGTATATCTCCTTGATATGCTAATTTTCTAAAGCATAAACGGCATATTCCATATTTTCTCATGTAAGAGTGTGGTCTTCCACATATTTTACATCTGTTATAATATCTTGTGCTAAACTTTGGTTCTCTTTGTTGTTTAGCTATCATAGATTTCTTTGCCATCTCAAGTCCTCCCTACTTTTCAGCGAATGGTAAGCCTAATAATTTAAGTAATTCATAAGCTTCTTCATCTGTTTTTGCAGTTGTTACAAATACGATGTCCATTCCTCTTACTTTATCAATTTTATCATATTCTATTTCAGGGAAAATAATTTGTTCTTTTACTCCCATGTTATAGTTTCCTTTTCCATCGAAAGAGTTAGGGTTAACACCTTTAAAATCTCTTACACGTGGAAGTGCTACATTAAAGAATTTTGTAGCGAAATCGTACATTTTTGCATTTCTTAATGTTACTTTACATCCAATATTCATACCTTCTCTTAATTTGAAAGCAGCTATTGATTTTTTTGCTTTAGTAACAATTGGTTTTTGTCCAGAAATTAATTCAAGTTCTCCCATAGCTACGTCTAAAGCTTTAGAGTTATCTTTAACTTCTGAAACACCCATGTTTATAACAATTTTATCTAGCTTTGGTACTTGCATTATAGATTTGTATCCGAATTTTTCCATTAATGCAGGAACTACTTCAGCTGTGTATTTCTCTTTAAGGTTCATTTAGTTTTTCCCTCCTTACTACTTCATTTCGTTACAGCATTTGCAAAATCTTGATTTTGTTCCGTCTTCATTAACTTTAACTCCAAGTCTTACACCTTTTCCACATTTATCGCAGTAAAAACTTACTTTTGATGCATAAAGCGGAGCTTCAACTTTCATGATTCCAGATTCTTGACCTTGCTTTCTAGCTTTAACATGTTTTGTTCTAACGTTTATATCTTTAACAGTAACCATACCAGTTTTTTTGTTTATATCTAATATAGTTCCTTTTTTACCTTTTTCAGATCCTGTATTTACGATTACAGTATCACCTTTTTTTAATTTCATTTTTGTTAACACTTTACTTTCACCTCCGTATATTAAAGAACTTCAGGTGCTAGAGATAAGATTTTCATGTAATCATCATCTCTTAGTTCTCTTGCTACTGGCCCAAAGATACGTGTTCCTCTTGGTGTTTTATCATCTTTGATTAAAACTGCAGCGTTTTCATCAAATCTAATATAAGAACCATCTTCACGTCTAAGACCTCTTTTACTTCTAACTATTACAGCTTTAACAACATCGCCTTTTTTTACTGCAGAGTTAGGTGCTGCTTTCTTTACAGAAGCTACGATAACGTCTCCGATGTTACCCCATTTTCTGTAAGAACCACCAAGAACTCTAATACACATTAATTCTTTAGCTCCAGTGTTGTCTGCAACTTTTAATAATGTTTGTTGTTGTATCATGGATTAGTCCTCCTCTCAATATATTTTACTATTTAACTTTTTCCACAATTCTTACAAGTCTATATCTTTTATCTTTACTTAGTGGTCTAGTTTCCATTACTTCTACGATATCTCCAATATCACATTCGTTGTTTTCATCATGTGCTTTGATTCTTAAAGTATGATTTCTAATTTTGTTATAAAGTGGATCTTTAACTTTGTCATCTATAGCAACAACGATAGTTTTATCCATTTTATTACTAACAACTTTTCCTTGTTTTGTTTTTCTTAAATTTCTTTCCACGTTCTTATCCTCCTTTACCACTAATTATTTTCCTTTTCACTAATTAAAGTGTTTACTCTAGCGATTTCTTTTTTAACTAAAGTAATTTTTTTAGGGTTATCAAGGCCGTTTAGAGAGTTTTGAAATCTTAATTTAAAAAGTTCATTTTTAAGTTCTTTTAACTCTTTTTGTAGTTGTTCAACTGACATATTTTTATATTCATTGATTTTACTAGATTTCATTATTGTTCTCCTCCTTGTTCTTCTCTTTTAACTATTTTACATCTAATAGGAAGTTTGTGAATAGCTTTTGTTAAAACTTCTTTAGATGTAGCTTCGTCTAAACCTGAAATTTCAAACATTACTCTTCCTGGTCTAACTACTGCTACGAAATATTCTGGATTTCCTTTACCAGAACCCATACGAGATTCTGCAGGGTGTTTTGTAATAGGTTTATCTGGGAATATTTTTATCCAAGATTTACCAACTTTTTTAGTGTATCTTGAGATTGTTACTCTGACTGATTCAATTTGGTTAGCTGTAATCCATGCTGGTTCTAAAGCTTGAATTCCATATTCACCATCTGTTACTCTAGTTCCTCTTTGAGCTTTTCCTTTTAAGATACCTTTTTGTACTTTTCTATATTTTGTTCTTTTTGGTGATAACATTATTTATTACCTCCTTCTGTTTTTTTAGCAGGAAGTACTTCTCCTTTATATATCCAAACTTTAACACCTATGATACCATAAGTTGTTTTTGCTTCTGCAAATCCATAATCGATATCTGCTCTTAAAGTTTGAAGAGGAATTGTACCTTCATGATAAGTTTCAGTTCTAGCAATTTCTGCTCCACCTAAACGTCCAGATACAGCAGTTTTAATTCCTAAAGCTCCTGCTTTCATTGTTTTTTGCATAGCTTGTTTCATAGCTTTTCTAAAAGATATTCTCTTTTCAAGTTGAATAGCAATATTTTCTGCAACTAATTGAGCTGCCATGTCAACATCTTTAATTTCAACTATATTTAAAGATACTTCTTTTCCAACTTTTTTGTTTAATTTAGCTTTAATTTCTTCGATAGCTGCTCCACCTTTTCCGATAATCATTCCAGGTTTAGCTGCATATATATCTACTAAGACTTTATTACCTTTTCTAGCAATTTCTATTTTGTAAATACCAGCTGGTTTTAATAAGTCTTTAAGGTATGTACGAATTTTGTAATCTTCTACTAGGTTATTAGAATAATCTTGTTTATTAGCATACCATGTTGAAGACCAGTTTTTTATAATTCCAACTCTAAGTCCGTGTGGACTAACTTTTTGTCCCATTTTAAACTTACCTCCTTTATGCTTCTTTTAACACAACTGTAATGTGACTAGTTCTTTTTCTAATTCTGTTTGCTCTACCTTGAGCTCTTGGCATAATTCTTTTCATTGTAGTTCCTTGGTTAGCATATATTTCAGAAATGTATAATTTAGTTTCATCCATATGATTATTATTAACTGCATTTGCCATTGCTGATTTTACTAATTTTTCAACTACAGGTGCAGCTGCTTTATTAGTATATTTTAATATGGCTATAGCTTCTTTAGCATTTTTTCCTCTAATAGTGTCTATAACTATTTTAACTTTTCTAGCACTTATTCTTGCATGGCGTAACTCAGCTCTTGCTTGTTTTTCTTCCATTTTTAGGCTCCTCCTTCATTAAAGTTTATACTATCTTACTTTAGACTTTTTATCTCCTGCATGTCCTCTGAATAATCTAGTAGGAGCAAATTCTCCTAACTTGTGTCCAACCATTTCTTCAGTTACATATACTGGAACGTGTTTTCTTCCATCATGTACTGCAATAGTGTGACCAATCATTTGAGGATATATAGTAGAGGATCTTGACCAAGTCTTTATAGCTTCTTTTCTATCTTCTTCATTTAATTTTTCTACCTTTGCTAATAGTCTAGCATCAACATAAGGTCCTTTTTTAAGTGATCTTGACATCTTCTATACCTCCAAATACTATTTTTTATTTCTTCTCTTAACAATATATTTATCTGTTCTATTGTTAGTTTTTCTTGTTTTATATCCGTGAGCTGGTTTACCCCAAGGAGTTCTTGGTCCAGTGTGTCCAACTGGTGCTCTACCTTCACCACCACCATGTGGGTGATCGCATGGGTTCATAACAGAACCTCTAACTGTAGGTCTGATTCCCATATGTCTTGTTCTTCCAGCTTTACCTAATTTAACATTTTCAGCTTCTAGGTTACCAACTTGACCGATACAAGCTCTACATTCAACATTTATAAGTCTCATTTCTCCAGAAGGCATTCTAACATGTGCATATTTTCCTTCTTTAGCCATAAGTTGTGCAGACATACCAGCACTTCTTACAAGTTGAGCGCCTTTACCTTTGTTTAATTCTATGTTATATATCATAGTACCAACTGGTATAGCATCTATTGGCATACAGTTACCTGGTTTAATATCAGCTTTTGCAGCAGATATAACTTTATCACCATCTGTAAGTCCTAGTGGAGCAATTATATATGCTCTTTCACCATCTTCGTATTCGATTAAAGCGATATTTGCAGTTCTGTTTGGATCATATTCGATACCAATAACTGTTGCTTCCATATCAACTTTATTTCTTTTAAAATCAATTACTCTATATTTTCTTCTGTTTCCGCCACCATGATGTCTTACAGTAATTTTACCAGAGTTGTTTCTTCCAGCATTTTTCTTTAAAGAAGTAAGTAAACTTTTTTCTGGTACATTTTTTGTAATCTCGTCGTTTGTTAATGTTGTTGTATTTCTAAGTGATGGAGTAACAGGTTTAAATGATTTTATTCCCATTTTTTATTCCCTCCTAGTTA
>CANCXL010000002.1 GCA_947381905.1 uncultured Clostridiaceae bacterium | reverse complement strand
GTATCACTTGATAAAGCTTGATAGAATCTTTCAATCATATAATCAACATCAATATACTTATTGTTTTTTAAATTTTCTTCAATAGTAGCATATCTACTCATCTTGTATTCTTTCCAATTCATAGCTGTACCAGTAACAGACTTCGTAATTTTTTGAATAGCATCAAGATCTGTTTTAGTGTTTCCTCTTCCATAAGTAACATATCCATCAACTCCTGCATAACCAAGCATTTCAAAATAATTACGTTTTGCTGAGAATGCATCTGGAATACCATTATCATTATGACCGATATACCAACGATTTACCCAAACAGACTCAAATCCATAATCATTAGCACCAAGACTATTAATTACACTAAGACCTCTTACACTGACACCCCATGCGTTTTCTGGACGTATAATAATTCTATTATCATATAAAGACTCTAATGAGGTTAAATTCATTTGTTCTGCTTGAGCTGCAGTAATCGCTCCCCAAGTAGACCATGATCCAGACTGATTCATTCTTGTTGCAACTCTTGCTTGTTGCTCAGGTGTTAATCTTATAAAGGCTTTACCTTCAATATAATCAAGCAAGTCTAACGCATTCTGTTGTCCTTTAAAATAATTTTCTAATTTTTCTCTAGTATCAATTCTATCAGGACTTAAATTTTGAGTTGCATTTCCTTCCTTATTTAAATCATAAGTTGTATTGAAATAATATGGTCCAACATCTTGGACAAGGTTATTTTCACTCCAAACACCATTTTGTTCAACATTACCTTCAGTTAGTGTTTCAAGACCATATTTAAATCTAGTTCCAGCTTGGAATAACATAATTTTATCAAATAAAGCATGTTCAAATTCATGAGTCCAAGTATCATAATTTGTAAGACCTGGTCTAGCTATGAACCATAAGAATCCTGCAGTATTTCCAACACCTGCAGCACTTCCACTTGGTTGCCATAAACCGAATACCTCACTAAAGTTTTTGAAGAATGGATAATTTTGTCCAACTTTTCCTTGAGTATATACAGGTGAAGTACCTATTACAATATTAGTACCTGGAAAATATGAATTTTTATAACCTGTAATGATTCTAGTACAATCATAAACCATAATACAATAATTATTCCATTTTCCTGGATCAAATGAGCCTGCTAATGTACTTAAGTGTCTTTTTACAAGTGCCACATGATTATTAAGAGTTCTTCTAACAGCTGCTTGACCTGCTTCAGTATTTACATCTTTATGATACAACTGTGAAGGTCCAATTTGTAAATGAGCAGGACCACTAATCATATAAGTACAATTAGCTGGCAGTGTAATAACTGGAAGTAACATATTTTGCTTTTTACTTAGTTGATACCAAGCACGATATAAAATATCAGGATTTTTATCTACTCCAAATTCAGCTAAAATATTTCTTGCTCCAAAGTATTCAGTAAACCAATCATTTACATCTTCATATCCACCAATATTAGTTATTATATAATTTAAAAAATAGCTAATTGTTGAACTTCCTGTATATTTTTTTAGAGAATTAGCATAGAAAGTGTTTGTATTTCCTGGATTCATATTTCCTGAAAGTACTTCTCTTACTACATTATAAAATGTCATTGTATCTGAATACATCTCACCATCAAATAACATAATATCTGATACTTTTGCACCACCTATTTCAAAGCCATACCAACGGTTATAATAGTTATATGCATAAATCATTTTATTTATTTTATCAGTTCCAATTAATTCTTGTTCAATTTTTTTGTTTAGTATATCATTATTTAACATAAGTATACTATCTTCATCATTTTGTAAAATATTAAGTGCTATTTCCTGCGCCATATTTTTAATTACTGAATCATAATTATCTTTATATTGTCTATTATCTGCTGCTGTAGTAAGTGGCTCTAACACTGTATTATAATCTAATGATTTTATATAATCAGCTAATTTAGTTATAACTTCTGAATCTTCATTTATAACATAATTATCAAATGCATAATTTATATTTAAATCATCTATTTTATAAATTGCTATACCTTGTTTAAAACTTTCAAAAGTAACTGTATATTCTTCAAAAGTATAATCATCAAATTCTACTTTTATTTTATTAATACCATCATAACTATTTGTTGTAAGATAAGTTACTAATTTATTATTTGCAAATGGTAAAATATGTTTTATAATTTTTGTATTTAAAACATTATCACTTGCTATTTTAGAACCATCTGTTACTAAATATTTAGCATCATAATATGGCATTAATTTATGTAAGTTATTATATGTTATATCTTTATTTTTATCATATCCAGACATTTTACTTATTCTGTAATATTCTGGTATATATAATTTTTTATTATCATTTTCTACCACTTCTTCAATAGTTCCATTAGGGTCACTATTTTTTAAACGTGGTAATTTATCATATGAAACATCATCTAAATCCCAAATATCTTCATTAAATAAAGCCTCATTTGCAAAGAATTCTCTATTTAAATTAGCTTTTGCTACTCTTTTAACTAGATTTTTATTACTAGTACTAACATTTGAAATTAATTCAGATTCTTCTAATTCATAGTTATTACCAGATGTAGAATGTACTGTTGTACCAAAAACATGATTTAATCCTGTACCTGTAGCTAAACTTATATTATTAGTTAATATTGTATTAGCATTTCTTGCAAGTCCCAATATACCACCATTATTTTTAGCTCTTGTATTATTTACAAAATTTACTTTTGCTATACAATTTTCAATTGTTGATTGTGGTGTTCCTTGTGAATCTCCAGCTATTCCACCAATTCCATCTATAGTAGATGTTACAGATTCAATTGTTCCTTCTACATAACAATCTTTTATAGTACTTCCTGCCATTTTACCTGTAATACCAGCAACTCTAAAATAAGTAAGCTTTATATTAAAGTTTGTTACACTACTTTCTTTAACTGTACAACCAGCCTTTAGTTCTCCTATCATGCCACCACATTCTTCTACACTTGTAGTAAATGATAGACCTTTTATGTGTACATTTGAAATAGTAGTATTTTCAGCAATATTTGCTATTGCTCCTTTACTTGTTGCACCTACTAATTCAACATTCTCTAATACTATATTTTCAATATTAGCATTATCAACAAGAGAATTAAATAAAGGTTTTTTTAGATTATATATTTTATGTCCATTTCCATTTAAAGTACCACTAAAAGCTACATCTATTACAGTACTTCCTGAAGATTTCATATTAGATGCATCATAGTCTTGTGTTAATTCATATGTTCCTGATGGATTAGCAGTAATTTCTTGAAGTAGACTTTCCAAACTTTTATTTTCTGCTACGCCATTTATCATTTCTGCATATTCTACTTTTAATTTACTACTTTTCTTACCGTTTTCATATTGAATCACATCTTTATAATCTAATATAAAGTTTAATTTATTATCTTCATCTATTTCAATTGACTCTATATTTGCATATAATGCTGGCATGCCTTTGGTTTGTACTTTTACTATATATTTGCTTAAATCTGTTAAATCTTGTTCTGTTACTCTTGATACTTCTGAAACAATTCCATCGTCTGATTTTCCATACAATGTTACACTTGTTATATCTTTTATTTCAAACAAACGGTTTTGACTAATATTTATTGTTTCTGATAGTAATTCTTGATTTTTGTATTCATTATCTCCTTGTGTAATTGCATTTGTATCTAAATCATAATCTGCAACTACTTTTATTTCATATTCTTCACATACATTTTTTACAAAACTTATTCCTTTAGAATCACTACTAAATAATTCTTCAGCAACTTTTGCTCCATTTTCATCTGTTACTATTATTTTTCCACCAGTTATTGTATTTTCTGTATCTTTTACTGCAAATGTTGCATTAATTGTATTGTTTTCGCCTTCCTCAAAATTAAAATCTGTTATTGTTGGTCTTAATTTTAAAATACCCACATCTATTGTATTATTTGAAGTTAAGTCTAATACTTTTGTATTATTAAGTGTTAAGTTTTGTATTGTTACAGTTTGTGGTCCAAATTTTGAAACAACTGGTATTGTTGCTTTATATAAATCATCTTGTTTTTCTAAAGTATATTCAACACCATTTATAACAGCTTTTACAGGATAAAAAGATGTATTGGTAGTAGAATTAAATGTTAATGTTGCTTTTTGACCTCTTTCAAAATATCTAGTTTCTTTATCTCCATAATATGTTTTTATATTACTTAATTGAAGCTGATAATCTGCAATTAATTGTATAGGTCTTTCTCTAAATACTTCATCTACTACGTAATTATCTCCACCGACTTCTGAATCCCTGTCATATGTCATTTTGGCAACTAAAGTATATTCTTTTTCTAACTCTATATTGTTTATTGTAAATGTAACATGATTAGCATTAAAACTTCCACTTGCAACTTCTGTTCCATCACTGTTACTTATAAGAGTTGCTATACCACTTATAAAAGCACCATCTGGATCTACAATTCTTGCTGTTAATGTTACACTACCTTCATCAATATTATCTTCCTGTAAGAATTTTTCACTAGTTGGTTTAGTTTTTAATACATCTACTTTAACAGTATTATCTACATTTGCTGTAAGATAATTATCTTCAAATAAAAATTCTGTTGTATGTAAATTTAATTCCCCACAAGCATTTCCTACTGGTAAAGTTACAGAGTATGTTACATTATCATCATTATCTATATGTTTAGTTGCAATACATTTCACATTATTTACAATTATGTGTGTTATATCAATATCTTTTTTATTAGTTTCTATTTTATAAGTTAAAGTTATATTTTCATTTTTCTCAGGATATCTATTTGATACTTGCACATCTTTAATGTTAACTACTGGCAATGCATCAAATTCATTTTCAAAAATAATTTTATCACTGAAAGTATATTCAGGTTCATTTTCTAGTAATTCATAATTTGCTAATACTTTAATCTTATATTTTTTTGCTAAATTTATAGAACTTATATCAAAAATATCATTTAAAGTATACACACTTATTGAATTTTCTTCAACAATATTGCTATCTACTAATTTAGATGTTAAATCTATAATTGATATTTCATTTCCATTTTCATCACTTAATATAGCTACAATTTTATTTAATGCTTTATCTTCATCTCTTACAAATAAAGTTACAGGCATTTTCTTTTCATTTAAATCTTCATTAGCCATTATTTTTTCCACAGTTGGAGTCTTTTTGATAAGATTTACTTCTGATTTTTTATTATCTATATTAAATTCTTTACTATTATTTAAAATAACTTTTTCAACTACTATTTCATATTTTCCAACAGACTCAAAGCCATCTAAGGTAGCAAAGTAAGTATTATCTTGTTTTTCAAGTGTATGCTTAATTCCATTAATAACTACCTCTGCTGGAACACATACAGTTGAAGTTGTAGCATTAAATTTTACTATTATTTCTTCTCCAATATCAAATTCAGTAGTTTCAACTAGTTCATTATCTACTAGTCTATATGTTTTAATATCAGACATTTCAAAGTTATAATTTGGGTTAAAATTTAAAAGTTTTTTAAATTCTATGCTTCCAGAACATTCTTCATCACCTTCTGAATTTCCATTACTTAAATTATATTCTACTTTTATAGAAAGTTTGTAATTTTTACCTTCTTCTACTTTTACCTTAAAGTCATTATTTCCAGAATTTACTTGTCCTTTTTGTATTACTTCTTTTTCTTCTGTATCTATTTCATTTTCTAGTTCTTCTTCTGTTGTTGCATCAGTTTCTTCAATAGTATATGTTCCATTTAAAAACGCTTTATCTAAATCTTCAATATTAAATGATACATCTAAACTAGCATTTTCTATATCTTCTGATACATTATAGTCTTTCAAAGAAACTACTTGTTTTAATACATCTATGTTAATTACATTATTTTTTTCTATTTTTATAATTTTATCATTATGTAATTTTACTTTTTCAATTCTATATTCTTTTTTTCCACTTACATTTCCAACATTTATTTTTAATTCGTATTTACCTTCTTGCTCATTTTTAATTATAGCAAATTCTTGAGAATTTATTATAACAGATTTTACTGTAGCATCATAATTTGCATCATATTTAAAGCTTAAAGTTATTTCTTCATTTTTTTGTGGATGATTATTATCTACAGTCAAATCGGATATAGTTACCTCATAATTTAATTTATTTTCAATTTTTTGTATTAATAAACTAAGGTCTGTTACTGTTATCTTCCCATCGCTATTAATATCTGCATTTTCTAATATT
This sequence comes from uncultured Clostridiaceae bacterium, assembly GCA_947381905.1. Lineage (GTDB taxonomy): Bacteria > Bacillota > Clostridia > TANB77 > CAG-465 > CAG-465. The sequence continues at coordinate 73,382 of CANCXL010000002.1, read as the reverse complement.
TCTTTTGCATCATCATAAGATTTTCCTTCATCTAAATGATGTATATTTGCAAGATGTGATACAAGTAAACTAACATCTGCATAATCTATTCCACCATCAAAGTTTAGTTCACCTTTTTTAGAAAAAGTAGAAACTGCTCCATAAACTGTTCCTATAAATTGCACTGTTAAAATAAGCGCTAATATTACAGATATGTACATTTTATTTTTTCTATTCCTAAAAAATTTCTCACTATAGTATGTTATACATACTATCACTACTATTAATTCTACACCAAATAATACAAAAAGTAATATAAAATTATCTCCTGTATTTGGTGACGTACTAGGTTCGTTAGATACTTGTCCATTATTTATATCTTCTCCTGGATTACCTGTATTATCATCAGGATTTGTACCGGGGTTGTCATCAGGATTTTTTTGTTCTTCAATTATATCTATATTTACTTTTGATACTTCGGCATCTTCAATAAATAAATCTTTTTTTCCTTCTGATGTTACAGCTTCCACTAATTCAACTTTTGTTTTTGCTGCTTTAACATTTTCTTTTACCTTTAAAGATATATTAACTATATCTTCTCCAGCAGTTATTCCTGATTTTTTATAAACAACAAATTCACCAGTGTTAGGATTATATCTTAATCCTTCCCAGTCATTTACTGTTTGAAAATCAATTTCACTTACCCTTTCAAAGATACTATCATCATAAAGTAATGTTGCTTTATATGCATTTACTCCATGTTTTATATCATTTAGGTTGTCAAGTCTTACTTTAAATACAACTATATCTTCAGCATATAATTTTTGAGATGTAGCTGTCAAAGTTGTACTTAAGCTTTCACTAGCATATGAAACTGACATTGTTAAAATAAAAATCATACTTACTAATATGATTTTAGCAAATTTTTTCATTTTCATCTCTCCTTATTTACCCAAACACACGTATATATTGTACCACAATATTATGTATTCTAGCAACATTTTTTTACGTTTTTTAAAATTTTTTTTAAAAAAATCACATGTAGATTTCAAATAACTATTTTTAAGACATTTTAAATAAGATTGTAATTAATTTTTACAATTTTAGCATTATTTACTTATTTACTTTTATATAGTTTAATAATTATTAGGAGTAATTAAAATGCCAGTAATTGACATTAAGTTGTATAAACAAATAAGTATAGCCAAGAAAGAATAAATAATATGTTAAAGTATATTGAAGTAAATCCTTATATTGATTAATATATTTATGAAATGAGTAAACTTCTTTTCAAAATTATAAGACTAGGTCAAACAAGAAAAATATTAGAAAAAATATCTATAGATATAATTTTTTAAAATTATGTGCTCTAAAAAGGAACAATTAATAAAACTAGATATTGGTATTTGTGAATGATTAAAGATGAAGTAATCTATAATAATATGAATTAATTTAATATCTAAATCCTAAATCTGAATAAATTACTGTTTTAAATGCGCAGCCATTACTTCATAACTATTTTCAACTGTTAATCCATTTTCATATGTTACAGATGCTGCTACTGTTCCAGCACTTGCTCCAATATATATTCCACCATTTTCAATAAAATTATATAATGTATATTTAAAATTAATTTTATTCATTCGTTTTAGCAAATATCTTGTACTACCACCACATACATATATTGCATCATATTCATTTATATTGTCTATTTTCTCATGCATATTATATACTGTAATATTTTCTTTTAAAATCCCATAATTTAGTAAATCATCTGCACATTTTGATAGTATCATAACTACCTAAATATCAATAGTAGCTGTTATTGCAAATAGTACTTTAGCTTTTTCTACACTTTTATCTAATAGTTCAATAAACTTATTTTCTATATTTTTATTTTCAAATCCAGTACTTGTAAGTAAAATCTTTTTCACATCTTTTCTACTATTTCAAATTTTGTTATATAATTCTATCATCTTTATACTTAAAATGCAGCGCTCAAAACAAATATTCGTACTTTAAAAAAATAGTACATAGGTAAATTCCTATGTACTATTTTATAATTACATATTTATATACTGCTTTCCAATCTTTATTTTAAAAATAACACAACTCTATAGCCAAATTTTTTAAGTGGTGATTTATCTCCTATTGGATTAGCTTCCATAAAACTTTGATATCCAGAAATTTGTGTATAATAGCCACCTACACTACAATATCCCCAATCTTCTGTATAAGTATTAGTATATTCTACTACATTTCCAGCTAAATCATATATATTATTTGTATTTGTATATTCAGTTGATCCAGTAGAGATAAGCATAGCATTTGTATCTTTTTTTCCATTCTCAATATATTCATATTCTGATTCATTACTTCCACTATTTTCATCATATAGTGAATAATATCCAGAAAACGTAAATTGTGCATCTGCATAATTTGCAAATTTTCCAGAGTTTTCTATATCAATTTCTGTATCTTTTAACCATTCTAGTACATATATCCATTGTCTTACAGTAATTAAATCACTTTTTACATATTCATTATTTTCATACATTGCTTGTGCATTTTTCAAAGCATTTTTTAAAGTAATATAATTCCATGAGATCCTGTTTTTCTTACTTACTGGTATACCTTCTATATCATTTGTTTGTGCCGAAAAAACTTTAATATTTTCTTGCATATCATCTGATATTCCTGCCTCATACCTTGCAATATAAAATCCACCAAACTTTGCAATTTGCTCTTCTACTTTTGCTAGTTCTTCATTCGGTTTTATATTATACCAAAATAGTTCCTCGTCTACATCCGTTGTTTTTACTGGAATCCATACAAATTGATTACCTATCTCATCTTCAATTACTAATCCATTATTCCATCCTTTTGGTTTTCCATTTTCATCAGGAGTCCAACTTGCGGTGTCTGTTTCAATACATTTAAAACCTTCTGGAATTTTTGGATTGTCATATGTTGAAATAATTTCATTTTCTTTATCTTTAGGTAAATCATCATTTACTTTTTTATGTTTATTAGCAAAATCTATACCTAAAAGCACTACGACTGTAATACATACTACAAATGTACTTAATAATATTATTTTTTTCATACTATATCCTTTCAATTAAAAACCTATATACAATTCTATCATATTTATACTAAAAATTAAATATTGAGCAGATATTAATATTGCAATATAATACTCTTATATTTTATTCTTTAATATTGTTTATATTTTCTACTATATATGTATCTAAAGATTCCCATTGCCCTGTTGTATTATTTTTTATTTTTAAATCTTTATTATTTTTAATTTTTCTTTTTTTAACACTATTTATTTGTTGTTCAACATTTACTTCTCTTAATCCATTTCCAAGTCCTATTATTTCATATTTATCAAATTTTTCATTATAGTTTAAATATGCTAAATATGTTTTTCCTGCTTCAAGTTCAATATCGTTTCCCAATTTAATATTAATGTATGTATCATCTTTATTAGTTTCCGTTTCACTTTTCTCGCTCAAATAATTTCTTTTATCATTTGCAGTTTGAGGCTGTGTTTTTTCCCAATTAGACATAGTTAAAATGCCACCAGGTTTAATATATCTAATAATATCTTTTTCTATATTATCTCCCACTATTATATCTTCAATTAAAAGACTACCATATGTCATTCCAAACATACTATTATATTCTGTACTTGCTCCATCAATTGTAACTATTGTAACTAGCGCAACTAAATCAGAAAGTTCTAACATATATTCTGGAGTATACTCATGTCTAAACATTGCGACGGGTTTAGAATCATGTGAACTTAATCTCATCTCATCTGTTATATAACTATAAGTCTTATATTCTGTGTGCTCTTCACTTATATTATTTTCATCAATATTTGAATTTTCTAAAACATCTATCTCTCCATTTTTCCCATCTATAACTGGTATACTGCTAGTATTATTCTGTTTTACTCTAGGAATGATGCTTGTGATAACCATTATTAATATTGCAGTTATTATTGCTGCAACTCCACAAATATATTTAAGTACGTTTGTCTTATTTACATCATTTTTTAAATTTTTATATGCTTCATTAAATATCTCATCTGGAACCTTTATATCTTCATAGCTTTTCTTAATTAATTCATCTATTTCTTTATCATTAAGCTTCATCTTCACCCCACCTTTCTACATAGCTTTGGATTTTTTGTCTAGATCTTCTTAATTTTGTTTTAATAGTATTTTCATTTATGTTTAAAATATCTGAAATTTTATTTATAGTAAATTCTTCAACATAAAATAGAGTAAAAATCTCTTTTTCAATATTATCTAACAATTCTAAAAGCATAAAAAAATCTATTTTGTATTCAATTTTTATATATTGATTATCATCGCCTTTATTTAATTGACTATCATCTAATGAAATATGATAATTATTATAATTATTTTTATAAAATTTATTACAATTATTAATTAAAATAGATATTATCCAGCTTTCAAATTTGCTCTCATCTCTTAATTGTTTAATACTCTTATATCCAAGATATATTGTTTCTTGAATAGCATCTTTTATATCTTCTTCGTTTTTTAATCTTGATTTAGCAATTACATACATCTTTTTTTCTAATGGCTTAATAATTTCTATAAAAGCATTCTTATCTCCCTTAATTGCTCTTTTTATCAAGTTATTCATCAGTACACCTCCCCTTTTTAAGTCCTATCATATATAATGATAAAATCTTAAAGCAAAAAGTTTCAAATTGTAGTATAATCATTATATATTATTTTATATAATAATTGAAACTATTTCACTCCAAATTGTATCTATATATTGTATAAGGTTTTATTAAAGGAGACAATCAGTGAATGATTCTAAATTTATAATTTTAAATGCATTTTTTTATTATATACTCTACTATTTCTTTAAAAATAGCTATAACTATATCATAAGTATTTTGTTATATTTACAGCTTTTTCCTTTTACTTATGGTGGCGAATTTATAATAAGTATTATTTTTTCATTAAAAAGCGAAATAAATAGATACACTTATATAAAATCCATACTTGTTAACACCATAGTACCATTGTTTTTAAGTGCATTTAAATTTGTTGGAAAGATTAATATTGACTTTTGCATTATATATCTTATTAGTCAATTATTTGGATTATTTATTGGAAATATAATAAAAAAATTTTAAAAAATCAAGTAATTATATAGCTTTTATAAAGGAGAATTAATAATGAAAAAAATACTAAATGAAATTAATAATAAAAATAATAGATTCATCGTACTAAATGGTATTGTTATATTTATCGCTATTTTTTTGTTTAAAGTATTTTGGTTTAATGAGAATATCTTACTTTTAGGATTATCTATGATAGGATTTGCTACATATATGATTATAATGTTTGGTGGTGAAATAATACTATCATTATTGTATTCTTTAAAAAATACTATACAAATAAATAATATTATTTTTTCTTTAATATACAATGTGATTTTCTTTGTAGTATTAATATTGTTTTCTTTTGATGAGTTCCAAACAAATTGGGCAATATTATATACTTTAGAACAGTTACTAGGATTAGTAATAGGAAAATTGATAAAAAAACATATGAGTGGTAAATATAGAAAATTAAAATATATACTATTATTTTCCATAATTTTATTTGTAATATTTTACCTTTTTTATTATTCCTCTCTAATTAGAATTATTTTATAAAAAAATTAATGCTAAATTAAAACTAGATTAGTATAGAAATAAGGAGTGATTTTTTGATAGAAAAAATTTTAATTGGAATATATGATAACTTTTTAATTATATTATTATCAACTTTTATTATTTTTAAATATATACTAAAGCTGGGTACAAATAAAGCTCTGATTACAATTATATTTCTATTAGCTTTATATTTTACCCTTCCATTTTATTTTTTATTTATGTTTTCAAATAATGATATTATAGTATATTTGAACTTAAATTTTAATATCATTGCCACTATACTATTTTTTATATTACCAATACTATGTATATTATTTGCTGTCATTATTTTTAAATGGAAAAAAATAAATATATTCAAATTTATAATTATTGTTCCAATTATTTATATTTTGGCATTAGCACTTATGTATTTTTTACAACTAATGTCACAAAAATAAAGGAGAATTTATATGATAAAATTTAATTTATTTATAATTATACAAAGTATTTTATTAGCAATTTCAAGCTTTATAGCATCATCTGGTATTTTTAACAATCCACATGATCTTGTTATTTTCTCACTCAACATAATTAATGTTATTTTTCTTTTTATTTTGTTATGTTGCGCTGAATTTATTATAATATTACTGTTGTTTGAAGATTCCCCTTTAAGCTTTAATAATCTTGCCTTTTCAATTATATACAATTGTATTTTTTTTAGTATACTTTGTACCTTTGTTGATATATATTTTATATTGTGTTTCTCTTATATATTTCAGCAGATACTTGCCATTATAATAATAATTAGAAAAAGAAATCGAAAATAAAAATTATCGATTTCTTTTTTTTATTTAAACTCTATTCTTATAATCTTATTTTCTCCTTCAGTAAAATCATTAATAGGCACGTCCATAACTATATCCACACATTTATTTCTACAATATTTATCTACTTTGATGTTATCTGCTAAATTTAAACATGCTAGATATATTAAAGAATCATCTTTATCTGTGTTTAATTTAATTTGAGTTAATATATGATTTTCATCTACATATGATATGTATACATTTTTTAATTCTTTTTTTCCTTTAAAGTTTTTAGTAGCTATTTTTCGTATATCACTATTCTTTAAAACATATATATTATTTTGGCCTACCTCAATAGCTGAAGCTACACCTTTAGCATTTTTAACAATCCCATTATATAATATAACATCATTTTGTTTTATATCTTTAAAATTAATATTTTCTAAAGTATTATAATCTAAAATTTTGGAATCGGGTGTTATATTAACTATAAACTCACTGTATCCTTCAATCTCAACACATAGGTCATTTAAATAAATAGAATTAGTAATATGGAAATAGTCCTTTCCTCTAATACTTTTATTAAAAATGCCCTTTATCTGTGCATATTCTTCAGTAAATGAATCTGGAGACTGATATAGCCTTTCTTCAATGTTAACATCTTTTTTAATTTGATTATCCATTTTATTACTTATATTTTTTCCATATTCAATTCCAACCCAAAACAAAATTGCTATAATCACTATTATACTAATAAAAATACATGTTTTTTTATTTTTCATACATTATTTTTTCCTTCTCGCTATTTTTTATTTATATTATATACTGATAGTATTTCTATATAAAAAGTTTCAAATTATTAAGTTTTCAATTATTATTTATAATACCATCAAAAAAGTACATAGATAAAAACCTATGCACTTTTAGACTATTAATTAATAGATAGTAGTAAATAGTAATGTACCACCTTTATTCTCAACCTCTAGTTTTCCATTTTTTATATACAACTTATATTCGTTTGTATTTTTTCTTCTAGAATCATCATCTATAGTAGTAACAGTTACAATTTGTTTTGATTGTGAATATGATACATACAATGTATATATTTCTTTACTATCTGCATCATTTTTTTCAATACTTTTTATTTTTAATATATTTTCATCTTTAAAATTTTTATTCGTAATAATGTTCTTTAATGCTGACTCACCTAAAATAAGGTTATCAATTTTGTTTCTTTCTATAGCATCTTTATATATGTCAATTAGAGTATCAACTTGAATATTTTCATCTTTAAGTACTTTATCTAAATTATTTTGTACATGAGAAAACGTAAATATAGCAGCTATTATAACGACTACTAGTAATATTATTATAAATATATACTTTTTCATATATTTTCCTCCTTTATTACATATTATCACACATAAAAAAAAAAGTAAAGTAGAGATTAATATATCTCTACTTTACTATAACTTAATACAAAGAATCTAAATCATTTATATCCCCAGCTGTTAATGTGGTGCTTCCATTATAATATCTGTACATTATACTTGATGGATCATCATTTTCTCCCAATCCTAAGGCATGTCCCAATTCATGCATTAATGTAGATTTCAAATAAAATGACCCAGCGGCTGATGTTGCTCCATTATTAAATGAAACATTTGAATTTAAGCTAATAAAAGCTCTAGTATAAAAATTGTTACTAGTTACTCCAGGTAAAGTAGCTGCCGCTATGCCTAGTGGTAAAGATTCAGTGTTTACTCCAATCATATTATATAAAAATTGTAGTCTATTAGAAGTTCCAGCATACGTTAATACTGTTCCAACCCTTGTACTATTCCATGCATCTATGGCTTCCTTTAATTGAGAAATATACATTGGACTAAAAGAAATATCTGCATATACTTTTACTGGTACATTTGCCCATTTATACCCTAAAAGAGATTTTGTAGTACCAGCTTTATTGAAATAATCACATACATATTTTTCTGAAATATTTTTAATATCTTCATTAGTCTGGGCATTTACATTGCTAGAAAATCCTAAAACAACTATTGCACATAAAACAATGACAATTGATAATGATAAAACTTTTTTCATCATAGAAAGTTCCTCCTTTAAATTATTAATTTTTTTAAATTCCATGATAATTCCTTAAAAGTATAAATATAGAAATCTCTCATCTCCTTTCCAGATTATTATTAAACACTCTGTATCATTTCTAATGCACCTATATTATACATTGTTATTCATGCAATGTCAATATTTATGTAACCTTTTTCTTGATTATTCTAATGTTTTATTAATCTCTGGTGTAACTTCTTCTTTTTCTTGAGTGTCTTGTGCTCTTTGTTCAAGTTCTTCTTGAGTCAAATCTTCCTCTTTTTTTACATCTTCTTGTAAATCTTGCTTAAATGAATTTTCTTCTGTTTTTTCTTTTAAAGTATATTCTCCGTTTTCATCTTGTGAAAAAATTAAATCTCCACTTTCTATAGTAATTCCTTCCTTTTCCTTCTCTTTATCTTTTTGAGTTACTACATTTCCATTTTCATCTATAGTTGGTTTTTCTGTAACAATTTCTATATCGGAAGATGATTTGTTTCCAAAAGTTTCTTGCACCATTTGAATTATTTCTTTTCCAGTGTCATAACGTTCAATTTTCATACGTATATTATCAATTTCTAGTCCTACAAATGCACCAATAACTCCTGTATAAATTAATGCTTTTTTTCCTTTTGTTTTTAGAAACTGTTTTGCTTTTTGACCAAATGTCTCTCTAACCGCTATATTTTCTTCCTTTGCTCTTTCATATTCTGCTTCTTGCTCTTCTATCTTATCTAATGTATCTTCTATTTTATTAAAAAGCGGTGTCATTGCTTTATCTATTAATTTATATAAAGGATCATTTTTTCTATTCATCTTTATTCTACCTCCATTTTTTCATCTAACTTGTCACAAGCCTTTTTTAATTTTTCAGTATTTTTTTGATACATTAATGTTTGTTTTTTCATATTAGTTAAATGTTTTTGAAGTTTTTTGTCTGCTTTTTCTAAATATTTTGCAACAGCTTTTTTTCCATCTTCTGTTAAGTCGTCAACAGATATCTCTTTTTTCATAAGTCTATTAACAATAGTTTCTATTTCATTCATATATACCCCTCCATTTATTTCAATACAAATATAGCAAAAAAACTACAAAATAATCAATATTTATACATCTATTTTAGTTATTTGACCATACTCTTTGTCAATTCTATTATATCTTAATACAAAATTAAAGATATTAAGTTTAGTGCATAGTTCAAAATCTTTTTTAGGGAACACATCTTTTAATTCTTCATTGAAAAATTTAGCTCCACCTGTATGCCTTAACTCTTCAATTTTAGAATCTATGTCATATGGTTTTGCTTCAAGCATAGCCTTTATATATTTTGCACATATTGTGTCTTCTTCTTCATAATCTGGATTTTGCCAGCTAGTACATAAGAGTGATACGTCATTAAATCTATTATCTTTAATGTACTTTACTATAGCTTTTGCATTAACAAGACTACCTGTTATTATTTCATCTGCATTTATGCTTCTTATTAAACCTTGAGTGCCAGCACTAGTAGTATGAACTATAGTTTTTCCAGAAAAATCTATATTTTCAATCTGTGTAGGAGAATTACCATAATCAAAATCTGGAAGTTTTATCCCATTTCTTTCTCCGACTAAAATTATATCTTTATTTTTCTTTTTAAAATCGTATGCTACTTCTTTTTCCCCTACAGGTATTATTCTTTGTGCATTTTGACTTATTAAATAAGCTTCAACAGAAAATGCTCTAAACACATCTATGACAACAGTAAGTCCTGTTGCATCCATTGCATTTCTTGCAGAATGTATAATTTTTATATTCATATTTTCCTCCAACTTATGTTATCAATATACCATAATTTGGCATATTTTTCAAGTATAGCTTAATCTATGCATAAAATAGCTAAAATTAGATTATACTTATTATAGGTGATTATTAAAATGAATTTTGAAAGCATAAATTATGATGATTATGAGATTAAAACTCCATATCCAAAACTTACAACAACACAAAAAGATGAAGCTATAATAACAGACTTAATCTATTCTTATGGTGGTTCAAAAAGTGAACTTACAGCGATTACACAATATATTTACCAAAGCTTTATAGTAAAGCCAAATAATAATTATTTAGGACTATCAAGACTTCTTGAACAAATCTCTATAAAGGAAATGCACCACCTTGAACTATTAAGTCAAATATTAATATCTCAAGGGATTAATCCAAAATTTTGCAGGTATATAGATAATAACTATGATATATGTTCTCCTTGGTCAAGCAATAACGTAAAGTATATAACTGATGTAGAAGAATTTATAAAATACAATATAGAAATAGAAAACGATGCAATAGATGAATATAGACAAATTGTACAAAAATCTCAAAACGACAATATATCTGAGATAATATTAAGAATAATAGAAGATGAAGAATCACATATACAGATTTTTACTAAAATTTTAGAAATACTACAAAACGGATAAGTAAAAGAACATATCAATGTGATATGTTCTTTTTGTTAATATTTTACTGCTAAGTTTGCAAGCTCAAGTGCATCTTCTTTAGTTTCTGCTGTACATATAAAACATGCAATATGACAAAATCTTGCAGTCTTTACTCCTGTCTTATTTTGTAGTTCTTCATCTCTTAATCCTGACCATTCTTTTGGAAGGCTTTTTCTATTTTCAAAGCTTCCATGCTCTTTAGGGACTGTATAAACGTTGTATCCACCTCTATTAGAAGGAAATACAACATATAATATTTCTTTTGCCTTTAAGTTATTAGAATTTAATATAAAGTCTTTCCATGGCATATATCTATCAAGTACCATTATTTTATTTTCACTATTTTTAATAGCTTCTTCTACTATCTCTTTTGCTTGAGATTTTGCAATCTCTTTTAAAACAAAATTTTCTACTATAACTTTAGCAAATTTTACAGCATCATAAAATCTATCATTTGGATTAATATTTTCATTCCATATTGGATTAAAAGATGCAATTATACTTGCAAGTGTTACATAATTATAATCTGTAGAAATATTAGGTGTAATACCATTATCATTTGCATCTATAAATTGAATTAAATTTTTATCAATTTGACTATGTACATATTCTATGTCTTTATCTTCAACTCCAATTTTGGATAAAATGTTTCTTCCATATTTTTCCCATACAAGACCACATGCAGCATACATAACTCCATTTTCTCTTTCTCCATTGCCACCTACTTGATGATGGTCAAGCTCTCCAAGCCCCACATCATATATAACAACTGCACTACTGCCTACCTTACTTTTTGGTACCTCGTTTACTCTACAAACATTTATCCTTTCAAATAATAGTGATAAAAAAGCAGTTGCAAATACCTCATCAGCGTGAAATGTTCCACTATGAGTTATACAATTTGCATTTTCAATATCATCTGTTACTATAACATCACAAAAATCTAGTTTCATATCTCTTTCTCCTCTTAAATAATTTCTTCTAGTATATCATTAGATATTATTTTTTACAAGCAAAAAATAATACTGTTATCAAAATTAATAACAGTATTAAAATGTTTATTATCATATAATTTTTCAAATGACTTCTTAATAATAATCTGTATAATCACATTAACACTAATATAACCATAATTCTTTTTCATAAGAACTAATTATATATTTTATTCACTCTATAAAGCAATCTACTTTTTGTATCATCGTTGAAATCATACTCCAATATAATTATTTCTACTTCTTCTTTAGATGCTTCTTTCCACAAGTATATACTTTCTATATCTGCTTCTATTTCACAGTATTCACAATCTAAAGTTAAATTTTTATTATCTATAGCATCTTTCAATTTGTTCAAATCTCTTTTCAATTGATTGATATAAGTTCTTTCATCCATTCTATTTTCCTCTCCATATATTATTATAATATATTTAGAGACTTATATTTATTTATTAATCGCTCTTGCTTATTAATTGTATCTCTATATAATATTATTTTTTCATCAAGTATCCTTATCTTTTCTTTTAGAATTTGAATTTTATGCTCTTGATATTCAATATATTTGTCGTAATAAAAATTATTACATTGTATTATTGGCTTTTCTTCTTTTTTATTAAAGTTTATATTCATACTAATATTTTTCCTCTTTATCTTTTATTTCTATATGACCTTTTATAATGCTTTCATAATTTCTAATTTCATCCGCATTATCATTCAATTCTTCAGTATATGCCCTAAGCTGTTGTTGCTTTTTTAATAAATCTGTTTCCAAGTGATTTATTTCTGTATTTTTCTCTTTTATATTTTTTATTTTCTCATAAGCTGGCATGATAATACATTTATACCTTTCATTTAACATAGTATTTAAGAATTTTTTTCTTTTATCACTTAAATTTTCTGTCTTATCAATAATACTCTCAACTTCATATAGATCTATATTTTCAACAAACCATTCTACAGCTTTATTACAATCATCAGATTCTAAATTATTAATAACCTCATAGTAACTAGATTTTGTTCTATTTTCATTTGTAACTATCTGTGATGTAGGAAATTCAAATATTCTTCTTTTAATTTCATAATCACTTTTTAAAATTCTATCTATTTCTTTATCATTTATTTGAGGATATAAACAACTACCACAGTCATATACAGGAGAAAACTTTGAATATTGCATTTCTTCATTAACAACAAATCCCCAATTCCCTCCATGTCTATCAAAATTACCTAAAAAGGAATCAACTACATACATTCTCCAAAAATTCTTTTTGACCTCTTCTTTATTAAAAATACTTTGATGTTTGTCTATTGTATTAATTATTTCATCGAATGAATATCTTTTATCTTTAACTTTCGAATAACTATTAGTAAAATTAGAAAATTCTTGTAATACTTCACCTTTTTTTAAAAAATTTTCACATAAAACTACACTTTTACCATTATAAGTTCCTTGTATAACTTTTTGTACTTCCATTCCTAATGATTCATATATTTTGCACCCTATGTATTCTGAAATATCAGAATATACTGGTTGCCCTTTATCTTCCTCTCTATATTTAAGTATATAAGATTTCCCATTATATTTAATTGGAAGTTTTGGTTGTTTACCAGAATACGATTTATATAAATCATATTCACAATTAGAAAAATCCATAGAAATCTCCTCCTATCTAGTATTATTATATCAAACCATCATATTAAAGTCAAATTGCATAATAATTGTATAAAATAGTAAAATATATAACAAAAAAGTTAGTACTTCAAAATGAAGTACTAACTCTTATATTACTAGTTAACTTTAGCTTTTAATTCAGTACCAGCTTTAAATGCAACAGATTTGCTTGCAGGTATTTTAATAGCTTCACCAGTTCTAGGGTTTTTACCCATTCTTGCAGCTCTTTCTGAAACTCTGAAAGTACCAAATCCAGCTACAGCTACTTTATTTCCAGCTTCTAATTCGTCTTTAACAATCTCAAAAACACCATTGAAAGCTCTTTCGCTATCAGCTTTAGTCATTCCAGTTTTGTCTGCTAATGCTTTGATCATTTCTGCTTTTGTCATATATTTCACCCCCTAAAAATAATAAATTTCTTCATTATTTCAAGATGATTATAGCATAAAAGATTTAAGAAAACAAGATTATATCTACATTCTACGCATTTTTTTATATTTTTATTGTTGATTTTACTCCTTTATATCTTTAAAATAATGTATAATCACCTGTTCCTTATTTATTTTTCAGTTTAGAAATTATATAATGCTCATCTCCTTCAAAAAAATCTCCAGTAAATTCTTTGATTTTTCTAAATCCAACTTTTTCATGAATTTTAATAGATGCTATATTTTTTTCATCTAAACATGTGTATATATCTTGACCTTTATATTTTTCTATAACATATTTTAATAATTTAGTTGCAATGCCTTGCCCTTCATATCCTTTTCTTGTTCCTATCTCCCATATATATACACTATTTTCATCTATATTATCTATTTGAACATCAAATTCTTCTTTTTCTATAAAATCACATTTTTCATACACAGTTACATAACCTAAAGCTTTAGTACTATCATTGTCATCATAATATAAATAGTTTTTCATGTTATTGTCTTCTATAGCAGTATTATTACTCTCCTCTGTAATAAACTCTTTATTGCTTGAATTATATATTTCTTTTACTTGATCTAAATTAATATTTTCTGTAATCATTTCTTCTCCTTTTATATATCAAAAAATAAAATATCTTCTTTTATTTTATGACCAACTATTTCATTTTCAAATTCTCCAGTAATTTTTCCGCCCATATGTATATAGAAATCTAAAGTAGGATTATTCTTTAGACAATTAATTCTAAAACGCTTAAATCCCATTTTATTTAGTTCTTCTTTTGCAGATTCGAAGAGTAGTCTTCCTATTCCTTTTTTACTAAATCCTTTTAATACGTATAATGCATGTATTTCTCCATAATCTCCAAAATCGCTTTTGCCATATCTACAAAAGCCAATTACTGTATTATCTTTTTTAGCCACAAAATATTGTCTATCTTCAGCAATTCTTGAGCTTATCTTATTTTCTGAACGTTCAATGTTTTCTATTCTAAAATCTATTACCTCGTCAGGAATTAATCCTTGATATTGTGTTTTCCAAGTATATACATTTACAATTGCAATTTGTAATGCATCTTCTTTTTGCGCTTTTACTATACTTATCATATTATTCACCTACATATACTATAGCATAGATTTGCAACATTTAAAAGAATTATATTATTTATTAATTCTAATTTAATGATTATTATTTACTTATATACAAAAATATGTTAGAATTATTCTCCTAAATATTTTAATTTAAAAGGGAGTGATGCTAATGATTCCTTCAAAGTTCTTACGATTGATTATATCTAAGAATCACAAAATTAAATTAAAGAGTCTTGCTTGGAATAAAGATTTTGAATTAAAAGTATTTAGAATTAAATTCATAGATGGTAACAGTACACTATCACTAAAGACAATATTTAAAGATGGATACAATATTGGAAATTGTCTTTTAACTGCACATTATGTTTCAAGCCTTTTTGAAGATTCTTTAATTTGCACAGGAAAAGTAGAAATACTTAAAGGGACTAAAAATAGTCCAAATGGAGATCATGTATGGATAGAAACGGAAAATGAAATTATAGATACAACATTAATGATTGCTATACCTAAATATCATATATATTCTAAGTTCTATAAAAAAGATGATAATATTATTCCAAGGTTTAGACCTGACGAATGCAATTACCAAGACGAAATATATGAGAAAAAGTATCATACATCTAGATACTATACAGACCTCTATAAAACAGAGAAAGAGAGCTAATGCTCTCTTATATTTTTATATATTATTTTGTTCTTTTGCAGCTTGTACAACATTTTCAAGCAAAGAAAGAACAGTTGTTATACCAACTCCACCTGGAACTGGAGTTATCTTATCACAAACATTTAAAACATTTTCAGTATCAACATCTCCAAGAATTTTTCCATCAATCCTATTTATTCCAACATCTATTACTATAGCACCTTCTTTTACCATATCTGCTTTTATAATATGTGGCTTTCCAACAGCTGCAACTAAAATATCTGCTTGTTTTGTAAATACTGATATATCTTTAGTTTTAGAATGACATATAGTAACAGTTGCCCCTCTTTTTAATAATAATTGTGATATTGGCTTTCCAACAATTCTACTTCTTCCAACAATTACTGCATGCTTTCCTTCACAATCAACGCAAATATCATCAAGTATTGTCATTATTCCTTTAGGAGTACATGATATAAATGTCTCCTTTTCTCCAATAAACAGTTTACCAAGGGTTAATGGATGAAATCCATCAACGTCCTTTTTATCTGATATTGAATCTAGTACCTCATCCATATCCATATGTTTAAATAATGGTAACTGTACAAGTATACCATTTACACTTTTATCATCATTTAGTTTTTTAACAATATCTACTACATCTTGCGTTGTTTTCGAGCTATCTAAAATATACTCCTCTTGCCCTATTCCCATTTCCTCACACATTTTTCTCTTTTTGCCTACATATATTTTAGACGCTTCATCTTCACTTGCAAGAATTACTGCAAGTTTAGGAGAAATTCCCTCTTTCTTTAAAGCTTCAACTTCTTTTTTTAAATCTTCTTTTTTTCTTCTTACAATATCTTTTACGTTAATTTTTTCCCCCATTATCTTCCTCTCCTATTATTTTATCTGTAGTTTCTTTAATATACATTGCAGCAGAATATGGTGAGTCTTTAGATGGAACTGCTAAATACCAATTACATTTAATGTTCTTTTGTCTTAAATACTCAAAATCTACGCCTCCTGGTGCAGATGCTAAATCTATTATTACTACATTTTCATTTAAAAGATCTATTCTTTCTTTATCTAATACAACAAATGGTATTGTATTAAATATAATATCTACTTTAGGTAAAATACTATCAATGTCTTTTAAATTTACACAATTATATCCCATACTTTTAATTAATGCAATATCCTTCTCTTTTCTTGCTTCACAGTAAATTTTAGAACCAAATCCTTCTAAATTTCGGCTTAAACACTTGCCAATTCTACCATATCCCATAACTAAGATAGTACTATCATTTAATGTTATATCTGTCATCTCTATTGCTTTTTTTATGGCACCTTCACTTGTTGCTATAGCATTTTTTATAGTAAATTCTTCATATTTTGACAAATCTATTACATCTATATTATTTTGTATTAACTTATTATTTACATCTTCTTTAATATTTGAAGAAACTATTTTTACTCCCTTGTTTTTTATAATATCAATTAAATCATCAATTTTAGTTTGACTGCTTGTTAAGGTAATTCCATCTCTTGAAAACGGTATAGGACAAAATATCACTTGTGCTTCCTCTATTTTAACAATGTTATTTTTATATATTTTTCTTAAATTATTACTTCTTTCGTCTTCGCCAATTATATATACTTTCATTTATTATATCACCAATAAATTATATAAAAAAAGAAGAGGATTTATTCCTCTTCTGGTATATTTTGTACAAAATAATATATTGCCTTTTTCATTCCTGTTAATTTTTTATCTGATTTACTTACAGCTTTTTTTGTTTCTTTTATAAACTCATTTAATGTATATATCTTTAGTTTAGAAACCTCTTCTATTTGTGCAACATATTCAAGTATTGTAAGTATCTGTTCATCAAATTCTTCAATATTTTTCCTTGTGATATATTTTGTAAGTGCTTTCATAGTATTGTTTTTTGCTATATCTTTAATATTTTCTCCAATTTTTAAAGGAGTTTTTGCATATTTTGAAAGTTCTGTTGAAAACTTAGTTGTAAACATTTTATTAAAAGATTCTATTCTCTTTTTAGTTATATCTTTTATACAATATTTTTTTCCATGATATCCTTTAAGTTGTTTAATTGTATCTACATATCCATATTCTACCAAAGCATTTAGTACTTTAGTATCAAAATTTAGGATAAATGGCAATTCCTCAC
This sequence comes from uncultured Clostridiaceae bacterium, assembly GCA_947381905.1. GTDB lineage: Bacteria > Bacillota > Clostridia > TANB77 > CAG-465 > CAG-465. The sequence continues at coordinate 55,291 of CANCXL010000002.1, read as the reverse complement.
TTGGAATAATTTCAATTAAATTAAGATCCTCTTTTTTTATTAATTTTGAATAATTTCTTATTCTATTTCTTTTAGTAAACAGTCTTATTGCAATTATATCCTTGTATCCTTCATCATATAGCATTTCCACAGAGCAGTTATCAAAAGCACCACCGTCTAAAAAGCTTTTATCTGATATTTTTTGCCTTTTAAATATTGGAAGATTAGATGTAGCCATTAAATAATTAACTACATCTCCTTGCGGAATATCTTCAATATATAATTTTTGAGGTTTCATATCTGTTAGACATAAAGTAACAAGACCAAATCTTATTTTACTTTTTCTTATCTTCTCCTCATCAATATACTTTTCAAGAATTCCCTTAATTAAAGACGTATCTATTCCCTTATCTTTTAACGCTTTTTTTATCTTCTTAGAAAGTTCACTTAAAAGTTCAGGACTAATTTTCATGTTTAACGCATCATTTGCTATTTGGTTATTAACATCTATTAAATCTTCAAATGATAATGTACTCCATAGCTCTTCTAGTTTTTGGATATCTCCTTGAGCAATAAAAGCTGCATTTAGAGCTCCAATAGATGTTCCTATTATGCAATTAAAATCATATCCACATTCTTTAAGTGCTTTAATAGCCCCAAGCTGGTATGCGCCCCTTGCGCCACCACCTTCAAGAACAATACTATATTTTGTCATATATTTTCCCCCTTAAAACATAGTTGAAAATGTAGTCAGTATAGACTCAATAACTTTAAGTATTAGTGGTCTTCTTATCCAATCCTTTAGTTCTATTTCAATACATGAATTTTTTATCATATTATCAAAATCTTCTTTTATATTTTTTTCTGTGCCAGTGTCATATATTAAGCTGATACATTCATAGTTTAAATTCATACTTCTATAATCCATGTTTGCACTTCCAACAATTGCAAGTTTATTATCTGATACAAACGTTTTGGAATGAATAAAGCCTGGTTTATATTCATATACTTTTATTCCACTTGATAATAATACCTCATAATAAGATCTTGTAGACATTTGAACTATCTTCTTGTCTGGAATATGTGGTAAAATTATTCTAACATCTACACCACTTCTTGCACTATTTAATAGTGAAGCAAGCATCTCTTCTGAAATAGCAAAATATGGTGTTGCTATATATACATAGTCTGTAGCTGTGTTTATTGTTTGCATATATACCGTTTCAACTGGATTTTTTCTGTTATTAGGTCCATCAGAAAGTGCAACAGTAATACCTTTATACTCTTTAGATGGCACTACATTTTCTTTACTAATTTTTTTATAGTAATTATAATCTATTTTTTCTTCTTTAGATATTAAATTTAAGTCTCTTAAAAACATAAGTGTAAAATTCCAAGAAATCTCTCCTTCAAATCTAATACCATTATCTTTCCAATGACCATACTTTTCTTTTATATTTGCATATTCATCGGCAAGATTTATTCCGCCTGTATATGAAATTTTCCCATCTATTGCTATTACTTTTCTATGCAGTCTATTATTAAAATATGTATTAATAAATATAGTTGGAGGATTAAATGCATACACTTTTACACCTGCTTCTCTTAAGTCTTTTATCATCTTTTTAGAAAACTTTGTAATACATCCATATGAATCATATATAATTCTTACATCTACACCTTTTTGGGCTTTAGATTTTAATATATCAAAAATCTCGCTTGCAAGCTTTCCCTTGTCTATTATATAAAATTCCATAAATATATAATTTTTTGCATCAAGTAAGTCTTTTTTCATATCTACAAAAACTTTATCACCAAGGTCATAATATTTTGCTTTATAATTCCTACATACTGTATATGAGGTAATATTTTGTATATAGTTTAGCATATTATATATATGCTTATCTTCTGCTTTTATTTTCTCATCTAAGTCAAATGAATTATCTAATAAGTAATTAGTATCATTTTCTATTTCTTTAATTTCTATCTGTTTTTGCCTTCTAAGCCTACTATTGCCCCATAAAGTATAAACACATATTCCAAGAACAGGCATAAACATTATAAATAAAATCCAAGACAATTTATATAAAGCGGAATCATGCTTATATAGAATATATGCAACTGAAACAATTCTTATCAAATTGTAAATGAAATATTTAGAATTATACATACTGCCTGTAGCCATATAAACAAAATATACAATTGCTATTTGCAGTGCCAAAGCTACAATTACAAATAACAATTTAAAAATTGTTCTAAATAAAGAGTTTTCTGATTTTCTAATATTCTTTTTTAAATGTCTAGATTCTTTATCCATATCATTTCACCTACTTATACATTATTTAGTATAACCATATTTTTTATAAAAATCATCTCTAAATTCAATAAGTCTTTCTTCTTTTATAGCTTCTCTTACATCTTCCATTAGTTTAACTAAAAATCTTAAATTATGTATAGATAGAAGTCTTGCTCCAAGTATCTCTTTTGTTTTAAATAAATGATTTAAATATGCTCTTGTATAGTTTTTACAGCAATAACAATCACATTCATCATCTAGTGTTTCAAACGCCTCTTTATGTTTTGCGTTTAATAGATTTACTTGTCCATGATGAGTAAGTGCAGTTCCATTTCTTGCCATTCTAGTAGGAAGAACACAATCACACATATCTACACCAGATAAAGCAGCTTCAATTAAATAATCTGGACTTCCAACACCCATCAAATATCTTGGTTTATCTTCTGGCATTTTTGGAGCAATATATCTTAATATATCCAGAAAATCTTCTTTAGGTTCGCCAACACTAATTCCACCTATTGCATAACCAGGCAAGTCTAATTTAACTAAATCTTCTAAACTTTTATCTCTTAAGTCTTTATAAAATCCACCTTGTACAATACCAAATAAAGCTTGTTTATCTGTTGTTGTATGATAGTCTTTGCAACGCTTTGCCCATCTTGTAGTTCTCTCCATTGAATTTTTAACATAAGTGTAACTTGCTCCATATGGTGCACACTCATCAAATGCCATCATTATATCTGATCCTAGAGCCTCTTGTATTTCCATAGATTTTTCTGGAGAAATAAATTGTTTTGATCCATCAATATGAGATCTAAATTCTACTCCCTCTTCAGATATTTTTCTTAATGCTCCAAGGCTAAATACTTGAAATCCACCACTATCTGTTAATATATTTCTATCCCAATTCATAAATTTATGAAGTCCACCAGCTTTTTTTACAAGTTCATGCCCTGGTCTTAAAAACAAATGATATGTATTAGATAATATAATATAACTATTTACCATATCTTTTAGTTCATCTGTAGTCATAGACTTAACTGTTGCTTGTGTTCCAACAGGCATAAATACAGGTGTTTCTACGTCTCCATGTGGCAGGTGCAATACTCCAAGCCTTGCACCTGTTCTTGGATCAACCTTTTTAACTTCAAATTTTAATGCTTCTTTTTTCTCTTCCATTTTTTCTTCCTTTCAAAAACTATAACATTCTTTCAACTGCTGTAAATAATATAGCACATAATAAGGCACATACCATGAATGTGTAATCTTTAAATACAAACATATTCTCTGTTATATCTAATTTTATTTTTCTATAATCTAATTTTTCTTTTAATGCTTTAATACTTTCTTTATCTTTAAGTTCCATTACTTTTTTATATAACATGTATATTAAAATACAAAAACCTACTGCGTTTACTGCTATAACACTATATGTAAATATATCCATAAATACTATCTTATCATAAAACAACGCTTGTATTACAGCAAATCCATTATTTATTAAATGTAAAATCATAGTAGGATACATTTTACCAGTTTTAGTTCTAACAATACCAAATAATATTCCAACTAAAAATGCGAACATAAATTGTGAAATATTTAAGTGAATTGTTGCGAAAACTATAGAAGATACTATAGTTGCAAATATTGCACCTTTATCTTTTAATATTCCCATTACACCTTTACGTATAAATAATTCTTCAAATATAGCAGGAAGTATTGCAATTTGAACAAATATAAGTACAGATGCAAGTTTACCAGAATAATTAAAAAGTCCTAGTGCATCAGTTACATCTGAACCAAGTCCAATTTTTTCAACTGCAAATGAGCAAATCATTTGAATTACACTCATTATAGGAATAGAAAGAACAATATATTTTACACATTTTATTATTGATTCTTTCTTCTCTTCTTTTGTTTTTTCTTCTTTATGCTCTTTTGGTATATATGCTTTAAGTAATAAGTATGGTAAGTATACAGATAATGCAAATATAACACACATTAATACTAAGTATATATTATCTCTTGATATGAAAGTAATCTTTTGACTTATTGGTTCAATAAATACTGAAAGTATTAGTCCAGATACTACTTGCAAAATAATTAATAATATAACTGAAAAGCCAATTATTAATCCTTTTTTTGAGCTCTCTTTTCTATTTATCATTCTTTCTTGATATTCTCTTGTCGCAATAATTTTTTCAATTCCATCTATCTTTTTATTCTTCTTATTTGTATAGTCTAGTATTGCATTTTTAAATGGCTTTTCTGCAAGTATTAAGCTTAATGGCACTGATGCAATAAGTATTACAAGTGCAATTATAACTTGAATTATATTTGCTTGACCTATTAAAAACATTGAAGGTATAAAATACATTGAAGCAATAGGTATAACAGATAAAATATATGATATTATTCCAACTGTCTTTAGTGGAGACACTAATGCTGTAACTACTGTATAAAGTATTAAGTTTAATGTAACTAAAAATACTGTTGCATTTCCTGCCTCTTGTATATTAGTTGTTTTAGCAGACATTACAGATTGTATAACACCTTGAATAAATGTTGTAATGCACATAAATACAAAAGTAAGTACAAGATACCCTATTGTTTTTAAAGATATCATACTAGAAATATCTATTGAATTTGCCCCTTCTATATTTATAGCTGCACTTGAAAATAGGCTTGAAATCATAAGTGCAATTACTAAATATGTTATCATAAATACAAATTGTATAACCACTGTAAGGCACATGCTAATAACTTTAGATACTATATATTCCTTTGTGTTTATTGATGTAAGTATATATTCTATACTCTTTGACATTTTCTCTTGAGAAATTGTATTTGCTATTTTATTTAAGCAAAGTAATAATACAAAAAATATTATATATGTAGTAAAAAGTTGACCAAGAGTTGTAGATTCACTTGTATCAATAGTTTCAGATAATATCACTCTATCAATACTTGCACCAGACTTAATTATCTCTATTTCTTCTTTCGTTAAATTTTTATTTTCAGATAACATTTTATCTTTAACACTAGTTAATATTTTTTCTATTTTTTCCAAATAACTTGAAAGTACAGTTTCTTTAGTAATTATTGATGCTTTTATATATTCTGTTTTGGACTTTTCAACTTTTAATAAAATAGCATCTTTTGAAAGTGATTCATTTTTATATTTTTCTATACTATCAACTTTCTGGATTGTAACATTTTCTTGTTCCAAAAATTCCTTTGCAAGCTCAGTATATGCTATATTTTCTATATCTTCTACATATATTTCCATCTTTGAAGATAAATCTACATTATTTCTTTTTAATAGAGCTTTTATATTACCAAAATTTAATCCTACTATTGTAACAATAAGAAGTAAAAGATTAAGTATTACAAACCATTTATTTTTTATACTTTTTTCGAGCTCATTTTTTACTATGGCTCCAACTTTACTATTCTTCATATTTAGTACCTACCTTATCTAAAAATATATCATTTAAAGATACATTTAATACACTAAATTTTGTTATTTCACTTGTATATAACAATCTAAATACATCACTTATTCTCTCTTTATTTGCAAGATTTACAATGTATCTATTATTTCCTTTTCTATCTATTGTTCCAAAAATAGCGATTTGCTTTAATGTACTTTCTGGTATAATGCCTGTTATATCTAATGTCTTGCTTGAATACTCTTGCTTAATTTGTTCAAGATTACAATCTAATACAACTTTTCCATCATTGATTATTAATACATCTTCGCAAAGCATTTCAACTTGACTCATTATATGAGATGAAAAAACAATAGTTTTTCCTTGTTCTTTTAATTGTAATATTATTCTTTTAAAATATTCAACACTTACTGGATCAAGTCCTGAAAATGGTTCATCTAGTATAATTAGATCAGGATTATGTAATAATGATATTATAAATTGAATTTTTTGTTTATTTCCTTTAGACAATTCCTTAATCTTCATATTAGCATATTCAACAATTCCAAATTGCTCTAAAAGTTCAAACATATTATTCTTTATATCTTCAGATTTCATTGATTTCATCTTGCCATAATATATACACTGTTCATATACAGTATATGAATCTATAAGTGACCCAACTTCTGGCAAATATCCAATTCTATCTGATATGCTATGATCTATTTTTTGACCATTATATAATACCTCTCCTTCATCAGGTTCTAGAATATTTAATATCATTCTAAAAATAGTAGATTTACCTGCACCATTTTTTCCAAGTACACCAAGAATATGTCCTTCTTCAACTTTAAAAGACACATTATCTACTGCTTTTTTTATTCCAAAATATTTTGTTAAGTTTTTTATCTCTAACATACTTTTTTTCCCTTCCTATAATATTAGCATACAGTCTCCAAAACTAAAAAATCTATATTTATTTTCAACTGCTATTTTATATGCTTCCATTATCTTGTCTTTTGTTGCAAGCGCGCTAACAAGCATTATTAATGTTGACTCTGGTAAATGGAAATTTGTAAGAAGTCCATCTATCATCTTAAATTTATATCCAGGATATATAAATATTTTTGTTTCTTCTGCATGAGGTGTAATTATTCCATCATCACCTGTAGCACTTTCCAATACTCTACAAGAAGTAGTTCCAACAGATATTACTCTGTTTCCTCTTCTTTTTGTTTCATTAATTGTGTCGCATGCCTCTTTAGTAATAATATAATACTCACTATGCATATCATGCTTTGTAACATCGTCTACTTTAACTGGTCTAAATGTTCCAAGACCTACATGCAGTGTTACATATACTAGATTTACGCCCTTATCTTCTAGTGCTTTTAATACCTCTTTTGTAAAGTGTAATCCTGCTGTAGGGGCTGCAGCACTACCTCTATTTTTACTATAAATTGTTTGATATCTATCTTGATCATCTAATTTTTCTGTTATGTATGGTGGAAGTGGCATAGTTCCAAGTTCATCTAATATTTCATTAAATATTCCATCATATTTAAACTCAATTACTCTTTGTCCATCTTCTAGTATATCTACTATTTCTAGAGACAACTTATCTGAAAACTCTATTGTCTCACCTATTTTACATTTTTTTCCTGGTTTAACTAAAGTTTGCCATCTATCTCCTGATTGTTGCTTTAGTAATAGCACTTCAATTTTTTCTTCTTTTCCTATCCTATGTCCAAATAGTCTTGCAGGTATTACTCTAGTATCATTTAATACTAATGTATCTCCTGGATTAATATAATCTACTATATTTTCAAAAATTTTATGTTCTATAGTATTATTTGCTCTATCTAACACCATCATTCTAGATTTTTGTCTATTTTCAAGTGGTGTTTGAGCAATAAGTTCATGTGGTAAATCATAATAAAAGTCTGCTGTTTTCATTTTCTTGTTTTTTCTCCTTTTTTAACTCTCATATTATATCATAAAACGCTAAAAAAAGATAGGTTTATGTAATTTAAACCAAAAAAAACAAGGCAGATACTACTCTAGCCTTGCACATTGTATATTCATTCACCATAGACAAATAGGAGTAGATTTCTCTACTCCCTGAACAGCCAATCATATATAGTATTACTACTATATACAATTATATTATACCATTTTTATCCTTTTCTTGCAATATCTTTACTTTATACCTAATATTTATTTATAATGTTTTCTATATTAAGTATTCTTTCTAACATTTCAAAATAAAATTTGCTTCCTTCTTCTTTTGAATCATTCTTTTCCATAGATTTTACCAAATATGGAATCATAGATAAATCGTCACTTATTGCCTTTTTATCTTCTTCACTTATAACTGAATTTTTTCCTTGTTCACTCATTTTTATTCTCCCTTCTTATATTCTGATTAATTTATTTTTCATATAGAAATTCATATATTTATTATTATAATTTGGGACTAAAAAAGTATGGAAAAATTCCTATTTTAGAACCAAGAGCATGTGTTATTGGAAATACTATAGCAATAACTAATAATTGAATTAAGATTATAGGAGCCTCTATGAAGGATTCTTCACTTTGAATTTCTGCTTCTCCTACCATGTCTATATAAAAATCAGTTCTATCTAATGGTTTAGAATATTCAATTTGATCCATGAAATATTCCTCTTGAGTTAAGTCTTCTTTTATTATTCTACCTACTGGTAAAATGGAATCTCCACTATAAATAGAATCTCCTGTATGTGTTACATTCTCTTGATTTACTCTGGCTGCAACTCTTTGTCCAGATGGTAATGTTACTGCATACATATAAAAGTTCTTATAATATCCAGCACCTTCATTCATGTATTTAATGCCTTTTGATACAATAGTAAATGTATCATTTGCTAGTAAATCATCTACATTTTGCGCTCTAAAAACACTCTCATCTGCTTTTCCGCCTATTTGTCCTACATCCACTTTATGTTCTTGCTTATGTTCCTCATACTTTTGTTGTAACAATCCTTCTGCAAGTTTTCCAGCTCCAAAAGCAAGTAATACACTAATTAAAAGGCATAACCAAACATCAAATCTTAAAACGTGATATCTCATAATATACTCTCCTTATTTATACGAATATATTATACCACTATTTATAGAAAATGCATATATTTATATTAAATATCTAGTCCAATTTGCATTGCTGGAAACTTTGTACTCATATATTCATTAGTAAATACTTTATCATAAAACCTACCTATAAAAGTATTTGCCTCTTTACCAACATTTCTTGATGCCATTCTAGTAAATGCACTATATGTTAAAACACTATTAAAAATCATAAAAACAAGTAAAACCATATATACAGGTTTTGCAATCTTATATGGTACTTTTTCTATAGTTTGAGATACAAATGGATATATAACTTTCATCAGTAACACACCAAGAAGCCCCCAAAATAGCATGAATGGAATAGTTGTTTTTCCACCTATATTCATAAAATATCCTGTATAATCCCAAAATTTCACTTTAAATAGCGTTTCTATTGCAAATCCTACTATGTATTCTGCAACTCCACCAATAATTACAGAATATATATATGTTTTAAATATACTTCTTTTTTCGTTTCCTTTTGCAAGTAATAATATATAAATTACTGCTGGAATTCCATATATAGGATTAAATGGTCCTATCATCATAGCCTGCCTATTAGACCATTCCCTATTTGTAATAAAATGTAAGATTTCTTCATAATATGTTCCAAAAATACATCCAATTAGAAAGAATACAAAAAGTTTGGCAAAACAAATTCCATATGCAAATACATTATTTTTTTCTTTTTCCATAATTACTCCTTATTTGCTTATGTTATTGTTTTTTTCCATTTTTAAAATATTATACATACATATCATTTTTTAAGATGAACAAAAGTAACAAATAAATTTGTTACGCTCCAAAAGTATTTCATAGTTTTGGATTTTTTATTAAGATGTTGTATTTAAGTTTCCACCTAATTTCTTAGGCCACCCTTTTCTTAATCGGTCGTTGTTCTCGACCATTATCCATCGCTATTTCTAGGTTTGGGTTACTATCTAGATATAGCATTATCAGCTGATGTTCACATTATATATCAAGAACATTTGTTTGTAAATACTCTTTACTTATTTTTCGCAACTTTTCATCGCGATTTTCGACAAAAAATTGATTTTTCCTAGTATACAAAAAAAAGATATTCTTTAACTAGAATATCTCCTTTATATATAATACATTATATGTTTTCTATTTGCCAATCTATTGGTTCAATATTATTTTCTTTTAAAAAGTTATTTGCTTTAATAAAATGGTTACATCCAAAAAAACCACTTCTTGCAGAAAAAGGACTTGGATGAGGTGCTTCTAAAATCAAATGTTTAGGATTTGTAATTAATCCCTTTTTTGACCTTGCAAAATTACCCCAAAGCATAAATACAACTGGCTCTTGCTTTTTATTTATTTCTTCTATTATCTTATCTGTAAAAATCTCCCATCCTTTACCTCTGTGAGATGCAGGAGTATCTTTTTTTACAGTTAATACAGAGTTTAACAATAATACTCCTTGTCTTGACCATTTCATAAGATATCCATTATTTGGAATATAGCATCCCATTTCAGTATTTAGCTCTTTGTATATATTTTGAAGTGATGGTGGTGTTTTTATTCCTGGGCACACTGAAAATGCCATTCCATGTGCTTCCCCAAGTCCATGATATGGATCTTGTCCAAGTATTACAACCTTAACGTTCTCGTAAGGTGTATATTTAAGTGCTGCAAAGATATTTTTTCTTTCAGGAAAAATAATATCCTCTTGATATGCATTATCTACAAAATCATGTAATGCTTTATAATATTCTTTTTTACTTTCTTCTTCTATTATATCCTTAAAATAATTCATATTTCCTCCTTAGTTTAATACATCATTTAAGTCTACGAGTGTATTATATCTTAATTCTTCTCTTACACTTTCATATGTTTTTGATATATCCATTCCAGTATCACCATGTCCAGAATATACTTTAACATCTTTATAATTTTTATATAATTTTACTAATGAATTTGCAATATCCTCAATACTTGCTGTAACCAAATCACATCTTCCAAAACAATTAGAAAAAAGTGTATCTCCTGTAAATAATATATTTTCTTCTTTTAATAAATAACAAACACTACCAATCGTATGTCCAGGTGTATTTATCATTTTAAAAGTTGCTCCTTGTATTTTCACTTCGTCTTCATCATTTAGAAAAATGCAATCATCTTCATTAATTTTTTCTTGAATTAAACCAAATACATTACTGTAATTTGTTATATTACCTATAATCATATTTTTTTCATTAATATTTGCTATAACCTTTATTCTATATCTTTTTATAATAGTATTTACAGCAAGCACATGGTCAGCATGACCATGTGTTAGCAATATATATTTTAATCTTAAATTGTGTTTTTCTATATAGCTTATAATTTTTTCTGCTCTATCTGCAGGATCTATTACAATAGCCTCTTTAGATGTATCATCATAATATATATATGAATTTGTATAATGTCCTGTATTGCTTATTTCTATTTCTAATTTTTCAAGCATTATTTTATTCTCCTTACATCAAAAACACTATCTATTTTTCTTAATGCTTTTATTACACTTTGAAGTGTAACAATATCTTTAATATTTGCACACAAATTTGTTATATTCTCTCTATCTTGTGTTACTTTAGTACTAATTTCAGTAATTTCTACCTTTTGTTCTTTCATAGTTTTTAGAATATCTGATAGTACTCCGTCCCTATCATTTGCCTTTACAACTAAACGTGCATTAAATTCTGCATGAGTTTGCTCTTTCCATTTAACATTAATTGTTCTTGCTTCTATATCTAAACTCTTTAAATTAGTACAATCTTTTCTATGTATCGAAATACCATTTGCAAATGTAATATATCCTATTATCTCATCACCTGGTATTGGTGAGCAACACTTTGCAAATTTTACCAAGCAGTTATCTATTCCTTCTACTTCAACTAAGTCATTACTATTTGACTTTCTTTTTTTAGAAACAGTCTTAAGTTTTAAGTCCTCTGCTGGATTTAAGCTATCCTCATATAGTTCAACGATTTTATTTACAACTTTAACTGGAGAAATACTTCCAAATCCTATATTTTCATAGCAATCTTCTATAGTATTACAGTTAAATCTTTTTATTGCTGGAATCAAGAATTTTTCATCCATTAATTCATCTCTTGTATACTTTTGTTTTTTTAGCATCTTTTCAAAAGATTCTCTACCAATTTGAATATTTGCTTCTCTTCCTTGCTTTTTCAAAAAGCTTGTAATCTTATTTTTAGCACTAGATGTTTTTACATACTTTAACCAATCTCTATTTGGTCCTTTTGGTGTTTTACTAGTTACAATCTCTACTACATCTTTATTCTCAAGTTTAGTATTAAGTGGAACCATTCTACCATTTATTTTAGCTCCAATCATAGACTCTGCGACTTTTTGGTGAATAGAGTATGCAAAATCTATAGGTGTAGAACCCTTTGGCATAGATTTGATCTCACCTTTTGGAGTAAATACAAATACTTCCTCACCAAATATCTCAGTTTTTATTTTATCTATATTTTCTGTATTATCTGATAATTCTTTTTGAATTTCAAGTGTTTTTCTAAGCCAAATAATTTTTTTATCTGCCTCAGATATTTTTTTACTTTTCTCTTTGTATGAAAAGTGAGCAGCAATACCACGCTCTGCGACATTATGCATATCCCATGTACGAATTTGTATTTCAAAAGGTCTTCCTTCTTCTCCAAACACAGTAGTATGTAATGACTGATACATATTAGTTTTTGGAACAGCAATATAGTCTTTAAATCTTCCTGGCATTGGTTTATACATATCATGAACTATACCAAGCACACTATAACAATCCTTAATTGAATTTACAATAACACGTATTGCAATAAGGTCAAATAAATCTTCTGCTTCACAAGATTTAGCCTTCATTTTCTTATATATGCTATAAAAATGTTTTGGTCTTCCATATATTGTTGCTTCAATATTTTGTTCCTTTAGCTTTTGTGATACTTCATTTATTCTTGTATCAATATATGCTTCTCTTTCTTCTTTCTTTTCATCAATTTGTTCTTTTATTTTATGATAATCTTCTGGAAGTAATATTCTAAAAGATATATCTTCTAACTCAGATTTTACCTTTGACATACCAAGTCTATGAGCAATAGGAGCATATATTTCCAAGCATTCTTTTGCAATTTGTTCCTTAACTCCTTTTTCTAAAGAGTTCATTCTTCTCATATATGATAGTCTTTCAGTAATTTTTATAATTACAACTCTTATATCTTTGGCTATTGCCATAAACATATTTCTTAGTACTTCTGGATTTGTTGCTACATTTATTTTATCTGATGTTTTATAATCTTCTTCTAATTTTTTTAGAGTAATAATTAAATCTGTTGTTTCTTTTTGAGCAATGTCTATTAGCTCCTTTTCATTAAAGTTATCATAATCTACAACTGGATATAATAACGCTGCATATATAGACTTATCATCTAGACGAAGAGTTGCAACTTCACTTGCAACTTCTAACACAAAGTCCATTGTAGTGTCTGATAATATAGTCTTGTTCTCATGATTTTTATATGCATATTCTACAACTCTTTTTAATTCTTCCTCTTCATACTTTATATTCTCATTTTCAAGAATAACTTTTATTTTCTCTACGTAATTTTCATATTCCATTAAGTAATCACCTCACATATTTATTCTACAGATTTTTTAAAATCTTGTAATAGTATTTGTATTGTTTTTGGAGTATTATATGAATTTAGTTCTATAGTTCCTACTACATCAACTCTATCTCCTATTCTTATTTCATCTCTTCTTTGTCCCATTGAAAAGCCAATAGCATCTATTAGACTCTTATCATCTTTTAAAACTAATTTTAGATGTTTTTCATCTTTTATTGTTCTGATGGCATTTACCTTTAATCCTTTATATAAAAATACTGGTACTTGATTTGATTGACCATATGGTTTCATCATTCTTATATCTTTTATTAATTGTCCATTTAAGTCTTTTCTTTGAACCTCTGCATCTACTTCTATTATTTGTTCAGATAAAGATTCACTTCTTTTTGAAGATGCAATCTCAAAGGCAATAATAAACTCTTCTATTTTTTCTTCTTCAAGGCTAAGACCTGCTGCAAGTTCATGTCCACCAAATTGAATTACACTTTCTTTGCATTCAGTTAAAGCATCATATATAGAAAAACCAATAGGACATCTTCCAGATCCTCTTATAGTTCCATGCTCTTTAGTAAGTAAAATAACAGGCTTATAATACATATTTACAAGACGAGATGCAACTATTCCAATAACACCATTATGCCATGAGCTATTATATAACACAATGCTATTTTTACTCTCAAGCCCCTTTTCTTTTATCATATTTAAAGCATCTTCATATATTATAGTCTCAACATTTTTTCTTTCTTGATTTAGTTCATCAAGGCCTAATGCCATCTGCTCTGCTTTTGCTTCATTTTTTTCGAGTAATAATTTTACTGCTGCAGAAGCATTTCCCATTCTTCCACAGGCATTTATTCTTGGAGCCATTCCAAAAGATACCATCATGCTATCCATTTCTTTAGCATTAACTAGTTTAATTAAAGCTTTAAGACCTATATTTTCTGTTTGGGCCATTGCTTTTAATCCATATTTAGATATAATTCTATTTTCGCCAATTAATGGCACTATATCTGATATTGTTCCAATTGCTACAATATCTATAAATCTTAAATATTCTTCTTTAGGAAGATTATATTTCATAGATATAGCTGTTATAGTTTTAAACGCCACTCCAACTCCTGCAAGAAGTCTAAAATTATAATTACTATCTCTTCTTTTAGGATTTACTATTGCAACAGCATCTGGAATTGTTTCTGCACATTCATGGTGATCTGTAATACAGATATCAAGACCAATTTCTTTTGCATGTTCTACCTCAGATATTGCTGTTATTCCACAGTCAACAGTTATTACTAAAGTTACTCCTTTATCTTTTATTTCATCTAACGCATTATTGTTTATTCCATAACCTTCAATTAGTCTATCTGGTAAATAATACATAACATGGGCTCCAAGCTTTGTTAAAAATTGATACATGATAGTAATACTTGTAATACCATCTACATCATAATCTCCATATATGCATATTTTCTCGTTGTTTTTTATTGCTCTATCTATTCTATCTACAAGCTTTTCCATATCTTTTAAATCATATGGATCTTTCAGATCATCTAAAGAGCCTTTTAAAAAGTTATTAATTTCATCAAATTCTATATTTCTGGCAATCATTAGTTTTGCCATTATTTCTGATACATCATATGTATCTTGTATTCTTTTTACTAAATCATTATCATATTTTCTTAAATTCCATGTTTTTTGCATAATTACCTCCTTCTATTTAGTATAAATTATTTGACATCTCTATTTTATCATAAACATATAGAAATTTGAAGAAAAATACCTAAATTAAGCTCTAAAAAAAGATGAGTACTAATGTACTCATCTTAAAATCCTGCAATATCTTCTTTTGGATCAAATGTATAATCTAATTTTTTACCATATACTTTTTCATATACAAGTTTTTTTAGCTCGTAATCCTTTTCTCTCATTTGAGTTTTATTTTCCTTAAAATCTTTATTTTTATCTGGAAATATTGGTGGCATAATGTGCATTGTATATCTAGATTTTTTAAATCCATTGTCCTCATACTCATCCGTATCTTCTATTTGAATAAAACATGGAACGATTGGGACATTATATCTTGCTGCATAGTGATATGCACCAGGCTTTGGAGGTCTTGGCTTTTTATAGTTAAACCACATTTCCTCTTCTGGATAAATCAAAATAAAACTTTTATTCTCTAGCATTTCTTCAATTGTTGGAATAAAGTTATTTGACATATATTTATGATCTAAACTTAAAGGGATTGTTTTATTATTTCTAATTAACCATCCTATAATTCCAGGCATGAAGAAGTTTGACTCTTGTACAATAATACCAAAGTTTTTAGTCTTATTAATCTTTTTTAACATATATCTAACAATTGTATTATCTACTTTACTAAAATGATTACATGTTATAATTGCACCACTGTCTATATTTTGTATATTTTCAAGTCCAATAATTTTAGTTTCTTTATTTACACTTTTTGCAATAGAATCTGTAAGGCTTCTTGCAAAATAATACTCTACTTTATTTTTTATTTTTTTCTTTTTAGTATCATAATTTAAAATAACTTTTTCTCTATCCGATTGAGACACAACAGGATCTCCCTCTTCTACTTTAGCATTTAAATTATTTTCCTCAATTGCTCTTTTTATATTTTCTATAACTATTAATCTATCTTGACTCTTTTCCATATATATTCCTTTTCATTACATAAATTTAAAATAATCATCTGATATTTTATCTTTAAAAGTAAAATCTGAGGCAGATATTCTTTTACTTTGATTTACAAGGTTTACAAATCCCTCATCATCTTTTCTTACATCGTCTTGTGTATATTTGCCTTTTAAAGATATTATTTCGTCATAGCTGTTTGACTTTTTAGCACAATTCCAATATATATCACTATATAACACATCATCATAATTCCATGGCTTATGGAAATTATTATAATGTATTAAGTGCAAATTATCATCATTAAACTTTTCATCTGGTAAAGGCATTCTATCCCATCCTTTATCTAAATATTTAACTTTTCCTTTACACAAAAAGTTTAAATAATCTTGATCTGGACAAATAACATCGAAATTATATTTACTTAAAAGATGTAAAAATTTCTCTTCTATTTTTTCATCTCTAAACTCTTCGAGGTTCATAAGTAATACCCCAGAATTAAAATATTTTTCTGGACTAATACCTATCATTTCTTGTGAATACTCTCTAAATGCTTCATGTCCATTTACTACATCATCTGTAACAGATGCAACTAAATATCCACTTAAATCTTCATTATACATTTTAGATATATCGTCTACTAAAACTATATCTGCATCTAAATATATAGCTTTCTTATATTCTGGATAAAGTGATGGTATAAATAGTCTATAATAAATTGACACAGAATAGTAATCTCTAAGTCTTAAAGATAAATCATCTACTATGTCTTTTACTTTTGGTCTTACATCTTCAAACTTTATATTAACTCCTTCTCTTTCATAAACTTTTACTTTTTTTATATTTTCATCCTTTAGTCCAGATGTCAATACTATAATATCATAATTATAATCTTTATTTGCATGTTCTAATAATGAACTTATTGCTACAGATAAAAATGGTATATAATTATCATCTGATGCAAAAAATATCGGTATTGTTTCCTTATTCATTTTATTTTATCTCTCCTTTTATCTTTTGATATTCTTTTAAAATATCATCAAAATCATGTATCTTATATATTTTATGAATTCCTTCAATATTCCATGGCTTAATATTTAGAAACTTTAAAAATGGTATAAATTTTAAAATAGAACAGTTTTGTTTAATAATTTTTCTCTTTTGTAAATCTAGTGTAAACATAATCTTCATTGTCATACTATAATGCCTAATTACTGTATCACTAGCACGCTTTTTTTGCTCATTATATTTTCTTTCTATATATTTTTTATCTTTACATATTTTATTTAATGCTGTTTGATCTGGCAAAAGCATTTTTTTATTTATAACCATCTCTCTACATTTAGAAAGAGAATTCTCTTGTCTTAGCTTTTTCATATTCATAAGTAATACGCCAGAATTTATATAGTCTTTACTAATAAATACTTTTCCAATTTCATCAATACATGCAGCATAATCATAACCATCTATCTTCATATTATATAATGGTTCAATATTTTTATATACTACAATATCACTATCTAAATATAATATCTTATCTGGTATTTCATTTACTCTGTCTGAAAAAAGTCTAACTAATATATATGGTGTATAATGTGTGTTTATATTAACACTATTAAGCATTTCATCTTTGAATATATCTGTTATATCTATTAAAGTTATTTTACTTTTATTATTTACTTTTTTTAATATTTTATCTAAAACTTCGGCCTGACTCTTTGTAATTGGTCTATACTTTTCATTAATCTGTGTTAAATCCATTGTTAAAACGAATACATTCAATTCTTTTTTACAATGTTTTACTATAGATAAAAGCGAAATAATCATACCATCTAATACTTTATCATTGCCACAAAACATTAAATTAATCATTTTTGTTTTACCTCATTGTCATCTATCTTTACATATTTATAATACTCAACATCTGATTTTTCAGCTCTCATGCACATCGTATTATAAACTCTATCTCTTAGTTCTTGTTGTGCTTGTTTAATATTTAAATCTTTATTTGGATAAAATGGTCCATCAATATATACTACAACTCTAGGCCTTCTATACTTTCTTTTTTCATATGTTGTTGTAAAAGCATAAATAGGTTTATTAAGTTTTACTGGATATTTAAAAGAAGTTACTGCGAAGTCCCTTATTTTAGTATAATATGGCCAAACATGTGCTTCAGGATATATTGTGATAACATCTTTCTTGTCTAAATAATATTCCATTGCGTTTAAGAAATTTTTCATAGCTTTAATATCTGATGGAATAGGAAATGCTCCCATCATTTTGTTAAAATTACCAAGAAACGGAATTGCAATATTATCTGGATGTGCAACAATTTGACATTTTCTAGGAAAATTTGCAAATGTTGGCATAAATGTATCTAATATTTCTTGTGTATGGTTAGAATATGTAAAGTATCCGCTTTTTTTAGATTCATTTAACACTTTTTTATTTACAAATTTTAATCCAAATACAATTTTGCAATATAAAAATGCTATTGGCATTGCTATAATTCTATAAACAATAAACGATGTTATATTCCATAAAATATTTTTATTTATATATTTATAGTTCTCATTTATTTCCACTTTCTTTATATTTTGTCCAACAAAATCATCTGTTTCACTTTTATAGTAATATACTTTTTGGTCTTTCATATTAGATTTCTCCTAATTTTTTTCTTCCTTCTATAATTAGTGATTTATCTTTGTTAAGATTAATATTTACATCTAGCATATTTTCTACTATGTTTTCAATACATGTTCCTATTAAAAATCTTGCTTTAAGATTTGCTTCTTCATCTGTTATATCTTTAATCTCATCCTTATAACACTTTGTAATAAGTGATATTATCTTCTCCCAAAATTCACTTAAAATCTGCTTTAATTTTTTGTTAAATTTTGATTGAGATATTATAGTTATTAATAATGAATCAATATTTGTATCTTCATTAATAATAAGTCCAACATCTTTTACTATATCATCCAATTTACTGTCACTTTTCATAATCTTATCTTCAAATTCATAATAAAAAGCTTCAAGTGTTTCCTTAACAACAGAAATAATTAAAGAATTCTTTGATTTATAGTAGTAAGTTAATTGTCCAAGTGCTACATCTGCCTCTTTAGCTATCTTTCTCATAGAAATATCATCATATCCATTTGTTGCAAGTAGCTCTAAAGTTGCTTCTTTAATCTTTTCTGATGGATTCTTTTTATAAAAAGACATTCGAAACATAATTTTTTCTCCTTTTTATACAACTGTACTAATTTTAGCACACTTGTACTAATTTTGTCAATAGCTTATGCAAATAGCTATATTTTACTATTATTTTCGCTACAATTTTACATAAACTAATATATAAAAAAGAGTTAATAGATAATATCTACTAGCTCTTATATTAATTATTTTATTCTTGATATAATGTCATTTATTGTTAACATTTCTTGCTCTCCTGTAACCATATTTTTAAGAGTATATTTTTTAGTTTGTAGCTCTTCTTCTCCAATTACAATTACATATGGAATTTCAAGATTATTTGCATAACTAAATTTTGCTTTAGTTTTAGAATCTTCTTTATATATCTCATTTGGTATATTATTGTCTCTTAATACATTAGATATTTCAACGGCATTTTCTACTCCTACACCCATTGTTATTATATCTATTTTTGAAATAGATTTTTGTTTAGTTGCAAGAAGTCCTAATTCCTTTAAGTTATAGAAAAGTCTTGTAAGTCCTATTGAAATCCCCACTCCTGGTAAATCCTTTTTAGTATAATAACCTGCAAGATTTTCATATCTTCCTCCAGAACAAACACTGCCTATTGACTCATATCCTTTTAAATTTGTCTCATATACTGTTCCTGTATAATAGTCTAGTCCTCTTGCAATTGTTAAATCTATTACAAAGTTTTCTTCATCTACTTTAAATAATCTAACATATTTTATTACTTCTGTTAGCTCCTCTAATCCTTTTTTAAATATTTCACTATTAAAGTTTAATTCATTAAGTTTTACTATTTTTTCATCTGTTGTTCCAGAAATATTTAAAAACTCTTCTATTTTTTCTATCTTATCGTTGTCTAATCCTAATTTAGATAATTCTTCCTTTACTGCTTCCATACCTATTTTTTCAAGTTTATCTATAATTATTAATATATCTGTCATTTTTTCAGCAATATCTAGCTCATCAAATAGACCATTTAGTATCTTTCTATTATTTATTTTAATAACAAAATTAGAAAATCCTAAGTTTTTAAATGTTGTATATATTATACTTGGTATTTCTGCATCATTTATTATACTTAATTTTCCATCTCCAATTATATCTATATCACATTGATAAAATTCTCTATATCTTCCTTTTTGTGCTCTTTCACCTCTAAATACTTTACCAATTTGATATCTTCTATATGGGAAAGTTAAATCATTATAATATTCTGCTACATATTTTGCAAGAGGTACTGTTAAATCAAAACGAAGACTTAAATCTTTATCTCCTTTTTTAAAAGAATAAATTTGCTTTTCTGTTTCTCCTCCAGCTTTTGCAAGTAATACTTCTGACGCTTCTATTATTGGTGTTTCTTGTGGTAAAAATCCATATAATTCATATGTTTTTCTTATTGTTTGTAACATTTCGTTAAATTTTATTTGATCTTGTGGTAATAGTTCCATAAATCCACTTAATGTTCTTGGTTCAACTCTTTTTATTTCTTCCATTTCTATCTCTCCTTCAATCTTAATTTATAATTAATATTTTTTTATTACAATATTTTAATAATAATAAAAAAACACGTAAGTTTTTGGCCTTACGTGTAAGTTATATCACACATCAGGCACAACAAACTATGCCTGAGTTATTTTTAAAATTATAACGCAGACATAGAATAAATATGATGATGTGCTAATGTGTTTATTTTTATTTGTTTATTCATTTTTATTCTACTCCTTTCAACTGGTTATATTATACAATAATTATTTTTTATTGTCAACTATGATAAAAACTATGATAAATATTATAATTAATATGTAATTTTAATGTTTATGTATAATCTTAAGAAAACCAATTAGATATTTATGTTGAAGATTTAGCAAAACAATGTTATACTATAAATGTATATAGAAAAATGGCTTTTTAAATACCTATATACTTATGTTGTATCGTAAAAGGAGATTTTATAATCTTCTTTTACTTTTTTATATATGTGTCACTTTACTTTTTTATACATGTGTCACTTATGTTGAAAATTAGTTATATTTATGCTATAACATAATTGATATATGGGAAATGGGATTTTATAGACCTATATATCTTTTATGTATCATAGAAGGAGATTTTTATAATCTCCTTCTACTTTTTTATATACAAATTAAATTATATTTCAATATTTTTCATGAAATAATCCAAAGCTTTAAATTTTATGTAAATTGTGATATAATATAGTTAAGTTATATGTTTTATATTTTATAAAATAATTTTTAAGAAATATCTAGAACAATTAATATACAAACTAGCATATACTTGCGTTAGAATCAGAACTTGGAGGAATAAAAATGACATACTACAAAAATGATTCTGACGCAAACCCATGCGAAGGAATCTTAGTAATTGTTAATGAAATCTGGAAATCTTTAGATGATTTCATAGAAGATTTGCCAGACGATGTTAATTCTCAGCATTTTGAGTGGATAACCAAAAATGCACTCAACAGAATTAGAAACTATTTTAACTAGATTTTAATTAAATTAACAAGGTTTAGACTCAATGTTTATGCATTATAAAAATCGATTCTAAGGCGCCCTAGAGATAATTCTTGAAAAGGCTGCTTCGTAGTCCAAGCTAAATGTTTATTTAGTAATAGCTTAAGAGAAATCTTAAGCTATTTTATATTGAAAATACATCTAATTTATGTTATACTATAATTGATATATAGGGAATGGGTTTTTATAGACCTATATATCTTTGTAGTATGACGTAAAAGGAGGTTATAAAAACCTCCTTTTACTTTTTGAAAATAGCGATTCTAAGGCGCCCTAGAGATAATTCTTGAAAAGGCTACTTCGTAATCCAAGCTAAATGTTTATTTAGTAATAGCTTAAGATAAATCTTAAGCTATTTGTATTGTAAAATTATAATAATCGTGTTATACTATAAATGTATATAGGAAAATGGCTTTTTTAATACCTATATACTTATGTTGTATCGTAAAAGGAGGTTTTTATAACCTCCCTTTACTTTTTTATTTTTTATAAAATAATAATAGAAAAAATAATATATGAAATAAAGTTAGATAAAAATACAAAAAAAGTTATACATGATGAAAATATCAAACAAGATTTTCTCTTTGCTACTCTTTCTTCACTACCATTTATTTTTCCCACACGCCAAAAGCATATAACAAGCTGTATAACACTTGCAAGAGCTAAAACAAGCATTGGTATTAAAAAGCATATATTCCATATTTTAGATATATTTATTTTAACATTTAAATATACAACTATTGCAAAGCATAATCCAAAAAACATAATAAAACTATTTAATATTTTTATTGCCGAATTTATAACTAATTTATATTTATTTTCCATATCAAATTCCCCTATCTTTTTACATATACTCCTGTTTTTATCTCCTCAATTGCCATTTCTTTATTTGGCATATCTGATTTTTGTAACGCTTCTATTTCTTTTTCATAATCATATGGGATCTTTACATACTTAAATGATATTGTACTTTGTTCTTTTTTATCATAATCACCACCAATAATTAAGTATGATGTATACATATATTTTTTACCATCTTTTTCTATGATATCACAAGCATTAGATACACTACTAGAATTAATTGCAATTTTATTATTTAGTCTATATACAAATGGAGAATGAATATGTCCAAAAATTACTATATCTGGTTCTTTTTTTCCTTGATTTTTAAACTCTTCACTATTTTTAAACAAATCTTCTATCTTATTTAACATACTTTCATCTATATCATAGTAATTAATAGAACTATATAGTGAATTAGAAGTTGCATGAATAAGTCTTATCTTTAATCCACTCATGTAAAAATCATATGAAAGTGGTAGACTATTTAAGTAATCTACATTTTCTTTTCCTATCTTTTCTTTATTCCATAGATGTTCCTCTGTTTCAGGATAATTTGATATAACATCATCACAATTTCCTTTTATTACTATTTCACAATTTTCTCTAATTAGTTCAATAGATCTTTTAGGTTCAGTTCCTTTTGCAACCAAATCTCCTAAACAGAAAATTCTTTTTATTCCTTTACATTTTATATCTTCTAAAACCTTATTTAATGTAATTGTACATCCATGAATGTCTGAAATAATTGCTATTTTTTCCACTGTGCTGCTGCCTCCTGATTTAATTTTTTCCTATCGAAATATTTTCCTGTAAGTATCTCTTCTGCAGAAGCCTCTTTATTTGGCATATCTGTTTCTAAAATATTTCTTGCTTCTTTTTCATTATCATATGAAAATTTTACAAACTCATATGAAAAAGAACTAATCTCTTTAGAATTAAATTCTCCCTCTAAAATAATATACGAACCATAAGTATAGTCTTTCCCATTAATATTTATTATTTCGCTTGTATTTGAAACAGCTCCTGGATTTATTAGTAATTTTTTATTAGGTCTTGATCTATATGCAAACGGTCTATGTATATGCCCAAATATTACAACATCTGGTGTATCTTGACCTATATTATTTAGATACTCTGTATTTTCAAACATCTTTATAGCTCTTTTATCAAAGCCTTCTGTCATATCCCAATAATATGATTTTTCATGTATTGAAAATGGAGATGCGTGCATTAGTCTTACTCTTAAACCGCTGATATAAAAGTCATATGAAAGTGGTAATTTACTTACTTTATCAAAGAGCTCTTTAGATAACATATTTCCATTCCAAGCATGTTCATCTGTAAGTTGAGTAATTGTTGCTCTAGACTCGCAATTTCCCATAAGAACAACCTCACATCTATTAAGTATTGTTTCTACACATTTTTTAGGACTTGAGCATTTAACAAGCATATCGCCTAAGCAAAAAATTCTTTTTATTCCTCTTTTTTCTATATCATTTAAAACTTCTTGTAGTGCTGTATAATTTCCATGCACATCTGATATTATTGCTATCTTTTCCATAATTTTACCTCGTCTTGATTATATCATAATACTACAGAAAAAAGAAGAATATGACTGTAAAATCATATTCTTCTTTAATATTAATTTATATTTTTTTATCTTGCAACTTTTACAAGAATTGAAACAACTTTAGATGAATCATCTGGTTTAGACATATCATCATTTCTAAATTTCAATTGTATAGTAATATCTTCTATTTGATAAATGTTTGTTAAAGTAGAATCATCTTCAGATATATATTGTCTTGATGGACTTCCAAGTAAATCTTTTACGTTTTTATATGAAGTACCAATTTCTATACCTTTATATATCTTAATGTTTCCTCCTCTATTAATATCTGTAGATATAGCTGTTACGTATCCGTCCCCTATTTCACTCATACTTGCTTTTGCATTGTATACATATGCACTATATTTTGGATCTTGTAGTTCATATAATGATACAATTGTAAAATAGTTTGGTTGGATTTTTTGTACAGAATATTTACTATCTATAACAAGACCATCCATTTGTGTTTGTTTAATAGGTAGAGTATATTCTTTGTCATTAATTGTTACAGTGTTAAGTTCACTCTTTTCAACCTCATCGATTTTAGATATAAATTCAAAACTATTAAATACTTTATTTTCTTCTACTGTACTATATTTATCTTTTTCTGCTTTGTATGTTAACGAGAAAACATAGTTGTTCTTTATTGTAAGAATTCTAGTTGCTTGTTTTCCTTTTTCTGTATAACCAAGTCTTACTGCAAGTTGATTTGCAAATAATGAATTAGTCGCAGTTATATCTGATACTTTTTCTGGAACAATTGTCTTTTCAACTTCTTTTCCATCAACTTCTTCTATAACCACTTTTGTTTCGGCCTTAATTAGCTCTTTAGTTAAAGACTCTTTTTGCTTTTGAACATGATCAATATCTGTTTGAGATACATCTATTTTTCCTACTCTTAACTCAACAACTGTACCAGTTTTCTCGTCCTCCATTGTAGAAATATAAGTACCATCTTCTAATTGTTCATCTTCTGGTGTACTCAAGCCATCAATATATCCAAATCTAATTCCTAGCTCATCATTCTTATATTCTTTTAGACCACTTGCAAGAGGTGTGTATTTATCCTTTACTAAATCCTCATCATTTATAAAGCCTTCACCTTCTGCATACTCCTCATATAGTTCTACCTCTACAGGTGGTTTATTATTTTTTTGTATCAATGTTATAGTTACAACAGTTCCAACAGCAATTACTACTAATATAATTACAATTATTAAAATTAAAGCTATTTTTGATAAACCTTTTTTATTATTCATACATATCCTCCATATCATATCATTTTTAGTATACCATAAAGAGAAAAAATGCAAAACAATTTTACAAATTTATTTATTTTTTTCTCTTAAATATTTCACTAACTTTTCAATTGCTCTTTTTCTTGCGCTATAGTTTGACTTTTCTTCAAAATTCATTTGAGCTAATGTTTTATTTTCTTCTGGTATGAAAAATATAGGATCAAATCCAAATCCTTCTTCACCTCTTTGAACCTTAGGAATTTCTCCTTTTACTTCTCCAATGAAAGTTCTAACACTTCCATCTTTTTCAATTAGTGCTACTGCTGTTTGCCAAATAATAGTTCTATTATTATTTTCTCCAACCTTTTTTATATAAAAATCATTTCTTTCAAAATCATTTACTTCTCTTCCGAGTTCTTCACCAGGTGCTCTCTTACTCTTTACACCAGGATATCCTCCTAAGCATTCAATACATATTCCTGTATCTTCTGCAATAATTATTGAATCATCTTTTATTAAATCTTTAATAGATTTTGCTTTTATTATTGCATTTTCCTCAAAAGTCATTCCATTTTCATCTACATTTAAATCTTCTATTCCAGCTTCTTTTTGAGATATAACTTCATAGTCTTCTAACATTTCTTTTAATTCTTTAATTTTTCCAGCATTATTTGTTGCCATTATTATCTTCATACTTTTTTCCTCCTAACTAAAAAATGTAAAAGGTAAGATTTTTTAATCTTACCCATTGTATATAACAAATCTTGTTTTTTGACCTGTTACATTGTCTTTTCTTGTACTTACGTCCTCTGTAGTATCTGCAAACATTTCAAGGGGTCTAATCCAGATTCTATCTTGAGCTAAATGTCTATATACAACCATTTCCTCCATTGTTTCTGTATTAGTACCTATTGCAATAACCTCAACTATATGTCCTTTAAAATGTTGATATTTTTTTCCTACTTGTACATCCATCATATTACTTTTTCTCCTCTATAATTCTTGCCATTTGTATTCCTGAGCATGATGCCATCATAAGTCCACGGGTCATACCGCCACCATCACCTATAGAATATAATCCTTTTATACTAGTTTCAAAGTCATTTGTAATTTTTACCTTATTACTATAAAACTTTATTTCTGGACCATATAACAAATTATCTGGCGCTCCAAATCCTTCAACAATCTTATCTATTGTTTGAATGAAATCTAGTATATTTGTCATAGTTCTATATCCAAGAGCAAATGTTAAATCTCCCGGAGTAGCACTTTTAAGTGTTGGTACAACTGAATTATTATCTAATTCTTCTTGCCAAGTTCTCTTTCCTCTGTATATATCTCCAAGTCTTTGTACAACAATATTTCCATTTCCAATTGCATTTAAATTAGTAGCTATATTTCTACCATATTCTATTGGCTTATTAAATGGATAATTGAAGTTATGAGATACAAGTATTGCAAGATTTGTATTTGTACTTTTTCTATCTTTATATGAATGTCCATTAACTAAAGTAATGTTATGATCATAAACTTCCGTTGAAACAAATCCACTAGGATTTTGACAGAAAGTTCTAACTTTATCTTTATATCTTCCTATCCTTCCGATAAACTTTGCTTCATACATATATTTATTTACTTCTTTCATTACACTATCTGGAAGTTCATATCTAATACCTATATCTACAGTTCCGCTTGTTGTTTGAATGTTGTGTTTATCACACATATCTACTAGCCAATTTGCGCCCTTTCGTCCAACAGCAAGAACAACTTTTGAAGCATATAACTCTTCACACTCATCCTTACCAGATATATAGTCCATGGATTTTTGGATTTTTACACCCTTTATAGTATTATTTTCAACTATAAGGTCTTTAACCGCTGTTTCAAATTTAATTTCAATACCATTTTCTAAAAGGTAATTTTGTATCTTTAAATAAAGTTCATGGCTTTTTTCTGTGCCTAAATGCCTTATTGGTATATCTATTAGTGTAACATTCTCTTTTTTTGCTTTAGCACATAATGCCTTTACTTCTTTCTTGTATTCTGTTCCTTCAAGATGAGTATCAGCACCAAATTTTAAATATATATCATCAGTATAGTCTATTAATTTCTTTGTTTCTTCTACACCAATATACTCATGTAAAATTCCACCAACATGAAGCTCATCATCATCTTTATTATATAAAGATAACTTTCCATCAGAAAAAGCTCCAGCTCCAGAAAAGCCACATGTTATATTGCACATTGGTTTACAATGTATACATTTTCCAGTCTTTTCTATAGGACAACTTCTCTTATCTACACTCTTTCCTTGTTCTATAATAAGCACCTTTTTACTGCTGTTTTTCTTAATCATTTCATAGCCTAAAAATACAGCACTAGGCCCAGCACCTACTACAATTACGTCATAATAATTATTCATAACTATCATACCTCCTTTTTACGTACCTTAATATACCATACTTTTTCGAAAAACACAAGAAAAAATATACCTAAAATAGGTATATTTAGTCCTCAATTTTATGATTAGATAAAATTATTTTTTGTATTTCATTATTATACCTAGAATATATGATTCCTAGATATATTTTATTTTCTGTATCAAAATATCTTGTTATTTTCCAATAGTTATTTTCTTTTGGTTTATATATCTCATTATCGTAATTTGATCCTAAAGCTTTCCAAACATCATTTATTTTTGATGCTCTTTCTGCGTCATTTCCAAGAGATACTGTAACCTTATTATATGGTGCAATAATCTCTGTGATTTCACCTTTAGAATTAGTTTTTATACTTATTTCTTCAAAATTATAGTTACAATTATCTACTGTAGTATTTGTTTCTTTATATTTTGAAACATCAATCTCACTATAATTCATTCCAAGTTTTATTTTATCTATAGAAATTTCAGATAAATCTGTCTTTTTTACTGCATAGTCACTATCATAAAAATAATACTTTGTTCCCCATATTGTTCCTACAAAAAGTGCAATGAATACAACAGTATATATTAAGAATTTAGTAAAAAAATTCATTTTCTTTTTTGGTTGTTTATTTTCTACTTTTTTTGTTTTATTTTTCTTTTCCATACATATTCCATTCCTTTACACATAAATTATATATCTTTGTACACGATTTGGCAATATGTTTTTATGTTAAATTTAAAATAAAATATTATGTTTATCTAATATGAACCTATTATTCTAAATTCATTACAATGCTTTGATATGTCATTTAATATAGATGATATTTTTATATCTTTTTCATCTCCCACGATATCTACAAAAAACATGTATTCTCCAAGTTTAGTTTTAGCAGGTCTAGATTCAATTTTTGTTAGATTTATCTCGCCTAAAGAAAATAGTCCAAGTATTTTATATAAAGCACCTGGCTCATCTTTTGTAGAAAAAATTACACTTGTTTTTTGTGTTGGTCTTTTGTTCTTTTCTTTTGAAAGAACTATAAATTTAGTTTGATTGTCTTTAATATTTTGTATATTCTCACTTAATACTTCCAACTTATATAAATCTTTACAAATAGAATTACAAATGCATGCTGTATCACTTTCTTTTTCTGCTAAACACGCAGCATATGATGTACTAGACACGGGGACTTGTTTAACATCTGGATAATACTCATCTAAATATTCACTACATTGTGCAAGCGCTTGAGGGTGTGAATAAATCTTTGCTATTTTACCATCTTTTGTTTTAGACATAAAAGAATGTTTAATATCTAGTATTATCTCATCTATTATATATACATCGTCATATTTTAATATAGAATCCATAGTATCTATAACACTACCTTGAATAGCGTTTTCTATAGGTACAATACACTTATCTATTTTTCTGTCCTCAAGCTCATTTACAACTTTAGAAATTGTGTCAAATTCTATTATATTATCATTTTCATTTTTATATTGGCTTGCAGCCTCATACGAATATGATCCTTTTGGTCCAAGATATCCTATTTTCATAAAATCACCTCACAAAGTTTTTTAGTAAAGCCTTTCATTTGCTCTAGTGTTCCTATAGATACTCTAATCCATGTATCCATAAGAGGGAAGCCATCTCTTACTATATATCCTCTCCTTATTAGTTCTTGCACTACTTTTTTAGAATCCATTTTAGTATTGATCATAATAAAATTTGCTTGCGTTTTTATATATTCAATACCTCTTTTTTCTAGCTCATCATACATATAATCTATAGAGTCATGTATTTGTTTTACAGCATATTTCATATGTTCCTCGTCTTGCAATGCAATTTGCGCAATATTTTGAGATATAGTAGAAACATTAAATGGAACTCTTACTTTTTCTAGTTCATTAATTACAGATTTGTCTGCTACTATATATCCTATTCTTAATGCAGCAAGACCATATGCTTTTGAAAATGTTTTTAATACGCACACATTACTATATTCCTTTATATAATTTATAGCGCTTTCAAACTTATTATCTCTTACAAACTCTCCATATGCTTCATCTACAACTACTAAAATATCACTTGGTACTAGTTTAAGAAAATCTAACATTTCATCTTTAGATATTATTGTGCCTAATGGATTATTGGGATTAGTTATATATATCATTTTTGTGTTGTTATCTATTAAGCTTATCATTTCACTTAAACAAAATGAATATTTATCATTAAAATTTATAGTTTTTATTTGTGAATCCTGGATTTTTGCCTCTGAAAAATAACTAGAAAAAGATGGTAATTCAGTTATTATATTATCTCCTTGATCTAGCATAATCCTTGATAACATTTGTATAATTTCTACTGAACCATTACCAAATAGAAACATATCCTTATCTAAATCATACTTTTTAGATAACATATTTCTTAAATTAGTTACATAATTATCTGGATACAAACTATATAATAATTTGTCAGTTGCCTCTTTAATTTTTTGTGTTGGTCCATATGGATTTTCATTTGATGCAAGCTTATATACCTCATTTAAACAATATAACTCTTTTATTTCTTCTTCTGATTTACCAGGAACATATGGACTAACTTTCTTTAAACAATCTCTATATTCCATTTCTACCTCCTAAAATTTAAGAACATGGACTTTAGATATATCTATACCATATATTTTTTCATAGACACTTTGAACATCTAAAGCAGTTACTTTTTCTTTATTTAGTTCTAATTTATCTATTATCTTATTTACACTTTCTTCATTTTTCCCTTCTATCTCAACATAAGTTGGAATCATAGGCCATGAATCTATATCTATCTCAACGCCATCTAAAACATATTGTATTCTTTTATTTTCTTGATAACTTTTAGACTTAAATCCTGATGCCTCTAATAGTTCATGTGTCTTTTTAAAATCACTAACCTTTACTTCAATCTCCTTTGTACCATCAATAGAATTCTTTTCTACAGATTTATATGTAAGTGTAGTATTTTCTCCGTTAGTTCTTAGTCTTAACCATTTTCCATCTTCTTTTGGAATAGTATTATATACATATCTTTTTTGATTAAATTCTCCCATAAAGATAGCTCCATATGAGTCAAGTTTAGCTCTAAGCTCCTCTTTATCTATTTCTAGTACTCTTACTTCATATTCAATATTCATTTTTTACCCTCCGTTTTTCTTTTAGAAATTTTATCATATGAGAATATATATTACAAGTTAATTATATATTATATAGTTCTTTATTTGTATAAATATGATACTGACCAACCATTCAATTGACAAAATCGTTTAAATAATAGTATAATACAATCATAAGATAATAAGGGGGAAACCGACTTGAAAAATGAAGAAATAATATATAAAAGTGCTAAAAAGCTTAACTCATTTAGAGAGCTTTTAGAAGATAGTGCTAAAAAATATGGAGAAAAAAATGCTTTTATAATTAAAGAAAAAATTGAAAAAAATCCTAAATATAAATATATATCATATAATAGGCTAAAGGATGATGTAGATAGCTTTGGTCAAGGACTTATTTCTCTAGGACTTAAAGGAAAAAGAATTGCAATTATAGGGAAAAACAGTTATGAATGGGGACTTACATATCTAACTGTACTCTCTTCTGTTGGAATATCAGTTCCATTAGATAAAGGACTTAAACAAGATGAAATTGAATCTTTAATTTCTCGTAGCAGTGCAGATTGCATTGTGTTTGATGATAAGTATATAGACATAATGAATGATGTCAAAGAAAAGGGAAATTCAAACATTAAAGAATTCATCTGTATGAGAAAAAATGAAAATGGATATAAAACAATTGATGATGTTATAGCTATTGGTAAAAAAGAATTATCTGATGGTAAAAAAGATGTCTTTGAATATACAATAGATCCAAAATCAATGGCAGTTATATTATTTACATCAGGAACAACTGCTCTTTCAAAAGGAGTAATGTTGTCTCAAGATAATATACTATCTAACATTTATCAGATGGATTGTATGATAGAGTTTTTAGATTCGGATGTATCTCTTGCTTTCTTGCCTTTTCATCATACATTTGGTTCTACAGCATTATTACTATTCTTACATAATGGTGTTTGTACAACTTTTTGTGACGGGTTAAAATACATACAAAAGAATTTAGTAGAATATAAAGTATCTGTATTTGTTTGTGTACCTTTAATTATTGAATCTATGTATAAAAAAATAATGCAAGAAGTAAAAAAACAAGGAAAAGAAAAATTAATAAATACTGTTGGAAAAATATCTAATGGACTATATAAAATGCATATAGACATTCGTAGAAAATTATTTAAAGTTATACTTGACCAGTTAGGTGGACACGTTAGATTTGTTGTAAGCGGAGCCGCTGCACTAGATAAAGATGTAGCAAAAGGATTTAGAACTTTTGGTGTAACTGTAATTCAAGGTTATGGTCTAACTGAAACATCTCCTGTACTTGCATCAGAAAATACAAGACATATTGCTCCAGGTACAGTTGGCGTTCCTATGCATGGTGTGGAAATTGAAATAGATAATCCAGACGAAAAAGGAATCGGAGAAATAAAAGCTAAAGGTGATAATGTAATGCTTGGCTACTTTGAAAATGAAGAAGCAACAAACGAGGTATTAAAAGATGGCTGGTTCTATACTGGAGATCTTGGATATATAAATAAAGATGGTTATTTAGTAATTAATGGAAGGAAAAAAACTGTTATAGTTCTAAAAAATGGTAAGAACATCTTCCCTGAAGAACTTGAAGCATTAATTAATAATCTACCATATGTAGCCGAATCAATGGTATTTGGATATCCAAAAGATGACGATTTAGTTGTATCTGTTGAGGTTCAATATAATAAAGATTATGTTGAAAAAGAAATGAATAATATCTCATATGATCAGTTACATGATATTGTTTGGAATGATATTAAAAAAATAAATACTACTCTTCCAACATATAAATACATAAAGAAATTATTCTTAACAGATGAAGAAATGATAAAAACAACTACAGCAAAAGTAAAAAGATTTAAAGAAATAGAAAAAATACTAGAAAACGAAAAGAAAAATAATAATTAAATTTATTAAAAGACCATATACTTAAATATGGTCTTTTTTTATATCAATAAACAACATATACTTATTTTTTATTAGCACTACTTAATCTGTTTTCTATATATGTATTTACGAAATTATATATATTTTTTGATCTTTCTGTTTCTTGTATCATCTCAAACATTTTATCAACATAATTATTTTCTTTTACAAGCTTTAATGTTGCATTAAAATTAATATCTGAGGTTATATACCCTACTGTTGTTATTTGGCATTCAAGTATAGTTTCTAAATTATCTTTACAAACAGATTTATGACTAATTATATTATTATATATCTCATCTGATATTGTAGGTTCATCTGATTTATTTTTAAAATATGCAAGATTCTTATTCTCTCTTTCATACACTGTTATAGTTCTAAAGCCATCAAGTTTATCTGCATCTCTTATTAAAGCAGAATATAAATACATTTTTCTATCTAAATCTTTTGGTAAATCTTTTTTATTATGCATAAGTATTGCATCTACAACATATGGTCTATCTTCATAATCTATAAGCTTTATTATTCCTTCGTCTTCTAAAACTTTTATACTAAGCTTTGCGTGATCTTCAGATTTAGAATCATTAAATGTTTCATATTTATCATATTGATAAAATCTTCCTATATCATGAAATAACCCAATAAATTCCACAATAAACATATTGACTTTTAAATTCTCTAAACTTGCAATTTTTAAAATATTATCCCTTACTTTATATGAATGTATCTTTTTATTAGTAAGATTTAGAATTTTAGCTTCATTATTTTCTTCTTTTGCTTTCTCTATGTATCTATTTACATAATCATCAAATATCTTTTCAAATTTATTAAAATCCATTACATTACTCCTCGTTTAAAACCTTCTCTAACATATCTAACTCTTCTAATTGATCTTTTCTTGATGAATAATCTTCTTCAGACACCTCGGTTATATAGTTACAATTTGAAATATTATATTCATTTAAAAGTTTTACATCTTCCCTTAAGTCATCAATGCTTAGGTGTCTTCTTCCATGTGTATATTTATTTATATAGCCATCATTATCTGCTGTATATGAGAAATGTATTTGATATGTATATTTTTTGCATAACTCTTTATCTAAGTATTTTTTTGCATACTCTCTTACATCCATTTTATCTATATGTGCTCTACAATATAGATGGCAAAGATCAAAACAAACTTTAAGGTTTGGATGATCTATATATGCTGCAAGCTCATAAGCACTACATTTCTTTTCAAAAAACATGAAAATGTTTTCAATACATACAGTAACATTTTCTCCTTCTAATATTTTTAAGCACTCTTTTATTTTATCTATAGTTAATGCTTTATGTCCCTCAATATTTAACATTGTATGATATACAATATTAATTTTTAAATTATATTTTCTTGTAAGTTTTACAAGGAGTTCAAACTGCTCCTTAATTATATTTATATCTTTAGATATGACATACTCTATATCATAAAGATTAAGTGGTGGATGAATAGTTATCTCTTTTATTGTTGGTACTTTTTGAACCAGCTTGTCTATAACACTTTCAATCTCAAAACGACTCATAGGTCCTTGCTCATCAAAAAACTGTAATTCAATTCCATTATATTTTTCTACATATTTTAATATCTTATCTAATCCTTCAAAATTTCTACATGTTTTTGGATATATATTCATTTTTACCTCCCCTTTTTCACCATTTTCTATTATATATCAAAGGATGAAATTTATCAATTAATAAGTATATCAATTCACAAAAAATATGAGTGGAACCTCCACTCATATTTTGTATTTATTGTCCAGAGTTATATACATCAAATATTAACGCTGCATCATTTGAATTTAGTACTTCATTTCCATCCATATCACCAATTTGTAAGTCTTCATCTGTTATACTAGTTCCATTATATAAATCCTGTGCTACTGCTGCGTCATTTGCATTTACAATTCCGTTTCTGTCTAAATCACCTTTTAAATACTTGATTACATTAACTTTTATTGTTACACTCTTTCCTTTAGATGTTGTAACTGTAATTGTTGCACTTCCTGTATTTTTTGCTGTAATATTTCCATTACTATCTACTAAAACCACATTTTGATTTGATGACTTCCATGTTAGCTTTTCACCTTGTGTAGTAATAGCATTAATTCTATCATTTGTATTTATAAACATTGTAATAGATGTTTTATCTACCGATACCCCACCAATGACTTTCACTTTACATGTTGCTTTTTTACCATTTAAAGTTGTTACTGTGATTGTTGCTTCCCCATTCTTCTTAGCGGTTATAATTCCATACTGAGAAACTTCAACTATAGATTCATTTGAAGAGCTCCAATCTGTTGCAATTTCTGTTGCTCCATTTTGAAAGCTTGGTGTTATTTGCTCTTTTTCATCAACAAAAATAGTAATGTTGCTCTTG
The DNA here is from genome assembly GCA_947381905.1 of uncultured Clostridiaceae bacterium. Taxonomy (GTDB): domain Bacteria; phylum Bacillota; class Clostridia; order TANB77; family CAG-465; genus CAG-465. The sequence continues at coordinate 19,739 of CANCXL010000002.1, read as the reverse complement.
TCTATATCTATGTACTCTGGGTATATAATAGTTTCTTCTTTTTCTAAAGATTTAAATACAGATCTATACGTATAATCCCCTATATTTCCATTTCCCTTATCTATATTATGAATTGTAATTTGATATACATATCCATCTTTGCATGCTAAATCTGCATTATAAAAAGATATATATTTATCTTCTACATACAATTTATTATTTCCAATTGTTGTTCTATTACTAAAATTCCATTTTTTTCTATCATTAAGCCTTAATACCTCTATTGTTGTATTAGATGTTGTAGAAAAATTATACATTTTGCATGACCAATATCCACCAGTAAAAGATTCTGTTGGAGTTACACCAATATTTGGCCATGCAACAGCGTTGCCACTCCAATATTGATATCCAGAAAACTTATGACATGATTGATTTTCTGCACTTCCTATACCTATATATTTCCAAGTTGGATTTAACAAATTATATCTATGTCCACAAGTTATGGCGTCTCCTGCACTATCATTTAATGCATTTGAAATAGATGTTATTATTGAACCTTGATATAAATTTTCTCCATCCATTCCACTCATAGCTTTATTATAAAAATCATCATCAACTCCATCAGGTTTTTGAGGACGATGCGCATCTGATACTGGAATTTTATTTTGTGTCATATATACTGTCAAAACAGATTTATGTTGCGCATATTCTGAAAGACTTTTATCATATTCAATTTCAGGAAGACCAGCTCCAGCTCTTATTGCATTAAGATACTTAGTAGCACCAATTAATTTATTTTCATAAATTTCACCTGCTATAAGTGGTAAACTTTGATAATTATAGTTCTTTTTTAAATAACTAGTAATTCCATCGTTAAATATATTAAGTGAATCTTTATATATTTTTTTAGAATTATTATATTTTTCTTTCTCATCACTTGTAAGCTCTACTTTTTCGTTATCATCGCAAACTACATCTTTTGAAAGATATATAGAACGTATACTTGCTCCATCTGCAGATCCTTTTGGATCTTTTATATGATACCTCATATATAAATATTTACACTCTTCACTTGAATTAAATCTATGTGCAGTAGCAGCAAGTCTAATAGGATTTGGTAAAGCTTCATAAAGTGAATCATATCCAGAATCTCGTTGTGTTTCTATGTATTTTCCTTCCTTATCATTAAGTTTAACATATTCTCTTATGTCTAGTCCTAAATCTTCTATTCTTTGAACTTTATCATATAGTTCTTCATCAAAAATAACTTCAACAGCTCCACGGCTTATAAGATATTGGTTTACAATTGCTATAGAATGCTTACTTAAATATTTATCATAACTTGTTGGTGATTTCATATATTCTTCTATATATTTTTTAGCATTAACTCTATCTTTATTATAAACAATACATCCTTCTATGCCATTTTGTCTTCTATCTATTATAGCACCTTGCATATATTCATCTGTAGTTACTTTTTTATCTTCATATGAACATAGAGTTGATTCAAAACCATTTGCACAAATTCCAGCTGAAACAATTTGTTCATTTTCATTTGTTTCTATATATATTAAGTCAGTATAATTTTGTTTATACCATGTATATGCATGTCCACCATGTGGTGTTGGCGTAATAATGTTTGCCTCATGTCCATAAGCATTATTAATACTTTCGATACTAGTGTTTTTGGTAATATTAATAATACTACTTTTAATTAGAATAGAATTATCATTTATTATAGCTTGTACATGATAAATTGTAGGTACTATTACATTTAATATCATTATTAAACAACTAACAAGAACTATTCTTTTTACATTTTTATACATTTTTTATAGATATATCCTTTCATTTTTTATATTTTATAATATTCTCTTTATTTTCCAGAGTTATATACGTCAAATATTAACGCTGCATCATTTGAATTTAGTACTTCATTTCCATCCATATCACCAATTTGTAAGTCTTCATCTGTTATACTAGTTCCATTATATAAATCCTGTGCTACTGCTGCGTCATTTGCATTTACAATTCCGTTTCTGTCTAAATCACCTTTTAAATACTTGATTACATTAACTTTTATTGTTACACTCTTTCCTTTAGATGTTGTAACTGTAATTGTTGCACTTCCTGTATTTTTTGCTGTAATATTTCCATTACTATCTACTAAAACCACATTTTGATTTGATGACTTCCATGTTAGCTTTTCACCTTGTGTATTAATGGCATTAATTCTATCATTTGTGTCTATAAACATTGTAATAGATGTTTTATCTACTGCAACACCATCAATTATTTTAACTTTACATGTTGCTTTTTTATCATTTAAAGTTGTAACTGTAATTGTTGCTTCTCCTAGCTTATTAGCCGTTACATTTCCATATTGATCTACAGATGCAACATCTTCATTATCTGATTCAAATTTAACACATACCTCTGTTGTATCATCACTAAATGTTGTTTTTAAATTTATTTTATCATTTACATTCATTACAGCTTCATTTTTATCTAATGTTACTAAATCAGGATATTTAAGCACTTTTTTATCTGCACCACTTATAGATTTAAATACTGTTCTATATGTATAATCTGTATATGTTTTGGTTTGAGTATTTCTTAATTTATGTATTGTAAATTCATATACTAAGCCTTCTTTACCTGTCATATCTGCATTATAAAATGATAGTAAATTTCCGTTTACTTGAAATCTATTATCTCCATATTTAGTTCTTACACTAAAACTCCATGTCTTATTATCATTTAATCTTTTTACATCTATTGTAGTGCTATCAGTTACTTGATAGTTTTTATAAAATTTACATGTCCAATATCCACCTGAATATGCTTCAAGCGGTGTTATTCCATCACTAGGCCATGCTACAATTTCATTTGTATATGACTGTGGGCCACTAAATCTATGTGTACTTTGTCTTCCAGCCTCACCAAGACCAAAGTCTGTCCAATATGGTTCAAGTAAATTGTATCTATGTCCACAAGTAATTGGGTCTCCATATCCATCATTTATTGCATTAGGTATACTAGAAATTATATCTCCATTGTATAGATTTTCAGCAGACATATTGCTCATTGCTGTATTATAAAATTCTTGAGATACTGCATCTGGCTTTGGAGGATAGTGCGCATTCATATTTTTTAGTTCTTCTGATGTATATCCAGCAAAGTTATTTACATACACTACAAGTACTGATTTATGTTGTGCAGCATTACTCAAAGTTGCATTATATTTTACTGTTGGAAGTCCAGCCGCAATTCTAATTGCATTTAGATAATCTACAGCACCTTTTAATCTGTTTTCATATATTTTTCCAGCAACAAGTGGTGTTTTATCATAAACTGGATCTATTTGATGATCTATATTTCCACTTTGATTAAATTCTTCTACAGATTTTTTATACATTGCTTTGGCAGCTTCTAATTTTTCTTGCTCGTCTTGAGTAAGTGCAACTTCTTCTCCACCTTTTTTAATAAGATCTTCTGAAACATAATATTTTTCTATCTCTGCAAGATAATTATTGGTATCTTTAGGCTCTATATGATATTTAAAGTATCCATATTTTTTTGTTTCTGTTGCTCTAAATCCACTAGCACCATCTGCTGCTCTAAACGGATTTGGCAATGCTTCCCATGTTGCAAGATATCCAGTGTCAGATCCTACTCTTTTATATGTATCTGTTTTATTGTTTTCATCAGCATAAGTTTGTAAATCTTTTCCATTTTGTTCAATTTTTGCAAGAGCATCATATATTTCATTGTTAAATTCAATTGGAGAATCTCCGTCTCTTGTTAAATAGCAATTTACAATTGGAATTGCATGTTGACATAGATTTTTTTCATATTCATATTGATTAGAATACCATTTATCTAATAGTTTCTTTTGCTCTATACCATTTTTTACTGCATTATTGTATGCAAGTACTCCTATTGATCCATCATCCCAATCATCTATTACATATCCTTGCATAAAATGAACTGTTCCATCAAATGGTTCATGATAATCCTTCAAATTAGACTTAAAGTCTGTAGCACAAGTTCCAGCAGCCATTACTATTCCTGCTTCATTTGTTTCAATATAAAGTAAGTCCTCATATCCTTCTTTATAAAAAGTAGTAGCAGTACCACCAAAAACAGAACTTGTTGTAATTTTTGGCTGTGCGCCATATTGTGATACTACTTGATTTAAAGTAGTGTTATTTTTAATTGTTACTCCACATGCAATTAGTATTGTATTACTATCTGATATAACTGCATATGTTACATCAAAGCATGGCAAAACTACTTGCATAATCATAAATAAACACATAATTAAAGATAAAAATTTAAATCTATTTTTCATATAGTCACCCTTCTGTATTTCCTAACATACTTATATTTTAATATAAAACTTTCATTTATACAATATTTTTTAATAACTTTACAACAGATAAATGCAGAAAAAGTGAAGAAGACATTTTCCATCTTCTCCACTCTTTTACATTTTTATTTATATATTATCTGCAAGTATAACCTCATTATTTTGTAATGTTTTTTGGACATCTATAATTCTCTGATTTGATGAACCTTTAAATTTTAAATTTAAATCCCTTAAATCTTCATCGTATTTGCCATCTACAACAATATCAAAATTTGATACTAATTCTTTTGTTTCTGGCCATTTTTCAAACATATCTCCCATAACATCATCGTCAAATTTATATCCAGTATAGCACCATATTGTTTTTTCTGGATGTCTTTCTTTAGCTTTTTTTACAAGAGATAATAATCCTTTTTGGTTAACATACTCAAGTGGTTCTCCTCCAAGTAAAGATAGACCTTGAATATAACTTTTATCTAACTCTTTTAATATAGATTCTTCTATTTCTTCATTATACTCTTTACCAAAATTAAAGTCCCATGCATCAGTATTAAAGCATCCTTTACAGTGATGATGACATCCGCTTACAAATATTGAAACTCTAATTCCTGTACCATTTGCTACATCACACTTTTTTACACTTGCATATCTCATATATATCCCTCTTTCTTTTAAGTCTATAGATGAAGAACTCTAGATTTTATCTCTCTTGTTTTTCCTTCATTCCAGAAATTCTCACCTAAATATCCACATGTTCTTCTTGTAACATTCATCTTGTTATGATCTTTATTTCCACATTGAGGACATTCCCATTCATTATTATCATTTATTACTATTTCACCATCATATCCACATACATGACAATAATCTGACTTTGTATTAAACTCTGCATATTGGATATTATCATAAATAAATTTTACAACTTCTTCTAATGCTTTCAAATTATTTCTTAAGTTTGGTATTTCAATATATGAAATTGCCCCACCAGATGAAATATTTTGGAATTCACTTTCAAATGAAAGTTTATCAAAAGCATCGATATTTTCTCTAACATCAACATGATATGAATTTGTATAATAACCTTTATCAGTAATATCTTCAATTGTTCCAAATCTTTGTTTATCTATTCTTGCAAATCTGTAACATAAGCTTTCTGCTGGTGTTCCATAAAGAGCAAATCCAAGACCAGTTTTCTCTTTCCATTTATCAGTTGTCTCTCTTAATTTTCTCATTACTTTAATTGCAAATTCATGTCCTTCTTTAGTTGTATGAGATACACCTTTCATTAATTTTGTAGTCTCATATACACCTATATATCCTAAAGATAATGTAGAATATCCACCCTTTAGTAATTCGTCTATTTTTTGGCCTTTTTCAAGTCTTGCAATAGCACCATACTGCCAATGTATTGGAGATATATCTGATGCTGTTCCAAGTAAAGAATAATGTCTACACATTAATGCTTCATAACATATTTCTAATCTTTCATCTAGCTCTTTCCAGAATTTTTCTTCATCACCATCTGCAACAATAGCAATTTGTGGTAGGTTAAGACTAACAACACCTTGATTAAATCTTCCTTCCCATTTATAATTTCCATTTTCATCTTTCCATGGAGATAAGAAACTTCTGCATCCCATTGGACTAAATACACATCCTTTATAGTTTTCTTTCATCTTTTTAGCTGAAATATAATCTGGATACATTCTTTTTGCTGAACATTTTACAGCAAGTTTTGTAAGATAGTCATATTCTCCACCTTTTAAGCAGTTATGTTCATCAAGTACGTAAACAAGTTTTGGGAAAGCTGGTGTTACATATACACCTTTTTCATTTTTAATTCCTTTATATCTTTGTTTTAGTACTTCTTCAATTATCATTGCATTTTCTTTAATGTATGGATCATCTTCTTCTAAGTGTAGGAATAATGTAACAAAAGGAGATTGACCATTAGTTGTCATTAATGTATTAATTTGGTATTGAATTGTTTGAACACCAGATGCAAGTTCAGATTTAACTCTTAAACTTACAATTTCTTCAATCATCTCATCAGATAATTTTCCTTCATATTGTTCTCTTAATTCTTTTTCAAATTTATCATGACTTTTTCTTAAATATTTTCCTAAATGTTTCAAATCTACTGATTGACCACCATATTGATTTGAAGCAACGGCAGCTATAATTTGAGTTGTAACAGTACATGCTACTTGGAAACTTTTAGGACTTTCAATCATCTTTCCATTCATAACTGTACCATTATCTAACATATCTGATATGTTAATTAAGCAACAGTTAAATATTGGTTGAATAAAGTAATCTGCATCATGGAAATGTAATACTCCATCTTCATGCGCTTTAGTAATTTTTTCAGGAAGTAACATTCTTTTTGTTAAATCTCTTGATACTTCACCTGCAATATAGTCCCTTTGAGTTGAAGCAAGCATTGTATTTTTATTTGAATTTTCTTCTGCTAGCTCTTTATTTTCATTTCTAATTAATCCAAGAATAGATTCATCTGTTGTATTTTGTTTTCTAACTAAAGCTCTTGTATATCTATACACAATATATTTTTTTGCAAGTTCAAATTTTTGTAATTCCATTAACTTTTCTTCAATTATATCTTGTATATCTTCAACAAGAATTCTTTTCTTATCTAATTCCTCGATATATTCCATTATTGACTTTATGTCTTCTTTTGTAGCTCTTTCTCTTGGCTTTACTTCTTTATTTGCTTTTTGTATTGCTGTAGCTATTTTTTCTCTATCATAATCTACAACTCTTCCATCTCTTTTTATTACTTTCATTACAATTCCTCCCTCTTGTATTTACACTCATATTATACTCCCTATGTTTTAAAAATCTGTTGCAATTGCAACAAAACTTAAAAATATTTTTTGTCAAATCTTGTAAGCAAGTAAAATCAAGGGGTTTAGAATTTATATCATTTACATTACAAAAATGTAGTATTTATTTTTATAAAATTTTATAGTATAATGTAATAAATTTGGAGGAATTCATATGTATAGCGACTTTAACATACAAGAGTTTACACAACAATTACAAAATAGTTGTGCAAAAGCTCAAACAAAAAAATTTGTAAAAAATGAAACAATCACAACTTATATAAAAAATAGAAATCAAATATGTATTTTAAAAGATGGTCTTGCAGATTTAGTAAGATATGATATAAATGGAAATAAAACAATCGTTGAAACATTAAAAGCAGATGACGTATTTGGTGAGATCTTCTTCCCTGTAAAGACAAATAACGAGCTATTTGTTGTAGCTCGTGAAAAATGTGAGGTTGTATATTTTATATATGATGATATTTTACAAAAATGTACAAGAGGTTGTAAATTTCATGAAATACTTAATTCTAATCTATTAAAACTAATATTAAATAGAACAATAAGCCAAAATATACGAATTGAGCTTTTAACAAAGCGTACAATTCGTGAAAAGTTACAATCTTATTTTGCTTCCCTTACTAAAGGGGGCCTATCTAGATCTTTTAAAATTCCACTTTCTTATACTGATCTTGCAGACTATTTAAGTGTTGATAGAAGTGCAATGATGCGAGAATTAAAATCTCTTCAAGAAGAAGGTTTTATAACTAAAGATGGTAGTAAAATAACACTAAAATATTAAAAAACAAAAAGAAGGATTATAAAATCCTTCTTTTTAGTTTATCTACTATTTTGTAGCTTTTTTATTTCTTACAATAACAAATACTATTCCAAGAACACATACTACTGCAACTACTGCTATAGCAATTACTGCAATATCTCCTGTATTTGTTATAATGAAATCTATTCTATCTGCTGAATCTTTATCTATAGTAAATACATATCCTTCCATATCTTTTTCATTTAGTTCATATCCTTCTGGAGCTTGAACTTCAGTAAATTTATATGTTCCATAATATGCCTTTTCTATTAAATATTCACCATTTTCATCTGTTACTGCATTTTCTACTAGATAAGAAACAGTTCCATCAGCATTTAGTTTTACATTTCCATCTTTATCTAATTGAACAATTGAGAATACACAACCTGCTAGTGGTTCTCCTGTTTTCTCGTCAATTTTTAGTATTCTTAATTCTTTATGTTTTCTAGTATTTTCTACCTTATGTATTTCTCCATCCCATACTAGCTCACCATCAACTTCTTTTATTTTAGCTGTAAATGGATGAGGTGTAGTATTTAAATCATATTCTTCTGGAGCATCAATTTCTGTAAAGAAATATTTTTTACCATTTTCTAATGCATCTGCTGGAATATATGCTATTCCTTTATCTGATGTTTTTGAACGTAAAATCTCTTCTCCATTTTCATCTGTGATTGTAAATATACAATTAGGTACTACGTCACCATCAAACATATCTGTCTTTTTAATGAATCCATCAACAACTTTATCTTCTTTTAAAGCTGTATATAATGTTCCATCTTGATTTTCAGCTGTTAATACTACTTTAACAATCTCTGTAGATTGTTTGTATCCTTTTGGAGCTACTAATTCTTTAACATAATATTCACCTAAAGGAATATTTTCAAGAGTAATCATACCAGATTCATCTGTAACTATTTTTGCATCTTCATATTCTTTTGTTACATCATTTTGTATTTTTAGCATTTTAGTACAAGCTTCATCTAAGTATATTCCATATGTTGCTCCTGGAACAGCTTTTATATCATTTTCTTTAAAGTATTCTTTAACTTCATCTTTTGTCATATTTTGAATCTTTTCAAGCATATTTTTCATTTCTTCTTTAATGCTATCTTGATCAACATTTTCTCCATCAATTAATACACTTTGCATTGATGATGTAGAAACTTTAATTAATGTTACTGTTGCTGTTTCAGTTTTATTTGTAAATGTTTCACCATTTAAAATATTATATTCTTGTGTTTTATTTTCATTATACCTTAATTCAAAATCAATTTGTGTAGGATTAATAGTATATGGGAATGATGCTGCTACTTCTTTTACATAGTATTTTCCTTCTGGTAAATCTATATTAGTTGTAACATCTCCATTTCCTTTAACAGTTATTACATCTACTAATGCATTTTTAGGAATTTCCTTGTTATTTTTTACTGTTTTGATATTTTCATTTGCATAAACTGCAAATGTTGCTTGTGGTTCTTCATCATAATCCTCTCCAAGTTTAAATTTAACCTCATCAAAACGTTTAGGGAATGTTAATCCTAATTTCTGTCTTACATTTGTTAATTCTTTTTCATATACTTTTACAGGTGTCTCCTTACCATCATTTTCTAATGTATATGTAACACCATTTGGATCTATAACAATTCCTGTTGGAGCATCAATTTCAACAACTTTATATGTTCCTGGGAAAAGCTCTTTAGATGTTCCAATTCCATCATTATTTGTAGTGAAAGTATCTACTACAGTTCCTGCTTCAACATAGTTTCCACTCTTATTTGGATTTAAAACTTTTTCCATAGCTACTACATTAAATGTAACTCCTGGTAAATTTTCTTTAGTAAATACTGGCTCATATAATTGAGCTCCACTTTCTCCCAACGAATCAGGTGCATTTGTTTGAGAAATATTTGTAAACATTTCACCTGTTTTATGAACTTTTAATTTAACCATTGGTCTTGGATCTTCAATAGTTATTTGTAATATTAAATCTACATCTTTGTCATAAATAAGTTCTACTGGTGAACCTATAGTTGGTTTATTTACAGTAAATTCTAATCCATTCTTTTTTCCATATTCTGCCTTATCACTTGGTAACGCATATTTTGGATTTATAACATAACCATCTGGAGCAGCAATTTCATATACAACATATGTTTTTCCAGCCTTTAATTTATCTGGTGTATTTAAATACCCTTTATCTGATGTTCCAAGTTCAGTAATTGGTTTTGCAGATATTGGTTCCATAAATTGAACAAATTCTCCTGCTTCTACATCCCAAATTTTAAATTTAGCGCCTTCCTCTTCAACAACTTTCTTTGTTACTTCATCTTTTTTTACTATTCTTATATATGAATCTGTAACTTCATCAACTACTAGAAATGGATATAATTTATTATTTTCAGTAAGTTCAAAAGTTATAGGTTGCATATAATAATCTGTTAAGGCCTCTCCTGAAGGTTCAACGATTTCTTCTATTTTATATGTTCCATATGGAATTGTAGAGTCTTCATCTGGATGTTCTGCTTGGAATTTTTTATCTATAAATTCTCCTTCACCATTTTCGTCTAATATAATATCATAATATATTGGATTTCCTTTTTCAATAGAAGAAATTAAAGTCATTCTTAAAACTGCACCTTCTGCTGGACTTTTTTCTGAAGATTCATGATTTTTATCTTCCCACTTTAAAACTCTTGCTCTTCCATTTATTGGATGATCTTTACTAATAAAGCTTGGGATAGTAGCAGTTTCACTATCTTGTCCTTTGTATTCTATTTTAACATCGTACTCGTTAGGATCTAATTCATATCCTTTTGGAGCTTTAGTTTCTCTAACATAATAATCTCCTATAGGAAGTTCTTCAGATAATGCATATCCCTCTGAATCTGTTATCATTACTGTTACTTCACTTCCAGCAGTATAAATTGTTTTCTTTCCTTGTTTTACATCTTGTCTAGCCCATACAGTATATTCTGCATCTTTAAAAGTAGCATCTCCTCTAGTAACATTTCCATCTAATAAGTCTAATTTTTGTAATTCAATTCTTCCTGTCTGATATCTGTTAGTTATTGTTAATGTGTTTTCCCTATCTCTTTCCACAACTAGAGTTATCGGATCTGCTTGTCTTATCATATTTTCAGGAACACTAATTTCCTCAAAAGTATATTCACCTATTTCTAATCCATCATCACCTAAAAAATTGATTTCACCATTAGCGTCTGTAGTAGCTGTTATTGGACTTTCTAGTTTTTCGCTAGTAATTCTAAATGTAACACCTTCTACATTTTCACCATTACTATCTTTTTTTACTAACTTAACATCCTCTCTTATAACACCTTCTACTAAACGATATACATAAGTATCACCATCTTTATCTGACTGATATCTTCCTATGTCTCCAATATGAATTCCTGCGCTACCAGCTCCTAAAGTTCTGGCATGTCCATCTACATTATAAGCAAAAGCAACATGTCCATTTCTTCCTGCTCCTGATGGCACTGTTATTAGAAGGTCTCCATTTTGTATTCCTAATTTATCAATAGCATCTTGTCCACCACTTATAAAAGTTCCATCCGCAAGATGAACGCCTCTTACTGTACTATTATTAACTTCAACATATCCTATATATTGTGCTTGCTTATTATTAACTAAGTTATCACATGCTGTTTTAAATCCAGTTGGTCCATATGGTGAACCATGTGATCCTGGAACGTCCCAATTAGATTCTGAATAGAATCTATCCCAATAGTCTCTATTCCAGTTATTTGGGTCATTATCACATAATGTAATGTTTACTTTTAAATACCTTAATACACGTACAACAAACCCTGTACATGTTCCAACATTATTATATGTAAATCCAGATTTATGTCCCAAATAAAATCCAGTATTTACTATGTCTTCACCTGTTACCTGTTGTCCTCTATTGGTTGTAAGTTGATCTCTTGTAACTGTTGGCATTGGATATGATGCTGCATAAACTTGATTAAATGTATTTATTGCTGGTACACAAAACATCATAAGCAATATTACCACTAGTATTTTATTCTTAAGTTTCATATATATATCCCCTTTCTTTTCAATTTTACATTATATATCTTATCATATAAAATCTTAAAAATCGATATAATACGCCTTTTACAAAAGCTTTTTCACATTACTGTAATTTTAAAAATATCTTTTTGTTTTATTTTTGTAATTTTTGTTTTAATATGCTTTTGTAAACATTCTTTTATCCATATTAAAAGTTTACATATTTAGTAATTAAAACATAAAAATAGACCAATATTAAATATTGGTCTATTTTACTATTAAACAACTATTTTGTAGCTTTTTTATTTCTTACAATAACAAATGCTATTCCAAGAACACATACTACTGCAATTACTGCTATAGCAATTACTGCAATATCTCCTGTATTTGTTACAATAAAGTCTATTCTATCTGCTGAATATTTATCTATAGTAAATACATATCCTTCCATATCTTTTTCATTCATTTCATATCCTTTTGGAGCTTGAACTTCAGTAAATTTATATGTTCCATAATATGCTTTTTCTATTAGATATTCACCATTTTCATCTGTTACTGCATTTTCTACTAGATATACAATTGATCCATCTTTTCTTGTTTTTACATTTCCATTTTCATCTAGTAATGCAATTGAGAATACACAGCCTGCAAGTGGTTCACCTGTTTTTTCATCAACTTTTAGTATTCTAAGTTCTTTAGATTTTCTAGTATTCTCTACTTTAACTCTTTCACCTATATATTCACCTTTTTCGTTAAACTTAGCAACAAAAGCGTGAAGTTCTGGATTTAAGTCATATTGTTCTGGTGCAGAAATTTCTTTATAGTAATATGTTTTACCATCTTCGAATAAATCACTAGGAATATATGCTTTTCCTTCTTCGTCAGTTTTAGATGATGTTTCAGTTTTTAAAATAGAATTTCCATCTTCATCTAAAATATCAAAAACACAATTTGGTATTTCTTCACCATCAAAGATGTCTATTTTAGTAAATAATTCACTTATTACACCATCTTCTTTTAAAGCATCAAATACTATCTCATCTCTATTATCAATTGTTAAATTAACATTAACTATTTCTTTAGATAATTCATATCCATTTGGAGCTTCTAACTCTTTAACATAATAGCTTCCTACAGGTAATCCTTCAAGTTTAATCATACCAGATTCATCTGTTACAACTTTTGCCTCTTCATAAGCACCTGTTTCTTCATTTAATATTTTTAAGATATTTTTGCATTCTGCATCAGTATAAATGCCATAAGTTGCTCCTGCTACAGTTATAATCTTATTATCTTTTAAATATTGTTTAACTTGTTCTTCTGTTTTTCCATTTAGTTCTTCTATAACTTTGCTTATTTCTTCATCAAGTTTAGATTTATCTATTTCTTTTCCTTTCATTACTACGCTTTGCATAGATGAAGAAGAAATTTTTATTAAACTTATTGATGAAGTTTCATAAGTATTAATTATTTCTTTTCCTTCTATAACAACATATGGTTGTTTATTGTTATTATATAGTAGAGAAAATTCTATCTTTTCACCATATGGAGTATATGGATAAGATACGTATACTTCTTTTGCATAGTATTTACCTTCTGGTAAATCTATCTTACTTGTAACATTATCATTTCCTTCAATTTTTACTAAATCTACTAAACCATCCTTTGGAATTTTTACTTTTCCATCATATGTTACTATATCTTCATTTGCATATATTGCAAATGTTGCTTTTTGCTCAACTTTTTCTCCAGTTATGAATTTAACTTTTTCAAATGATTTAGGGAATGTTAACCCTAATCTTTGTCTGTCATTTGCTAAATCTACATTGAATTCTTTAACCGGTGTTTCCTTACCATCATTTGTTAAAGTTATTGGTTCAATGTTATCATTTGCAATATATCCATTTGGAGCTTTAATCTCAACAAGTTTATATGTTCCTGGGAATAGTTCTATAGTTGTTGCATTTCCTTCTGTGTTTGTAGTTATTGTATCTACTATAGTATTAGCCTCTACATAAGTACCATCTTTGATTGGATTTAATACTCTTTCTGTTGTTACAACATTAAATACTACTCCAGGTAATGGTTGTTCTTTAAACACAGGAGTGTATCTTTTTTCTGTACGATTATCATTTGCATTATCTCCAGTTTTATATGTAACTGAATCTTGTGCAACTTCTGTAAATCTTTCTCCTGTTTTATGAACAGTTAATTTTACCATTGGTCTTGGATTTTCAATTGGAACTATTAAGATAAGTCTATTATCTTTATCATAAGTAATATTTTCAGGAACATTTAATGATTCTTTATTTATGATAAATTTGTATCCATTCTTTTTACCATAGTCTGACTCTTTTTCTGGTAAAGCATATTTAGGATTTATAACATATCCTTCTGGAGCTGCTGTTTCATATATAATATATTCTTTTCCAGCTTTTAACTCACTTGGAGTATTTACATATCCTTCTTCTGTTGCTTCTAGTTCTGTAAATAATTCACCAGACATAGGCATCATAAATTTTACAAATTCATTTTTTTCTACGTCCCAAATTTTAAATTTAGCACCCGATTTTTTTACAATTTCCTTTGTAACTTCATCTTTTTTTACTATTCTTATATAACTATCAGTCATTTCATCACTTAAGTGGAAAGGATATAATTTATCTTTTTCTTCAACTTTAAAAGTTAAAGGTTTAATAAAGTAGTGTGTTAAAGCACTTCCTTCACTTTCAGCAATTTCTGTAACTTCATATGTTCCATATGGAATTGTTGATTCTTCATCTGGATGTGCTTTATGGAATTCTTCATCAATGAATTCTCCTTCTCCATTTTCATTTAACTTAACTTCATAATATATTCCATCTGGATTTTCAGCAGTTTTTGATGAAACAAGTGTCATTCTTAACACTGCTCCAGCTGCTGGACTCTTTTCTGATGATCCTTGCTCATCATTATTAAATTTAATAACTCTTGCTCTACCATTTATTGGTTGCTCTTCACTTACAATTTCTTGTGTGCTACCTTTAGTTGTCTCATTATCATCTATTGATACTGTAAAATAATGTTTTTCTGTATCACGTAAGTACCCAACTGGTGCTTTAGTTTCTGTCCAATAGTATTCTCCAAGTGGAAGATTTTCTACCCATTCTGTATATCCAGTTTTATTTGTAGAATATACACCTACAATTTCATCAGCTGAATATTTAGATGTTGCTCCCTCACTTATAGCATCTTTTGCATATAAAGTGTATTCTGCTCCTTCTAATGTAGCATCTCCTCTTGTTTTTTCTCCATCTAAAGCGTCTACTTTATGTACTCTTGCTTTTCCTCTTTTATAATTATTTTTAACTGTTGTTACTTTTTTTTCTCCTGCTCCAACAACAACAGGAATTTCATCTACTACTGTAATTAAATTTGAAGGGGCACTAACTTCTGTTATGTAATAATTTCCAGCAGTAAGTCCTTCTATATATATTTCACCATTTGCATCTGTTGTGAAAATTTCTGTTCCATCAGTATTTTTTACTGTAACTCTATTTTCATCTGTTACTTTCATTGTAACTCCTGCAACAGGTTTGTTATATTCATCTACTTTTACTATTTTTAAGTTACTAGTAGAATCTACTAGACGATATACATATATATCTCCCTCTTTATTGCTTTGTGAGCTTTTTAAATCTCCTATATGTATACCACTATTTCCTGCGCCCAAACTCTTAACGTTTCCATTAAGCAAGTATGCAAAGGCTACATGTCCACTTTTTCCATCTAACTCTGGTGTAACTAAAAAGTCACCGTTTTGTATTCCTAATGAATTTATATAGGCATTATCTGATTGCTTATCAAATGGAATCTTTCCTATATAAGCAACCGCATATTTATCTGCTTGTTCTTTAAAACCAGCATATGTTCCACCTACACTTAATCCTCCTGGTCCCCAAGGAGATCCATGAGATCCTATTTTATCCCAATTATTTAAATTATAGAAATCATCCCATTTGCCTGATCTAGAAACATAATATGGATTAATTTCTAAGTATCTTAATACACGTACAACAAATCCTGTACAAGTTCCGACATTTTGATATGAAAATCCAACAGTTCCTAAATATAATCCTGTGTTTATAATATCTTCACCTGTTACACTCTGTCCTCTATGATCAGTAAGTTCATCTTTTGTAACTATAGGCATTGGATATGATGCAGCATAAAATTCTTTAAACATACTTATCATTGGTAAGCATAGCATCATAATCAATACTGTAACTAGTATTTTATTTTTTATCTTCATATATTATATCCCCTTTCTCTTTACACCAATATGTTATCACTGTTACATTTATATGTCAACTAGTTTTTACCATTTTTATGTCATTTTTTTATTTAAACGTTTTATTTAAACAAAAAATATGCAGTATATAAATATATACTGCACTTTTTTATTAGCAAGGACTTTTAGCCTCTTCTTTTATCTTAGCTATAAATTCATCTTTATCCATAGCAACCTGCTCTTGAACTCCTCTAGTTCTAACATTTACTTTATTTTCTTCAACTTCTTTATCTCCTATTACAATCATATAAGGTACTTTTTGAAGTTGGGCTTCTCTAATTTTATATCCCATTTTTTCTTCTCTGTCATCTACTTCTACTCTAATTCCAGCTCTTTCAAGTATTTGAGCTAAATTATCTGCATATTCAATATGTCTATCTGCTATAGTTAATATCTTAACTTGTAATGGAGATAGCCATACTGGAAGATTTCCTTTTGTTTCCTCAATTAAGAATGAGATAAATCTATCAGAAGTTCCAAGAATTGCTCTATGAATAACAACTGGTCTTTTCTTTTCTCCGTCTTGATCTACATATTCAAGTTCAAATCTCTCTGGTAATGCGAAGTCTAATTGACAAGTTGGAATTGTTACATCATGATTTAAAGCTGTTTTTATTTGTATATCAATTTTTGGTCCATAAAATGCTGCTTCACCTTCTGCTTCGTAAAAGTCTATATTAAGTTCTTTTAAAATAGCTCTTAATTGGCTTTCAGCAGTCTCCCACATTTCATCATTGTCTATATACTTTTCTACATTTTTCTTATCTCTTAAAGATAATCTGTATTTAAAAGAGTCTGGTGAAAAGCCAAAATCTTTAATATATACTTCTTGTATTAGTCTTAATACTTTTCCAACCTCATCTTTAATTTGATCAGGTCTTACAAATAAATGAGCATCATTTTGACACATTTGACGAACTCTTTCAAGACCACAAACACTACCACTTGCTTCATATCTAAAATCATTTGCAAGTTCACCAATTCTAATTGGTAAATCTCTATATGAACGTAGTTTATTTCTATATACTAACATATGATGTGGACAATTCATTGGTCTTAAAACCATTTCTTCATTATCCATTTGCATTGGTGGGAACATATCATCTTTGTAATGATCCCAGTGACCACTTGTTTTATATAATGCAACATTTGCAAGGCTTGGAGTATATACATGTTTATATCCAAGTGCAATTTCTTTATCTTGAATATATCTTTCAAGTACTCTTCTAATAGTTGCTCCATTTGGAAGATATAATGGAAGACCTGCACCAACTAGTTCATGAGTCATAAATAGTTCAAGATCTTTTCCTATTTTTCTATGATCTCTTTGTTTTGCATCTTCTAATTGTGCAAGATATTCCTCTAAACCTTCTTTAGAATCAAAAGCTGTAGCATAGATTCTTTGAAGCATTTTATTTTTTTCATCGCCTCTCCAATATGCACCAGTAATATTCATTAATTTAAATACTTTAACTGCTTTAGTATATAACATATGTGGTCCAGTACATAAATCTACAAATTCACCTTGTTTGAAAAATGATATTTCCTCATCCTCTGGTAAATCGTTTATTAATTCAACTTTATATGATTCACCTTTTTCTTCCATTAATTTTAAAGCTTCTGCTCTTGGAAGTGTAAATCCTTCTACTTTAAGATTTTCCTTTATTATCTTTTTCATTTCAGCTTCTATTTTTTCAAGATCAGCTTCAACAAGTTTAGGTTCAACATCAATGTCATAGTAAAACCCATTTTCTATAAAAGGTCCAATAGCAAGTTTTGCTTGTGGATATAATCTTTTAACAGCTTGTGCCATTATATGTGATGCAGTATGTCTTAATACATTTAAATCCATTTCTGCCTCATATACCTCATTATTTTTATTTACATATTTACTCATAATTAATCACTCCTATAATTTTTATTTAATGTTTATTATATTATATATTATCTCGTGACTTTAACAAAAATATTTAACATAGAACCATTTCCTCCTGTATTATATAGTTTTTAACAAAAAATGTACCCCCATAGACACATTCTTTGTCTATAGGGGTACAAATATATTTGCACGGTTCCACCCTAATATTTAACTTAATTTAACGATTGTACGAAATCAACGGTAGTTTCCTACTAACTCCGGGGTAGTCTTCGGTAAAATCTTATTAAAGTAAGCTTCCAGCCCATGACTTACTCTCTCTTGTAACAGTGTTAATACTTACTCGTCCCTTCAACGTTATGTTATAATTATACTATTTTTTTATTGCTTTGTCAATATATATTAGCTTTTTCCTTTCATAGTCTCACATAGGACTTTTACAAATTTTCCATTTTTATATTCAAAAATATTATATGTAACATTAAATTCTGTAACCTCTCTTGTTACTATTTCTGAATTTCCATCACCATTTAAATCTGCAAAAAATTCAACAGAATATAACGGAAAATCATAACTATTTTCTAGGTCTTTTGTATAGCTATATTGTAATATTTTAGATTTATTTCCATCTACAAAATTTATAATTATAGCACTATATATACCGTCAAACATCCCTCTTTTAGAACTTGTAACAGATATTATTCTTATTGGTATTGAACTATCAACAAATCCAGAATATACAGATTTTATATTCATTGAACTATTATATAGTCTGTTTATTCCTAGTGCTTTCTTAACACTTTTATAATCATCTTCTCTTGGCTCTACCTCGTTAAATTGAGAACTTAATGCATATGTATCACCAGGTATAGCAAAATACTCATCAATATAATTTGGATATGTAGTATTTGCAAATAAACTATCACCAAAACTATAAGTATCTTTTATCTTATATTGTCCTGCTTTTGTTGTTTTAGTATATACATATGTGTCTAAATCCGTTTTTTTAGTGCTTTTTAAATATTTAGTTGCACTAACCCAAGAATTATTATATATAGCACCCACAATTAAATTATCTATGACTATTGGTTGAGAATTTTGAGCAACATCATCTGTAACACTAACAGCATTATTTACCTGATTTGAGATCTCAAATTTATCTTTTAAGCAAAAACAAAAAAGCAATACTATGCCAATTATTAACATAGCAATCAATAACATAGCTAAAAATGTTGTAAATCTTCTAAATTTTAGTTTTTCTTTAGAATATTTCTTCATTAATACACCTACTTTCAATAAGATATTTTTATTTTAAATTATTAACTAGCTATATATGAATTAGTAAACCCACTTTCCTGAATCAAACGAAAATACACATCCACAATATTTTTGCATATACAATCCATATTCTCTAGCCTTTTTTTGTCCTTCATAATAGATCGGAAGAGCGTCGTGTAGGGAAAGAGTGTAGGTTATAGTGT
>CANCXL010000001.1 GCA_947381905.1 uncultured Clostridiaceae bacterium | reverse complement strand
AGTGTAAATGAGTTACTAATAGGTGAAAAAATCAAAGAAGAAGAAATATTAATAACAAGTGATGCTAATTTGGTAAAAGCATTAACTATAGTTCAAAAAAATAAAATAGCGTTAAAAAGAATTATTTTAGCTATAATTATAATTGCTACAATTTTATTTATAGGATATTTGATTTATTGGAATTATGAAATAGATTTAGATTATACTAGAGGATTAGTCGAATGTAATATTGAAGATGACACATTAGTATTCAAAGAATACAGAGATGCAAGCGCAATACATTCCACTATAATTGATACCCAGAACAATATAACATATGTATTTTTTCACTCAAATGATCTTTTATATAACTATATAAGATTTCATAAATACTTCTACGATAATATTGGCTTAATAGCAAAAAGTTCGCATGGTGCTCATTGTACAATAACAATGGATTTAAGTGATTTAAACGTAGGAAATAATAAACTAATGGTATATTATACAAACTATCATCTGCCTTTTAATAAAGAATTAGGTATAGAAAAACTACCCCAATTGTTAAAAGAAGCTACATTATTACTAGAATATAAATAAAAAATAAGATGCAATTTATTTACTTAATATATTGCATCTTTTTTTTATACTTAATCGCGAAATTTAGTTATAACTTAATAATTAATTATTAGTATTTTTAAATTGTTCATCTCCTGTAAATATATATAATCTTCTTTTTATTTCATTATATATAACATTCATTTTTTCTTTAAGACCATTATCATTATATAAGCCAAATAAAATTTGTACTATCTCTTTTTTAGGTCCTACAGGAATATTGTTATCTTTTAGCATATTTAGTGCCTCAATCATATCTAGTTTATATTGATCATTATTCATTTGCTGTTTATTATATATCATTTCATTAAATGCCAAATCTGATTTTTCGAAAATAAGGCTTACTTGATATATTGCATATGACAATTCATATTTTCCAATTTCAGTATAGTAAAATCCAAGTTTTCTATAATATCTTGCCAAATCTTCTGGAGATATAACAAAGTTATACACATTATCCATAGTATTTAGGAATTCTTCATTTCTGTTTAAAGCTCTATAACATTCTGCAAGTTCTAATATACTTGATACATCCATAGGATTTGCTTCAATTGCCTTATTTAAATACTCTATAGCGTCATTATACTTATTCTCTTCTACCCCAACAAATCCTAATATGTTATATGCTAAATTTAATAGTAAGTTTGACCATTTAATATTTATATCTCTATTAAGATTTATATATACAAGAAATTCAATTGCATTTGCAAAATAATATGTATGTTCACCTTCTTTAGAATTTTCTAATATTAAGTTTTCTATTGCTTGGTTGGCAATTTCTTTAGCTTTAGTAAATTCTCTATTATTCATCAAATTTTGAGCTTCTTTTATTTTATTATTAAATTCTTCATTATTCATATATCTTCTCTCCTATCCTACATGCATTTATAATAAAAATACTACTTGTCTCTTTTTTGTTCCCATATTTTTCTAACTAGTTTTAATGATAATGTAGATAAAGTAAAACCAATTACTGGCACAAGAGAGCTTAGTAAAATATTATCATATTTACGAATTATATATGAATATATAATTACTACTACATATGTTAAAATACATATACAAACTTTTCTTATAATACTAGTTTCCCACGCTTTATCTGTCTCAACTCTTTTATTTCTTTCTTCAATACTTTTTACTCTTTCTTCTAAATCCATTTTAATCTCTCCTATTTAAATACATCTTAATCGCTTCTATTATAACATAATGCATTATATCATAAAAGTAATTTTAATTTTATTCAATAAATTTATATATTTTAGTATGCTTTATTTATTGTTTATTGTATAATACTCATGGTGATAAAAAATGAATTATACAGAAAAAATAGACAAAAAATTATATGATTACTTAAACTTAGAAATACTACCAAAATATAATGATAATATAGGTGGTCATGATGTTGAACATATAAAATATGTTACAACCCGTTCTTTTGATTTAATTAATGAATTTAAATTAGATGTAAATTATAATATGGTATATACTATTGCTATGTTTCATGATATAGGCTATAAAAAAGACCCAGACAATCATGAAAAGGTATCTGCAGATATGTTTAATGCAGATGATTATATAAAATCATTCTTTACCAAAGAAGAAAACACTATAATATATGAAGCAATAGTTGATCACAGAGCAAGCTTAGAATATGAAGCAAGAAGTATTTATGGCAAAATTGTATCTTCTGCTGATAGAGAAATATCTGTAGAAAATATGTTAATACGTTCATTAAGATATCAAAAGGATAAACATGCAAATGAAAATCCAACTCTTGATGATGTAATTGAATATTCATTCCAAAAATTATTTAGTAAATTTTCTAAGTCTAATGGTTATGCTAAAATGTATTATAAAGACAAAAAATATATAGATTATGTGGATAAAATAAATATATTATTAGAAAATAAAGATTTATTTGTTGCTGAAGAAAAGAAAATTGCAAAGAAAATTCAATTATTCTAGAATAATAATACAATATAATTTAAATTTAAAATATATTTTTACAACTAACACTTGACACTAATTGCATTAAGTGATAGAATAAATGTCAACGGGAGTGTGGCGGAACTGGCAGACGCACAGGACTTAAAATCCTGCGAGGGTTAAACCTCGTACCGGTTCGATTCCGGTCATTCCCACCAAATATAAAATGCCTATATTTATTAAAATATAGGTGTTTTTTATTTATAAATAAAAATTGCTTATAATTAATAATATAACTTTAATAGCTTAATTATTGATTTAGACAAAAGAAAGAATGTTCAAAATATTGAACATTCTCTCTTTTTATTATTTACTTTCTTTTACTCTTTTCATAAAAATACGGTATACCTATCCATAACAATATTGAAATTAGTACAAACAAAATTCCGCTTAATATTCCTATAGCTATTGCCTCTCCTCTTTCTTCATTCCGTGTAAAAATCAACTCACCATTTTGTAGATTTGCTGTTACTTTACCACGATTTGTTCCTTTTGAAGAAATAGTAATGCTTGTGCTAGTTCTCTCAAGAGTTACTCCATCTGGAACTTCATATATTACCTTTTCTCCTTGTTCGTATACGTTACGAGCTACTTGCTCATAAAATTCAAATTCACTATCACTTATTTGTTTTGTTAGTAAATTTGATGATACAAGATAACCACTAATAAAAAGTGTTACACTAGTAATTATCATAAAGATAATTTTAATGGTTCTCTTGTGCAAGGAAAATACCTTTTGAACGGATAGTCTGTGTTGCTTCATGTCTTTTCTCTCCTTGTAGTTGTGGAGGACGATGCCTCCAAAAATTTTCAAAGGCAACAAAAAAGTTTTGTTACGAAACAATTATACTACACTTTACATAAAAAAGCAAATTATTAATAATTATTATTTTCAAGATTTGAAATAATATTTTCTATTCTGCTTTTTGCTTCATCACTTGTCAAAGACGAGCTAATAAATTCATTTAATCTTTCCCTTTCTTCATTAGATAAATTCGAATAACTATCTAATGCTTTTTTATTTTGTGCCAAACTCATTGAAAATCCTATTGGAAGAGTTCCTTTTTCATTATTTTCCATTTTCTATCACCTCTAATATTATTTGTAAGAAAATTAAAAATATTATATACTTTATAATAAAATATATAGTTCAAATTTTATTATATTTATGCTATACTAAAATATATAAGTTATTTATATATAGGAGGAAAACATATGAAGAAAAAAGGGTTATTTATTGCTATTGGAGTAATAGTAGTTGCTGTTATAATTATTGCAACTATACTAATATTTGGAAAATTCACAACTAAATTATCATATACTTATGAGGTAAACACTGGGGATAAAATCACATTAAGTTTAAATACAACTGATGGATATTCTATGACACAAGATATGCCTTTTTCAATAACTAAAGATGATGGTATAATATCAAGAGGTACGTTTATAGAAGCGTCAGCATATGAAGTTTATGAGTCAAGTATGGATTTAATAGACGGAATAGTTAATTCAGATAAAGGTGAAAAAGATGGTATAACATACCTTTACTTTAATTATAATAATACTGAATTTGATTATATTATAAAAATAAATGATTCAAATACAGGATTATTATTATCTAATTCTATTTCAGAAGAATCAGCAAAAGAAATGTTTGATAGGTTATCTTTTGAAATTGTAAAATAGTATTAATTATAAAAAAGTGTATCATATATTTGATACACTTTTTTATTTTAGATTATATATTATAAATCATTTATAACACCATTAATTAAATTCAAATCTGATGGTATAATCCATTTTACATTTGCAAGTTTAAATAATACAAGTGGAATAATAGCGCCAGACCTTGCACCATCCATCCACTTTGGATTACTTGGCATTAATTTATATAGTTCTTCTAAAGATATATTATAAAACACATTTTCTGTTCCAGATATATAATCCTCTATACTTACCATATACTTATGAATATTATCATTAAATAAAGTGTTAGGAATAAGATTAAAGTTTGTTAAAAGCTCAAATCTTTCCTCTCCACCAGTAAATATTGCACAATCATAATCTGTATCAATCTCTATTCCTTCCATTTTTTCACTTACAAACTTTTCCATATCCTCTACTGTGTCTTCACTATAAGTCATATTAACTTTTTCAAAGTTGTTTAATAAGTCTGCAACACCAATTGTTAAATTTTGACTTCCAATAACTTTTGTTCCTTTATATGTTACAAGTTCGGTTGTCTTTCCACCCATGTTAATAATTAAAACTTTTTTATCATTATATTCATTTTCCATAGCTTTAGCTAAATAATAATTTTCTATTCCATGACTTATAATGTTAAAATGAAGATCGAATCTATCATTAAATAGCTTTACTAGTTCTTGCTTTCTTTCTTGAACTAAATTTCTAAATATACCAGTTACAAAAATGCTTGTATTATCGTATTTCAAGTCATATTTTTGTTTGATTTGTTCAAAATACTCACATAATTCACTTAAATTTTGCTTACTAATTCCTTTTTGAGCATCAAAATCGTTTTTAAAATAAATTGTATTTTCCTCTAATAGTTTAAGCTCATTTTCATTGCAATACACTTTTATTGTAGATGAGCCTAAATCAATATAATAATGTTTCATATAATCTCTCCTTTTGTATAAATTATTTTGTTCTATATAATATACACTAGTTTTTTAAAAATATCTACTCCATAGATTTAATTATATTATAAATTTCATTCCATGTATTGGCTCGAGGGCTTTTATCATAATCAACGTGCATATTGAACTCATCATATAATATAACCATTATGTCTTTGTTCCTTGCTGTATTTGTACATTGAGATTCACTATCATCTATAAAGACGTCCACTTTTTCTCTTAAACATATCGCCTCTTTATCATTACACTCTGTTATTACTTCGTCATATGGTACGTTATATTTTCTCATCCATTCCATAGTAATATCGTATGCACTAAATTTTGTATCCATATTATTACGTGACGTTATATACACAATTTGATGTCCTTCATCTTTTAGCTTTTTTAGTATTTCCATTGCATCTTCTTTAGGTGTTACTCCACCAAAAGATCTACCAAAATATACTTTATAGAAGTTACTTATCTCTTCCTCTGTCCAGTCAAAATCATAATGGTATAATCTTTTTTTAGATACAATACCTGTATTTCTTAGCGTCTTGTCATATTCAAAAGCACATTTTAAAAAACTATCATAACTATCTGCAATAGTATCATCTATATCTATTCCAATTTTCATACTTAATCTCCTTATATAAATTTATATAACTGATTATACCATTAAACAACAATTATATGCAAATCAAATTTTGAGTTAGCAATGAATAGGTAATAATTTAGATTTATACTTTTAACTAACATTGTAATGTGCTATACTAAATACAAGAGTATTATTAAGGAGAAATTTTATGTTTAATAAATATACACTACTAGTAAATAAAAATAATAAAGTGCCAGATAATATAGAAGACTTAGTTAATCTTATAGAGACCATTGATATAGATAATGAAATTACTTTAGTAGAAGAAGAAACATATAATGCATACTTAAGTCTAAATCAATTTATAAAAGAAAAGTTTAATATAACTATAGGTATAGATGGAGCATATCGCTCCGTTAAAAGACAAAAAGAACTATACAATGAATTTATACTAAAATATGGTAAAAGTTACGCAGATTCCATTGTAGCCCCAGCAGGATGCAGTGAGCATCATACTGGTCTTGCAATAGACCTTGCAATTTATTTTGATAATGAAGGATATATTAGTACAAATGATAACTTTGAAAGAGTCGATAAAGTCTTTCAAGAATTTATTCATCCTTATCTTCATAAGTTTGGGTTTATATTAAGATATCTAGATAATAAAGAAGATATTACCGGATATCCATATGAACCATGGCACATTAGATATATTGGAAAGGATATTGCAACTAGTATATTTGAAAAGGGAATTACGTTAGAAGAATATCTATCTAATATTAAATAATGTTTTGCTAATTAATATATAATAAAAGAGTAATTAGAAATATATCTAATTACTCTTGTTTTTATTTATTTTTAAGCATTTATAGTATTATTAATATAATAATTCTATTTATTTGCAATGCTTATAGCTTCAATTGCCACACTTCCTCCACGTGCGATTTCTACTCTATTTAGGAAGGTTTTCTTAAGTAGTTCAATAAGATCATTTACTTTAGACTCTGTTTCAGTCCATTCAATAATTACTGATGTTTTTCCATAGTCTATTATCTTTAATTTATATATATCTGCCAGTCTAAATATTTCTATTTTATCTTTTTCATTACATGAATTTATTTTTATATATACAAGTTCTTTTCTGTGAATTGGAATATCTGTGTAATCTACAACTTTAATTACTTCTACACTTCTATTTAGTTGCTTTTTTATTTGCTCAAAAGTTTTATCGTCAGAAATCATAGAAATAGTCATACGTGATACTGTTGGATCTTCTGTTGTTCCAACAGTAAGAGATTCTATATTATATGATTTAGAAGAAAATAATCCAGATATTCTTGCTAGAACGCCTATCTCATTTTCAACAAATAGACAAATCCATCTTTTTTCCATATTATTCTTCCTCCTTTACAAATAGCATATCTTTAAGAGTATTACCAGGTGGTACCATAGGTGTTACATTTAATGTATCATCAATAATGAATTCTATTATTGTTGGTATGTTTTTGTTTCCTTTTGCATAATCAAATGCCTTTTCTACTTCTTCCCTTTTTGTTACTCTAATAGATTTTGCTCCATAGCTTTGTGCAAGTTTAATAAAGTTTGGCGTATACTCTGGGCAACATTTTGATTTATCTTTACAGTTTTTATCACATGATTTTCTATATTTTAAACAAGTTGAAGAATATCTTTTATTATAAAACATTTCTTGCCATTGTCTAACATTTCCAAGATATCCATTATTTAATATACAAACTACAATAGGAAGTTCTAAACACACTGCTGTTGCAAGTTCTTGAATATTCATTTGTATTCCACCATCACCAGAAATACTAATAACATCCTTTTGAGGACAAGCAAGTTTTGCACCAATAGCAGAAGGTAACCCATATCCCATTGTTCCCAGTCCACCAGAAGTAAGCAATTTTTTATTTTCATCTATATCAATAAACTGAGTAGTCCATAATTGATTTTGTCCAACATCGGTTGTGATTATAACATTATCATACATTTTATTTATTGTTTTAATTATATATTCTGGTGTTAAGATATCATTATTCTCTACCATTTTTATTGGGAAATTATTCTTCCAACTATTTATTTCGTCAATCCAATTAGATATATTAAGCTTCTTGGCTTTCTTAATAAGTGCTTCAATAGCAAGTTTTGCATCAGCAACTATTGGAATATCTACGGAAATATTTTTAGAAATTGCAGCAGGATCAACATCTACATGTATAATTGTTGCTCCCTTTGCAAATTCTTCAATTTTACCTGTAATCCTATCATTAAATCTTGTACCAATAGAAAATAAAACATCACAGTTTGAAATTGTAGTATTTGCTGCATAACTTCCATGAATACCTAGATTTCCAACATATAATTCATGTGTTGTAGGAATTGCTCCTTTTCCCATCATAGTAGTAACTACTGGTACTCCTGTAATTTCTGCAAGTTTTTGCATTTCTTTGTTTGCATGAGCAATATTTACTCCACCACCAATTAAAAATACTGGCTTTTTAGCTTTATTTAATATATCCATTGCCTTATTTACTTGACCAATATGTACTGATGTATTAGGATTATACCCTCTAATATTAATTTCTTTTGGATACTCATCTGAACCTAAAGCAAGTTGAATATCCTTTGGTATATCTACAACAACAACTCCAGGTTTTCCACTTCTTGCTATATAAAAAGCATTATGTATTATTCTTGCTAAATCCTCTCTTTTTCTAACAGTTACAGCATATTTACAAATATTTCGCACTATTCCTACTGTATCTACCTCTTGGAATGCATCATTTCCAATAAGATGTGTAGGTACCTGTCCTGCAAAACACACAAGTGGTACAGAATCATAATTCGCTGTTGCTATACCAGTAACAAGATTAGTAGCGCCTGGTCCGCTTGTTACCAAACATACGCCAACCTTTCCTGTTGAACGAGCATATCCATCAGCCTCATGAACTAGAGCTTGTTCATGACGAGGTAGGATAACATCTATGTTTTTATCTTCATATAAAGCATCAAATAAATCTATTGCCTGTCCTCCTGGATATGCAAATAAAGTATCTACATTTTCTTCTTTTAAAGCCTTTACAAATAATTCAGCTCCTGTAATCTTCATTTTAAACACCCCCATAATATTTAAATAATTAAAATTTTATACAATAATTATATAGAAAAAAGCTATGCAGTTTTACCTACATAGCTTTTTTTGTATATTTATTTATATTATTAATACAACTCTAAGACTACTGTAGGTACGACAACGTGCACTCGTATCTACAATAGATACCAGTGCCTAAATAAGTAGTCCGACTGTTAGAGTTTTATTAATATTTTTCATTATAATTACTTCCTTTCAAATTTTAATGGTTATATAATACTACAATTACTTTATTTTGTCAAATGTAAATTTAAATTATATATCTATTTTTTCTTTTTTAGAAAAAAGCAATTAGATGTAAATATCTAATTGCTCTCTTATTATCTTTTATATAACTTATTTTTCTTCTCCATAATATGCATCAATTAAAATTTGTTTTAAATCTTCAACTAATGGTAATTTTGGATTTGCAGTTGTACATTGATCTTCAAAAGCTTTATATGCAAGTTCTTCAACTTTTGACATATATTCTTTTTCATCAATACCTTCATCTTTAAATGACATAGACATATTCAATTTTTTCATCATATCCCTAATTGCTTTTATTAATGAATCAACACCTTGTTCTGTAGTTTTGCATGGTAATCCTTGACGTTTAGCAATTTCTGCATATCTTTTATCTGCAACAAAGTATTCATATTTAGGGAATGATACAAATTTATCTGGCATTATTGAGTTATATTTAATAACATATGGTAATAATATTGCATTTGCTCTTCCATGAGGAACATGATATTCAGCACCAATTTTATGTGCTAATGAATGATTTATTCCTAAGAATGCATTAGAGAATGCCATACCAGCAATTGTACTTGCATTATGCATTTTTTCTCTTGCAAGTTTATTATCTGATGAATTATATGATTCAACTAAATAATCAAAAACAAGTTGAATGGCTTTTTCTGCTAAACCATCTGTATAATCATTTGCCATATTAGATACATAAGCCTCTAGAGCATGTGTTAATACATCCATACCAGTATCTGCTACAGATTTTGCAGGTAATGAGTATACAAGTTCTGGATCAACAATAGCAACAGTTGGAACTAAAGCATAATCTGCAAGTGGGTATTTCATGTTTTTAACTTTATCTGAAATAACAGCAAATGAAGTTGTTTCAGAACCAGTTCCACTTGTAGTAGGTATAGCTACCATCTTAGCTTTTTTACCTAAATCTTCTATTTTATATACTCTTTTTCTTATATCCATAAATTTATTTTTCATTGCATTAAGATCAACATCTGGTTGTTCATATAATAGCCACATACCTTTTGCAGCGTCTATAGCACTACCACCACCAAGAGCAATAATACAATCTGGTTCGAATTTATTCATTATCTCTACACCATTATTAATTGTTTCAAATGATGGATCTGGTTCAACTTGATCAAAGATATATGAATGCACTTTGTTTTTTCTATTTCTTAAATAATATAATATTTTATCTACATATCCAAGTTTTACCATTGATTGATCTGTAACTATAAATACTCTAGAAATATCTCTCATTACTTCTAAATATTGAATAGATCCAGCTTCAAAGAATATTTTATTAGGAACTTTAAACCATTGCATATTAACCCTCCTTTTAGCCATTCTTTTAATATTAATTAGATTTACAGCAGAAACGTTTGAAGTTGTTGAGTTTCCTCCAAATGTTCCACATCCAAGTGTAAGTGACGGTAAATTTGTATTATATATATCACCTATTGCACCATGAGTTGATGGTGAATTTACAATAATTCTACCAGCTTTCATGTTTTGTCCAAACTCCTCTATTACGTCTTTATCTTCTGCATGAATAACTGCTGAATGTCCAAGTCCACCATATTCTAATAGCTTACATGCTTTATCTATTGCTTCATCCTCATTTTCAACAACATAATATGCAAGAATAGGACTAAGTTTTTCTCTAGATAATGGACAACTATCTCCAACTCCGTCAATTTTTGTAATTAATATTTTAGTTTTAGGATCAACATCAATACCAGCATTTTTTGCTATTGTATATGCTGACTGTCCAACAATAGTTGAATTAATATTGATTGTTCCATTCTTTTCAACAATAATATATTTTTGTAATTGCTCTTTTTCTTTTTCATTTAAGAAATAGCAACCATATTCTTTCATTAATTTTTCAAATTCATTTTTAATCTCTTTATCTACAATAACAGATTGTTCTGAGGCACAAATCATTCCATTATCAAAATTTTTAGACATTATTAAATCTGTAACTGATGTTCTAAGTTTTGCACTTTTGTGTATGTAACATGGTACATTACCAGGTCCAACTCCAAGGGCTGGTTTTCCACATGAATATGCAGATTTAACCATTCCTGAGCCACCAGTTGCAAGTATAATTTTAACATCATCATGGTGCATTAATGCATTTGTAGCATCTATTGATGGATACTCTATCCATTGAATACAATTTTTAGGAGCTCCTGCTTTTACAGCTGCTTCTAATACTGTTTTTGCTGCTTCTACACTACATTTTTGTGCAGATGGATGGAATCCAAATATAATTGGATTTCTTGTTTTTACAGCAATTAAAGATTTAAATATTGTTGTTGCTGTAGGGTTTGTAACTGGAGTAACACCAGCAATTATTCCAACAGGTTCTGCAACTAGTTCATAATCTTCAAGCTCATTATCCTCAATTACACCAACTGTTTTATCATATTTAATATTATGATAAATATATTCTGATGCAAATATATTCTTTGTAACCTTATCTTCGACTACGCCTCTTTTTGTCTCTTCTACGGCAAGTCTTGCTAGTTCCATATGTCTAGCATTTGCTGCAATTGACATTTGTTTAACAATTTCATCTATTGCTGCTTGGTCTAAGTTCATATATTCTCTTTCAGCCTCTTTAGCATTTTTTACAAGTTCATTAATCATTTCTGATACGTTTATCTCTTCCATAAATAATCCTCCTATCTTAAACCCAAATTAGATTTTAACATGAATATTTGTTATAATCAAGAAAAAATATTTATTTCTACAATTTATTTTTATATCTATTTAAAACTATTTACTAACACATTTTTTTACGATATAATATATATGAGTTTTACGTTTTTGAGGTGAAAATATGAAAGAAGAAAAAAGTGGAGTTGAGAAAATATTAAATGATGTAAAGAAAAATACACCAGAAAAAGAAAGAGATCCTCTATATTTTGTGCTTGGTGTAATTTTCTTAGCAGTAGGAGTATTTATTTTAAGTAGAAAAATTGTAGTAACAGCTGGTATGTGGGGATTACATTTTTTAGGGTTTAATATTGGCTTTGGACTAGTAATTTTACCATTATTATTTGGAATTGCTTGGATGTTTTACAATCCAAAATCTATTTGGCCAAAAATAGTTAGTGCACTTGGTGCCATATTTATCTTAGTAAGTGTAATAATGAATACAAATATTCACCTTACAGCTATGACTTTATACGACTATATTCTAATAATTGGAATGATAGCTATAGGATTTGGAATGCTATTTAGATATTATTTTAAGAAAAAAGATTAGTATTATATTATTTTTAAAAATAGAAGGCAGCAGCCTTCTATCTCTTATTTATTTAGACTTTTTAATGCTTCATCTGTTAATTTAAATAATCCACCACTATAGCTACAAACAACATCAACACTATTTATTCTCTTTAGAATTCCTCTTTCAACTAGATTTTCAATAGAAGTGTTATATTTTCTAAAGTCTAAAATTATTTTTTCACTCGTATATATTTTTAATCTTTTATCATAAAATAATTTTATGATATTTTTTTCAACTTTAGTAAGCCCTTTAAGATTTACATATTTTGGGATTTTATCTATCATTTTATTATACTTAAAGATAACTAACCTTTTAACTGCATCTTTATTCTTTTCAAAAGTATTTTTATATCCCTTATGGCAACTAGGACATACAAGATATCCTTTGTATTTATATTTTCCTTTATATGTACTCTCTACCATCAAATCACAACCACATTCGCAAACAGGCTTTATTTTTTCTACAATGTTTTTTCTATTTTTAGTACTGTATTCCCATGTATATATTAGTCCATCATAATATTGTGTTTTATATAATTTTAGCTTTTTATCCTTATTATAGTAATTATATATATTACTATAATGTTTATATATTATAATGATACTAAGTATAATTAACATTATCCATAAGGGAATACTAAATGTCATTACAACAACTATACACTTAAAAATAAAAATTAAAGTATTTTTAGCCATATTAAAATAGTTAAAATCCTCTAGCTTATGAGTTATTATTCCTTGTATTATAGGTAAAATAAATGCACTTATTGACATTATTATAGTTGAAATAGATACCTTTTTTAATAGTTTTTTCATTATAATTTTCCGCCTTCTACTTTAATGCTTAAAATTTTTGCATACTGATTATTTATACATAACTTGTATGCTTTTTATTATATATCTTGTATATTGTATGTTTTTGTTATATATTATTTATTGATTATAAAATAATATAATAGGTGAGAAATGAATAAGTTTGAAAATAATAATAACAATGTAAGTAAAGAAAAAGAAGATACTACAAAAACAAATCTAAGTGATAAAATATCACTATTTAAATTATTTTGGATATTCTATATAGGATGTTTAGCTGGTGTAATAGTTGAGACAATTTGGTGCATTCTAACAAATGGTTATTTTGAATATAGAACAGCTCTAATACTTGAGCCTTTAAACCCAGTATATGGATGTGGTGCTGTTGTAATAACTCTATTGCTATATGGACTACGTAGTAAAAGTAATTTAATGTTATATATTAGCTCTTTTATAATTGGTGGATTATTTGAGGCTGCATGTAGTGTCTTTCAAGAGCTTGTATTTGGGACTGTATCATGGGTATACAAACCAAGTAATTTCGGAATACTAAACAATAGAACCAGCTTACTATATTGTTTTTTATGGGGATTTCTAGGAATATTTTGGGTTAGGATAATATATCCATTTCTAACCAAAATGATAGAAAAAATACATACAAAACTTGGAAAGATACTTACTATTATACTTGTATGTTTTGTAGTTTTTGACATGATTTTTTCTTCAAGTGTTGTCCTAAGACAAAGAGCCAGAAGAAATAATGTTCCTCCCAAAAATAATATAGAAGTATTCTATGATAATATTTTTACTGACGAAGTTTTAAAATTCTTTTATCATAATATAACAGTGAAAAAATAGACAAATTTCGCTAAAAACATCTTTTAAAGAATATAGCTTGTGCTATATTCTTTTTTTGTCGTATTACATCTTATATCTCTTATGTATTCACCCCTTCTCTAACCTTCTCTTCTTTAATTTAAATGTTATTTCTAAGAACTACATACGTTTTGCTTTATAGAATAGACTTATTAATTTAGTTTTCATATCTAATTGTATAGTAGCTCTCTTTAATTACTTCGCTATTATACAACTAAAAATCCAATATTTTTCAAAATCTACTTTATTCGTCGTTTTTTGAACTTATTTTATATTAAATTACAATTTATCATTATTTTTAGTAGTTTTATCACGAAAACAAAAATAATTCATAGTCTATATCAAGGAGGATTTATAATGGAAGAAAATAAAGTAACTATGCCACAGCTTGGAAGTAGTGCACCAAGATTTGTAGCAAATAGCACCTTAGGACCAATTAAACTTACAGATTACATAGGAAAATGGTTGGTATTTTTTTGCCACCCCTCAGATTTTACCCCTATTTGTACTACAGAAATAATTGCATTTTCAAAATTAAATGATGAATTTAATAAAAGAAATTGTGAGCTTTTAGGATTAAGTGTAGATAGCAATCCATCTCATATTGCATGGATGAGAGATATAGAAAAAAACACTGGAACTCAGATTCCGTTTCCATTAATATCTGATTCAAATAAAGAAATAGCTAATATGTATGGAATGATGGCAGATGAAAATTCTGATTCACATACTGTAAGAAATGTATATATAATTGATCCTAACCAAAAAATAAGATGCATATTGATATATCCTGCTGAAAATGGAAGAAATATAACAGAAATTTTAAGAATGGTAGATGCACTGCAAATTACTGATTCAGAAGGTGTGTTAACACCAGCAAATTGGGTACCAGGAAGTAATGCAATAATGCGTTCACCTCAAAACTATGTTGAACTTATGGATAAAATGAAAACAAATAACCCAAATTGTATAGATTGGTATTTATGTTTTAATAATGATAATAACGACTTAAGGAGATGGTAATATGAATAATTGTTGCAATAACTCACAAAATTCATGTAGTAATTGCTTTACTGATTTATTTTGCAATGGCAATTTTATATTAATACTTTTATTACTTGTTTTATTATTTTGTTTTTGTGGTAATTGTTAATTTAAAAAAGAATATAGAATTTATCTATATTCTTCTTTTTTATATACTCGCTTTTTTTATTATATTTTTTATAAATTCATTCTTTCCCTCTGTATAACGAGGTCTATCTTCTTTATACTTTACTAAAAGTTTCTCTTTTAAAGCTTCATATTCCTTTGCCTCTTTAGCATTAGAATTCAAATAATCCCTAAACACAATATATTGATTTATTTCTGGAGAAGTTATTGGTAATACGTGAATAAAAGCTTTTACTTTTCCATCTTCTTCTTTTCTTATTAAAAACTCTTCTCCTCTACTTTCTTCTTTAGTAGTATAACCCTTAGGCTCTAATACTTCACTATAAATTAAGTTTACGCATTTAATAAAGCTTTGCATATCTTCTACTACCAAAAGAATATCTATTATTGGTTTAGATTTAATTCCTTTTATAGCTGTACTTCCAACGTGCTCTATTAAAACATATCTATGTTTAAATAATTGTTCTAAATTATACTTTTCCTTTAAATATATATTATGATAATTACTATCATAATCGTAAAGTTCTAATGCACCACGTTTAAGTCCAATGTTATCCACTTTTTCCACCTACTCTCCGTTAAATTTTTTTCTTAAATTATTATACACATCAAGAGTTATCTCACAATCCTTTAGAGCTCTATGTGCTCCTGTATAATCTATTCCAAAATAATCTGCAAGTGTTCCAAGCTTATGATTTGGCACATCCTTAAGTATTGCTCTAGAAAGAAGTAATGTATCCATAGAATCATCTCTTACTCCTTGTCCAAGTTCTTTTTGCATATATGTATTTAAAAAACTCATATCAAATTTTGCATTATGTGCCATAAGCCTTAATCCAGATGAAAACTCATTAAAAACATTTAACGCATCTTTTGTAGATAGTCCCTCATCAACCATTTCATTTGTTATACCAGTCAAATTTGTAGTAAACCATGTAAGAGGTCTAGATGGTTTTACAAATACATCCATTTTATCTACCACTTTATTATCTATAACCTTTATTGCACCTATTTCTATTATCTCTCCATTTTTTGGACTTAATCCTGTTGTTTCGAGATCTACTATTACAAAACTATCTTCAAACATATTATTTCTCCTTGTTAACAAGTAAAATTATACTCTATTTTTGCATTATTTGCAAATAATATGCAAATTTGTGTTGACTTATTTCTTTTATGGTGTTAGAATGAATGTACATTAAAATATACCTTATCCAGAGTGACTGAGGGACAGGCCCTATGAAGTCCAGCAACCTGCTATAGTAAGGTGCTAATTCCTGCGGCATAACCGAAAGATAAGTTTTTTATTGACTAGCTTGCCGTAGCTAGTCTTTTTTATGCCGATGTTTTGATGCTTTGTTAGGAGGAATTATTATGACAAATTATTTATTTACTTCTGAATCTGTTACAAGTGGTCATCCAGACAAAGTGTGTGACTACATTTCAGATTCTGTACTTGATGCAGCATTAAAAGAAGATTCAAATTCTAGAGTTGCATGTGAAACATCTATATCTAAAGATACTGTTTTTATCTTTGGAGAAATATCTACAAAAGCTAAATTAGACTATGAAAAAATAGTAAAAGAAACATTAAGAAAAATCGGATATACAACTAAAGGTTCTGGTTTTGATGTAGAAAACTGCAAGGTAATTGTTGGGATACAAGAGCAATCACCAGATATCGCACAAGGAGTAAATTCATCTTTAGATGATGAGACTACCCTTGGAGCAGGAGATCAAGGAATTATGTTTGGATATGCATGTAATGAAACAGAAGAATTAATGCCACTTCCTATTTCTCTTGCACATAAACTTGCAAAAGAACTTGAAAAAACAAGAAGGGAAAAAATACTAGATTATCTAATGCCTGATGGAAAAACTCAAGTAACAGTTGAATATGAAGAAGATATTCCAAAGCGAGTTGACACAGTCGTAGTATCTACTCAACATAAAGACACTGTATCTACAGAAAAATTAAGAAAAGATATCTACGAAAAAATAATATTAAAAACAATACCTACAAATTTAATTGATAAGAACACTAAAATATTTATTAATCCTACAGGAAGATTTGTAATAGGAGGGCCTGAAAGTGATAGTGGACTTACAGGAAGAAAGATTATTGTTGACACATATGGAGGATATGCACGACATGGTGGTGGTGCATTTAGTGGAAAAGATCCTACAAAAGTAGATAGAAGTGCAGCTTATATGGCAAGATATGCCGCAAAAAACATAGTTGCATCTGGTGTAGCACAAAAATGTGAAATACAATTATCTTATGCAATAGGAGTATCTAAACCTGTATCAATATATATAAATACTTTTGGAACTTCTAAAGTACCCGATAACATTATTTTAAAAGCAATAGAAAATACATTTGATTTTACACCAGAAGGAATAATCAATTCTCTTAATTTAAGAACTCCTATATACGGAGATTTATCTCATTATGGTCATATTGGAAGAGAGGATTTAAACGTATCTTTTGAAAAAACAGATAAAGTAAAAGACATTTTAAATTATATAAACAGTAATACATAAAATTAAAGAACACCTATTTTAGGTGTTCTTTATTTATAAAAAAAAGTATATTAGTTTCCTAATATACTTCAAACCAAATTATATTTTTAATCTATTCAAACGTGATTTTATATTCACATTCAAACTCTTCGTTTATTCCAAGTTTTATATTATCCTTTTTATCCTCAAAAATCTGGTTACTATCTGTATAGTCGGCAGTAGTATACCATGGTTCTATGCATAAAAAAGGCGCAGCTTTTTTTGCCCATAAAGCCAAATACTTAAAACCTGAAAAATTTACATTTAACTTTAATTTATCATTTTCATACAACCTTATATTTTTTGATTTCAACCCACTCATTATGATCGCATCATGCGTAAAAGTATCTTTTTGAATATTGATACATTTTTTAGTAGACAATACAGACTTGTTTACATGATCATTCTTGTACGAGACAAGTCCGCAATCTAACTGATAAAACCTTATATTTTCCTCTTCATTTTCAAACTCAACTCTATATTTGTTATTTTTCAAATCAATAACAAACGCTGGATGACCGCCAATTCCGAAAAACATTGCTTTATCATCTAAATTCTTCACTCTATATTTAATCGTGAGAGTATTATTATCCACAATGTAACTAATATACAGTTCAAATTTAAAAGGATACATCTTCAATGTTTCTTCATTATATTTTAACACATATATATGTTCCCTTTCTGATATTTTTACTATGTCAAACTTCATGTCGCGCGCAAAACCATGTTGTGACATTTCAAATTTTTTCCCATTTATAATAGTTGTATTATTTTTCAAACTCCCTACTATTGGAAAAAGGATAGGCGCTCTTCTTTTCCAGTATATCTTACCATTTTCATCTAATACTTTATCTCCTTGATGTAAATATTCTATTCCTTGATACTTTATACTAGTAAGCTCTGCTCCACTAGGTGTAGTAATTATTTCTATATTCACCTGTAGCCTCCTATCAAAAAGGAGTTCATTATATCATAGCTTTTACAAATATACAAGTTTTTTAACAAATCTTTTTAATAATTTTTGTATATTTTTGTATTTTAGTTTATTTTATCACATAATATGTGTCTATTTTTGCCAGATTTTGGTTATAATAGCGTTTTTTATCAACTAACATACATTTTTATATAAAACGATTAAAAATTATTAATAAACAATTATAACAGAAAAAAAGAAGTGGATTTCCACTTCTTTTCTATTTATAGTTAAGATCAATATTTCTTAATTGGAATATTGATTGACTATTTGCTAAAAATGATTCTATATCTATCAAGTTATCATTTACATATCTTTTTATAGTAGTTGTATTCTTTTTATTAGCCTTATGAAAACAATACTCAATAGTTACTGCTTTATATACTTCATCAATAGTCTCTGCACTAATACTATGGATTCTTGTTCCGTCATGCAATTTTAGTGGATGTCCACTAACATAATTAATTAAGTCTTTATCTGCCTCTCTTAAATTAATTGCAGTAGTATTTTTAGGAATAATTGGTCTACTTTCTAACCAATCAGATATTTTGTCCTTTACGACCTCCTTTTTAACTTCTTTTCTTAAAATATTTGCACGTATATTATTACACATACAAACTCCTCCTTTCAAAATTTTTTTCAGACTATCTACGATGTTTACATAAGATATTATAACATTTTTCGATCATTATGTCAATTAATAGATTATTTATAATATATAATATTTATATTTTTATATAAATATGCAAGCAAAAAAAACAAAAGGCAGTTTTTAACCACCTTTTGAAATTTATGCTGCACGAGAAAATAATTCAACTTTTGTACCTATAATGTCTTCAACGATATCTACTGGTACTATTGCAACTCTTCCAGAACCTTGTTCAAATAAAACATTTTTTCCTTTTTGATATTTTTCAATCTTAAAGTCTGAATATGCTTTTCTTACAGCTTTTCTAAATTTGTTGCTTCCAAATTCTCCTCTCTTTAATATTTCCATTGTTTCTTCCTTTTTTAATAAATTTTTCATATGTTTAACCTCTTTCCTTTATTCTTTTGTATATTTATACTAATATTGTTTAAAAAACGCTACTAGAAACACTAGAAATAACAGCACAAAACTGCTTCATAATTTTCAGCATAACTAGAGCTTAATCTAGCTCCTTTAAATAATATAATATACACTTATATTATACCATATTTTTATGTAAATTTCAAGTTTTACGTATTATAGCAAAAAATTACTGGAGAAATAAATCTCCAGTAATTATTTTAAAGTTCATCTGCAATATCTTCTATATCTGACTCATCGTTACAAAGCACAAGTCTATCTTGAAATTCTTCCAAAGACATTGTTGTTCTAATGTCCACAGTATAAGGTGTTGCATCTCCACTTTCTCTTTGTTCAGAGTATTTTGGACACTCGTCTTTAAAGACTACCCTTATAGTTTTTGGTACATCTAATGTTGTAACCATGACATTTACTTCTTCATTTTCTTCGTCCTCTAATACAAATATTTCCATAACTTTTGATTCGCTGTTTATAACAAGCGGATAATTGATATCATAATAAATATGATCAGTGTTTTTAACACTCATATTCACCGCGATTTCATTTTGTCTATCTTTAGACACTCCTTTTAATTTTTTTTCACAATTAACTTTTACCATAAAATGGCCTCCTTTAAAAAAATATTTGTGCATTTTCCATACAAGAAAATATCTATCATGCAAATTATCTCTGATTTCTATATATATAAATGCACTATTATTATAGCACATATCTGTACTTATGTCAACTTTCAACACATAAAAAATAAAGAATAAGTTTTACTTATTCTTTATTTCTTCATTTTCAATAAAATCATCTCCAAATTTTGTTTCTAGTTCGTCTTCTATTTCTTCTGTTGACTTTTCAACATCACCTTCTATTTTTTTATCTTCCTTATAATCCTCATGTATTGGAATATCTATATTCATACTATTTTGAGGAAGTTCAATTACAGTATCATTTTGGTTTTGAGTAGATTTAGCTATATTTTTCTGTTGCATTTTCCATAAAGCTCTTTTAAACATTCTAGTTATTTTCTCTACAACATTTTGTTCTTCTGGTACTACCATAAGCATGTTTTTTAACATTTTATCTTCTTCTTTATCTTGTTTTGAACCTTTATATGATAATAGTTCTGCTTTCCAAACTGCAAAATCATTTTTTCTAATACTCTCTTCTAACTCA
The DNA here is from genome assembly GCA_947381905.1 of uncultured Clostridiaceae bacterium. GTDB lineage: Bacteria > Bacillota > Clostridia > TANB77 > CAG-465 > CAG-465. The sequence continues at coordinate 152,214 of CANCXL010000001.1, read as the reverse complement.
AATATTCTACGAGTAATATCATTTAGCTGATCATAATCTACAATTCCACCATTTCTAAATTTATAAAAAACACTCTTATATGATATGCATTTATTAATTATATATTTTAACTCTTTTTCTGAAAGCTCATCTTTATGCTGCTCGATTTTTTCCTCTAAGCCATCTACCAATTGGTCTGCTTTGGCTATGCTATTTATCTTATTTAAAATATCATCTTGAAGCTCTTTATCCATATTAGGGTCACTTTCAATAGTATCAAAGATTTCTCTTATTTCCATATACTCCCTCCAGTATTAAATTATTAATATATTTATTATATAATCTTTTTTTACAAAAAACAACATATTTTAATAATTATTTCATCTGGTAAATTCTGTTAATAAGTTTTTGATATACTGGTTTCATGTGTGGTTCAGTAGAAAGATTTACAGCCCTATCTATTGGTTGCCATGCAACATTTGAGTTTTCATCTTCTTTTATTCTCATTTCTTCACCATCATCTGCCTCAAAAATATATGCTACAGAAATATGTATATGACTACTTACATACTTTCCTCTCTTAAAATGACCAGCACAAGGTAATACATCTAGCGCCATAATCTTTCCATCATATAATACATTAATATTTTTTAAAGAAGTCTCTTCTTCTACTTCTCTTTTAGCAACAGATAATAAATCTTCTTTTCCATCGGCATGTCCACCAGTCCATCCCCACGAATTATATATATTATGATAAATCATTACAACTTTATCTCTATTTTTATTTACAACCCATGCAGATGATGTAAAATGCATTACTTCATTTTCTCTTGTTAAAATATCGTCATAACTATCCATAGCTTTTAGAATAAACTCTTTATCTTTTTCTTCTTGTTCATTTACTGGGATATAATTCATTATTTCTCGTTTTAAATTCATACTATATTACCTCACTTAAATTATATCCCAAATTTAAACAATTCTCAATATTAGTATAGCTTTCCTTCAAATACCATCTCTGCTTTTCCTATCATACAAAGTTCATTTGTTAGTTCATTATATCTTATTTCTAGTTTTCCTCCTTTTAAATTCACATTGCATATATTCTCTGTAACCCCATTTAAGTAGCCGGCTATAACAGACGCAGTAGCTCCTGTACCGCATGCTAAAGTTTCTCCAACTCCTCTTTCCCATACTCTAATTTTAATATTTTCTCTATCTATAATTTGAACAAATTCTACATTGGTTCTATCCTTAAAAATTTTCATATTTTCTACTGCTTTTCCATATTTTTGTATATCTATATTATCCACATCATCAACAAATATAACAGTATGAAGATTACCTACAGATAAACAAGTCATATAATACTCAATATCTTCTACAAAAAAACGTTCATTAACTATTACATCTTTTGGATAATTTATTTCTAATTTATCTGTATTAAAAATAGGTACTCCCATATTTACCTTTACGTTTTTACACTCTTTATCTACTTCAACATCTTTTATTCCAGACTTTGTGCCTATTTTCATTTTTCTGTCTTTTACTAATCCTTTATCATAAGCATATTTGGCAACACATCTAATTCCATTACCACACATGTTTGCCTCAGTACCATCTGGATTAAAAATTCTAAAATAAATATCTGCATCAAGATTCATATCTTTAAATATATCATCTTCAAAATATTCTTTAAAAATAAAGATACATCCATCAGATCCTATTCCAAAGTTTCTATTTGAAACTTTCTTTGTAAAATCAGATAAATCAATTATCTTCTCCTCATCATTATTTATATATACATAATCATTTCCGCACCCCTGCATTTTAGTAAATGAAACCAAAAAAATCACCTCAATTAAGTATATGAGATGATTAATAATTTATGTTATACATTATCTAAATTAAAATCTGGTACATATTCCTCTTCGTGTTCGCCCAATTCTTGAATATAACCGTTTTCCAGTCCTATACTATAAAGATACTCTTCTACCTCTAAAAACTCTTTTTTTGATACCTTTCTGTTTATTTCAGGATATTTATTTGCATTTCCTGATGGAAAATACTGTGCCATAACACTAATTAGTGCTTTTCCTTTATAATTTTTTGCAATTTTCTTTAATACCATTTTAGAATTTAATACATTATTTGGAAGTACCATATGTCTAATAATTACTCCTTTTTTTAAAATACCTCTATCATCAAACTGCGGACTTCCAACTTGTGATATCATTTCATATATTGCAGGAATTACAGAGCTAGTATAGTTATTTACTCCAGAATATTTTAAAGCCAGCCTGTCTGTTGCATATTTAAAGTCTGGTAAATATATATCTATATATCCATTAAGTTTTTTTATAGTTTCAATATTTTCATATCCACTAGAATTATATACTATTGGTATTTTAAGTCCATTATCCCTCGCAATTTTAATGGCTTCTATTATACTATCTACATACATAGTAGGAGTTACAAGATTTATATTGTTTACTCCTCTTTTCTGTTGCTCTATAAATATCTCTGCAAGTCTATTAATAGTTATTTCTTTTCCATAACCATCTCTTGATATATGAAAGTTTTGACAGTAAACACATCTTAAATTGCAATTAGAAAAAAATACAGTTCCTGATCCTTCCTTGCCACTAATACATGGCTCTTCAAAATTATGAACAGACACAAGAGCTACTTTAATCTTATCTGTAGCATTACATGCACCTGCTCTTTTAGTTCTATCTACTCCACATCTTCGTGGACACATCATACATTTTTTATATTCATTCATCATAAAACACCAAAATAATTATATCATATTCGTAAATACTACTTGAAAAACGATATATTAGATGATATAATTATGTTGTAGTAAGCTCAACTAGGAAGAGCTCGTCATAGACGGTGTATCGGTTCGAATCCGGTCTACTTGCTTTAATCCTTTGGATTAAAGTAATCCTTTTTAATAATTTTTTTTCAAGCTATCCCTTCGGGGATAGCCTTTTTTTACCTTAAAAAGACAAAAAAATAAGAACACATAAATTACTTGTGTTCTCTTTTTAAATAGGATTGTGGCATACAGGACCAAATCTAATACTCATCTGCATTGGTTTAAAGTTTCATTGTATAGTAATTAATGCGGAATCAGTATATTGCCCATAGTTCAAATTGCGAGTTCCTGATGCGAGCCAATTTTTTGTCCATGTAAACTATTTCATGAAAAGTAATTTATATATCATAAGATACAAAATTTTAACTAATCATAAAATCAAACCACTTTATTTTTTTACATGTACTGTAATTTATACTAATTGATTATCTTTGTCTTAATACCTTCAAGATAAAATACCAAATCAATCAAGTATGCCTTATCCAATCAAAAAGATTTAATTAACGTTCTAGCATTATACGTAAACTTATTTTACAATTCCATTGATTGTTACATCAAATGATACTGTGTTTACACCGTTTACGTCAACACTTAATGTTGTTGCTTCACTACCAGTGTTGATTGTTAATACTCCATTGCTGAAGCTGTAATCAATACCATCAAGTCCATCGATTGAATCAACGTCTCCACTGATTTTGAATTGTACTGAAGAATTAACGTAAGTTTCATAACCATCAATTGCTTTAACTTCAACTGCTTTTTTAGTTTCTTCAACTTTTGTTTCAACTTCTTCTTTTACTTCATCTTGTGTAGCAACATTGTCGATTACTGGTTCTTCCTTAGTTTCTGGTTCAACAACAGTTACATCGTTTGGAGTTGTTTCAATTTCAACTTTTTCTTCTGTTACGATATCTTCTTCTACCCCAAAAATTTCGTTTAGTCTATCGTCTGAAGATGCTGTTTCATTTGATTCAACATTTTCGTTTTTGTTAACTGTTTGACTTGGTTTAGCTTGAGAAACGTCTACTTTGCTGTCTCCATTGTTTGTAACTTTCTTTGGTTCTTCATCTTTATTTGTGTTTAAATCTAAGTCTGTTCCAGATGTATGACCTTCTGTAGCTACAATTTTATCTCCAGTAGAATTTCCATTTTCGTCTTTAACGTCACCTTCTACTACAGGAATATTGTTTTCTTCAGCTTTTTTGATTGCTTCTTGAGTAATCTCTTCCTCTTTTGAGTTATCTTCAACTTCAACTTTAACTGGTTCTTCATTTTCTACTGTAACTTTTGTTTCAGTTTTAGATTCTTCAGTAATTGTTTTAGTTGTTGAGATTTTCTCATCTTCAGGACATTTAGCTGGAGTGTAAGGTTTAGAACCTTGATTTGTGTTTCCTTCGTTGTTGTTTTCATCGTTGTTTTGATCTTCTTGATCATTTCCTTCTGGTTCATTACCATCAGTTGTTATTGTTTGTGCTTCTTCTGGTTGAAAATGTTTGTGGTTAGTTGCTTTGCAGTAAAAACCAAAAGCTACAAATAATACAGCTATGGCAACTAATACGAATTTAGCAAACTTTGCTACCTTTCTACCGTTATCGGTATAGTCTTCTTGTTTAGTCCATTTGATAAATAGGAATAAGTTTGCAATTAAAGCAAATATTACACTAGCTGCAAATAGTTTGCATTCTCCTCCTAATACCATATTTCCTACACAAGTAGATACTGCTGCTAATGCAGCGATTGATACTTCTTTGTTCTCTAACAAAGATTTTTTGATTTTTGAAATTAAATTCATTTCACATTCTCCTTCTTTTCTATTATTTATTATTCGTTAACGTACGAACAGACGACCAATCAGCAGAAAAGTATATAAATTCACATGTACAGTAAATACAAAAAATCTCACTATATAAATATAGTCAGCATCTAAGATTTTTTAATAAATTCACTTAATACATTAGTATTAAATACTAAACACTTTATGATACTTATATTATACCACAATTTTATGTAAAATTCAAGTTGTTTCATCTATATAACCTAAGCTACAATAAGAATTCACAATTGCCTTACACAAAAAGGGACAATATAAATATTTGGTACTATTATTATATCATTGTTTTATGTAAAATTCAACATTTTACATAATATTATGCAAAAAATAAACAAAAAAGTTGATAGTTTTCACTATCAACTGGTTAATATTATCTTCCTGTATTTGGATTTTCTATCCAATCGTCTGGTTTATTTTTGGTGCTATTATCTACAACTTTAAACATTTCTGTCTTACCATCTTCTTTAACTTGGTTTCCTGCTTTATCCTTTGCTGTTTTAGTACCTATCTTTATATACTTTAATCCGCCTAAATTTCCTTGAATATTAGATAATGTTACCACTCTCTTATTTCCATCACCAGATACTTTTATATCTGCTTTAAATCCATAAAGAGTAATATCATTTTTATTTAGAGTAATCTCTCCCATTTCAGTTTCATCTTTATATTGTACTTCAAAAGAAATATCTTCTCCAATTTTTACACTCTTTTTACTTAAGCTTCCAATCTCCATAGTAGGAGCAGTTTCATCTTTCTTCTCTTCTGGTTTATCTTGTGGCCTATTATTGTTTCCACTATTTGGTGGTAAGGTATTGCCTCCACCGTTATTTCCATTATTACCACTATTATTATTATTTTGATTATTACCTGGTGGTGGTGGATTTGAAGGAGTAGTTGCAACAATCGTAAATGAAGTAGATTGTGGTGTTGCAAGAGATGAGCCCTTCTCATTAGTTGCAACTCCAGCTGCTACTGTTATAAATACTGAACTTCCAACACTTCCCTGAATATTTGAAAGTACAATTGTTCTAGATGTATTTCCAGAGCCTTCAACGCTAACATTTGCAGATGCATTATGTACTGTAATACTACCAGAATTAAGATTTATACTTGTAGCATTGTTATATATATTTACAGTATACCTTATAGTTCCACCAACCTCTGCAGTTCCAGAACTTGGTCCTCCAACTGCAACTCTTGGTTTAGATGCAGCAATAACTAAATTAGTGCATGTAAATGTTACTATCATAACAAAAATCATACATATATATATTATTTTATTTTTCATAAATTATTGTCTCCTTATTATAATTTAAATTATACCATATCTAAATTATGTAGTCAATTGAAGAAAACAAAAGATGGCATAACACCATCTTTTATATCACTATTTTTTTAATTCTTTTAATCTGCTGTCAATTTTTTCAATAACTTCTGTGTATTTTTGAACTTTTTCCTTTTCTGCCTCTATTAATTTTTCTGGAGCTTTACTTACAAATTTTTCATTAGAAAGCATACCTTGTGCTCTTGAAAGTTCAGACATTGCAGTGTCTTTTTCTTTGTTTAATCTTTCTATTTCAGCTTCAATGTCTACTAAGTCCTCAAAAGGAATATATAATTCTAAATCTTTTTGCATAATTGACATAGCATTTGCTGGAATTGTATCTTTGTCTTTTTGTATTGCTATTTCGTTAGCATATCCTAGTCTTTCCATAAATGCTCTACTATCTTCTAATAATTTGTCATATTTTTGAGTAACAAATATTAATTTAGATTTTTTAGATGGATGAACATTCATATTATTACGTATATTTCTTATCTCTGTGATTATAGATTTTAGCATTTCAATGTCATTTTCATCTTTTTCAAAATTAAATTCTTCTTTATATTGTGGCCAACTAGAAACCATTATACTTTCGCTATTTGAATTTAGAGTTGTATAAATTTCTTCTGTAACAAAAGGCATAATTGGATGAAGCATCTTTAAACTATATTCTAGTACAGTTTTTAATGTAAACATTGCCTCTTGTGAAGTTGAACATTTATCATCATATAGACGAGTCTTAACAAGCTCAATATACCAATCACAAAACTCATTCCATATAAAATCATAAATCCTTTGTGTTGCTACACCTAAATCATAATTATCTATATTTGTAGCCATTTCTTTAGCAAGTCTATTTACTTTAGAAAGTATCCATTTGTCCTCTGATGTAAGCTTATTTAAGTCATATTTACCAGTATATTTCTCTAGATGCATAATTACAAATTTTGATGCATTCCATAGCTTATTTTCAAAATTTGCGCCTTGCTCAACTTTTGCTGGTATATATCTTATATCATTTCCAAAAGTTATTCCAAGTATAAGTGAAAATCTTAAAGCATCTGTACCATATTTTTCTATAACATCTAGTGGATCAACACCATTTCCAAGTGTTTTACTCATTTTTCTTCCTTGATCATCTCTTACCATACCATGTATAATAACATCTGAAAATGGTTTCTTTCCAACATATTCAAGACCTGAGAATATCATTCTAGATACCCACAATGATATAATTTCATATCCTGTTACTAATGTATTTGTTGGATAGAATGTCTTCAAATCTTCTGTTTCTTCTGGCCAACCTAAAGTTGAAAATGGCCATAGTGCAGAACTAAACCATGTGTCCAAAGTATCTGGATCTTGTGTCAAATGCTCACATCCACATTTACTACATTTTTCTGGTGCTTCGCTTGAAACATGAATTTGTCCACACTCGTCACAATAATATGCTGGTATTCTATGTCCCCAATAAAGTTGACGAGATATACACCAATCTTGTAAATTCTCCATCCAATTAAAATATGTTTTATCATATTTAGCTGGTATAAATTTAATATTACCATTTCTTACTTCTTCTATTGCAGGTTTTGCAAGTTCACCCATTTTTACAAACCATTGATCTGAAATTGTTGGCTCTATTGTTGTTTTACATCTTTCACATTTTGCAACATTATGTGTATAGTCTTCGATTTTTAATAGATATCCTTGTTCTTTTAACATATCTACTACAACATTTCTTGCATCATATGCATTCATCCCAGCAACTTCTGGAATTAAGTCGTTCATTACTAAATTACTATCAAATACCTCAACAAATTCTAAGTTGTTTTTTATACCTGCTTGATAATCATTAGGATCATGGCAAGGAGTTAATTTAACACATCCTGTTCCAAATTCCATTTCTACAAAAGGATCTGCAATTATTGGTATTTCTTTGTTCATAATTGGTAATATACATTTTTTACCAATTAAATGTTTAAATCTATCATCTTTTGGATTTACAGCAACACCTGTGTCTCCAAGCATTGTCTCTGGTCTTGTTGTTGCAACAACTAAATACTCGTCTGAGTCTTTAATTGGATACTTAATATGCCAGATGTGTGATGCCTCTTCTTTATATTCAACTTCTGCATCAGATATTGATGTTTTACAGTTTGGGCACCAGTTTATCATTCTCTTGCCTTTATATATATATCCTTTATCATAAAGTTTTAAAAATACTGTTTCAACTGCTTTAGAAAGACCTTCATCTAGTGTAAAACGACTTCTTGACCAATCACAAGAGCATCCCATTTTTCTTTGTTGTTTTTGTATTGTTCCACCATAAAGTCTAGTCCAATCCCATGCTTTTTCTAAAAATTCTTCACGAGTTAAATCAGATTTTTTAATTCCTTTTTCACGTAAGCTTTGTACAACTTTCATCTCTGTAGAAATAGCTGCATGGTCTGTTCCTGGAACCCATAAAGTGTTAAAACCTTGCATTCTTTTATATCTAATTAAAAAATCTTGTATAGACGCATCAAGTGCATGTCCCATATGAAGCTTACCTGTTACATTTGGAGGTGGCATCATTATACAATAGCTTTCTTTAGTCTTATCCATACTTGGTTTAAAATAGCCTTTTTCTTCCCAATCATTATATATCTCTTCTTCTCTTTTAGAATAATTAAAATTATTTTCCATTTTCTTCTCTCTCCTTCATTATTTTATTAAAATAGTTACTACATATAAAGATACTATACTCACGAGTGTAGAGACGACCTTTATTCTTCCAACCATTTTATTTTCTAAATCTTTACTACTATCAATGCAATTTATTACCCATCTTGCATTTAAAACTATAATAATCGATAATAACAAGCAGACGAGTGCTACTAACAAGCCAAAACTCTTAAGCATAATTTCTTTATCTCCTTTCATCTAAAATAACATAAAAAAACAGTCATCCATCCTTAATATTTAAGGACGAATGACTGTGATTCGCGGTACCACCTTAATTCATGTAAACGCTATATTTTACATGCTCTTTATTCCAGATTTACCGACTGTAACGGGGTATAACTACACATTTTATAACTTCACTATACCAGCTCCCAAGCTACCTTCAAACATGTTTACTTAAAAGACCTTTCAGCCTATGAGTCTTTCTCTCTTAAAGCAACCTCTATTTTACTCCTCTTGATCATTGCTTTTATATCAATATGTTTAAAGTATAACATAATATTTTTTAAAATTCAATATTTTTTCTTTTATTTTACAGTTATCTTTATACTAAATTTATCTGTAGGTCTTCTACATCCTGTTGCATTTATATATTCATAAATATTTTTTTCTATTTCCTCTTCAGATAAATCTATATTATTAGCAATCTTTTCTTTTACATTCTTTATATTGTATATTCTATTTCTTACAAATGCTGGTAACTCATCTGACACTGTACAAATTTGCTTTAAAAAATAAATAGGAAATCCAGTTTTTTGCGCTTTAACTAAATTTTCTGTAAACACATGTGATATATATAGTCCATTTACTTTTTCAATATTAAGAACCTCTACATCATTCCATAAAACATTTATATTCATTATATCTCCTCCATTTCTTGTTCCAATTCTTTACTATCTATAACCTTATAATAATCCAGACCTATACATTCACATATTCTTTGAAGTCTATTTTTAAACACCTCATCCATAAACAACTTATATGTAGATGGAATTTTGGCGTTTATTTTATTTTCAACATTATATATTGCTTTTTCTATATCCATACTATATGCACACTCTTTGGCAAACCTATAATTTTCTTCATCTTCATCCATCAAGTAATATAATGTATCTTCCCAATATGGATTATTATAGTCTCTTTTATATTCTGGAACTCCAGCATCAAAATGACAATAGTCCAGTCTATCTGCAAGCATATCCTCATTATCTAGCATCTCATATATTTCATCATCTGTAAAATTAGATCCTAAAGCATATGTATTATGACAAAGTGGCGCAAGTTCTAGCACTTCGGCACCATCATAGTCTATACCAGCAATAAAATCATAGTCTTTAACATCTCTATCTGTAGATAAAGCAAATATATCTGCAACTAATGTTTTTTGAATGTCTCTAATACATTTCTTAGATACATCATTTCCTATATATTCACATCTGCAATATTCATCTATAGCGTCATATAAGTCTTCAATGTCATATTCGTTTACCATACTAGGATATTTTCTACTTTCTAATAGTTCTGTACTATTAATAATAAATTCATTTTGTGGATAAGAATCTAACATATTTTCAGAAATTGTAGTATAGCATCCATCATATTGTGCTATATCAAAAGATACACATTTTATTCCAACTTGTTTTAGTAGTTCTTCATATACAAGTTCAGAATAAACATTAAATTGCATGTCTTTATACTCACCATTTCTTGGTTTAACATATATAAATTTTTCTTCATCCTCTTTTGCGACTCTTGTCCAAAAATTGTTTTCATCATATCCATTAATATAATATGGATATGTAAAATTTGATGGATTATTTTTTAAATACTCGTCTAAATTAATTAATCCATCTCTTCTGTAATCTTCAATATTTTCTTTCATTATTTACCACCCCACTCTATATATAACATAGAATTATTAAAAGGTGGTAATGTTTTTATCTCGTATTTCATGTAACATTTCGCGATGACAAAAGTCACTAAAAAATATATATCTTTAGTGACTCAAAAAATAAAAAAAGTAGAGAAATTCTTTCCCTATCTCTATATTGAAAACATATAAATTGAACTAAAGTATTAATTAATTTCTACGAATGAAGGTAAAGTTTTTCATAGTATTAATTTATAATATAATTTTTTTGCTAATGTAAATTTTTATTAAATATAAAATATTCAATCTAATGTTTTCTTAAAAAATCTCTGTGCTGCTAAACAACCAAAAATCCCCTTAAATAATTATTTTTGGCATACTCTAATGATGTTCTTATATTATACTACAACATTTATTTTATGTCAATTTAAAGTTATAAAAATAACACCTATTAAAATATAGGTGTTATTTTATATACTTTTATTTTTATCTTGAATACTCACTATTAGATGGTTGAGTTTTAGCTGTACTTTCAGTTTCTCCAGCTATTTTACGAAGTTGTTCATCTGACATTGTGCTCTCTTTTGCACTCTTTGTATTATTATTTACAGATTTGCTTTCTTTAGCACCACTTACATCTATTTTCTTCTTCTCTGTTTTATTTTCTTGGGCTTGTGTTGAAACGTTATTTTTTTCAGGAGTTTTTACTGTATTGTTTTGAATAGTATTAGATGTTTTTCCTTCTGTTGCTGTAATTTTTTCTCCTGTTGAGTTTCCGTTTTTATCTTTTACTTCCCCTTGTACAACATTTACCTTTTCTTCTTTAGCTTTTTCTACTGCTTTTTGAGTAGTTTCTTCTTCCTTGCTATTATCTACATATTTAACTTCAGTTGGTGTTTCTTTCTCAACTTTTACTTCGCCTTTATCTACATTCTCTTTAGTTATAGTATTTTTCTTTTCATCTTTTAAATCCTGTCCTTTAGATGTATCAACTTTAATGTTATATTCTTTTTCTACTTTTTCAACTGCTTGTTCAGATGTCTCTATATCATCATTTGAGCGCTCTACAACAGGATTATTATCTTGTACTTCATTTACGGCATGTACTTTAATACTATGTCCTCTAGCCGCAACTATTGCAAGAAATGTAATAGCAGTAACTCCTAATATTTTAGCACCATTTTTTATAGTCTCTTTATAATTCTTTTGAGCATCTTCTAAATATTGTTGATTTTTTTGTTCAACTTTCTTAATACCCTTATTCATTCCAATTATTGAAACTAATTTTTCTTTAACACTCATAATTTACACACCCTTTCTATATTTAAATTATTGTTTTTTAATATAGTCTTTTAGAGCCTCTTTAACTTGTTCTGTTTTTTCCTCATACATCTTAATTTCTTCTTTTATAATTTCGATATTATCTCTTGTTTCTAAAAACTCTTTTTTATACAACTCTATTAGTTGTTCTTGAGTTTCTTCATCTAAATCATCAACTGTTATCTCTTCATTGTCTAATTGTTCTTTTAATTCTTCTAATTCTCTTCTACTCTTCATAAATATTACCTCCTTATTTATATTTTCTTTTCATAATATTATTATACCACTTTTTGGCATATTTGTCATTAATTATGTAAAATTTAGGCATTTTTAATATTATTTTGGCATAATTTGATTATTTATATGTACGGAATAAATTATCTCATTATACTTATATCTTATATTGTATAAAAATACAAATCTCAAATATATTACAAAATAAATTTAATTGCTATTATATTAATAGATAGAAAGATTTTTTACAAATGTATAAAAATACCATTAAAGATAAAATCTCTAATGGTATTAAATAATTTAATTATCTTTCAAAGCCGTCATCTTCAATTGATTTTTTAGTTTTATTCATAAGTTCATCTAATCTATCATCTGATGTAGAAGTAATATCCTCTTTAGAATTATCTTGATTCATATCTTCACTACGTGTTGCAGGAGTACTATTTTCAACATTTATTTGTCCTTTATCTGTTTTATCCTCTTTTTCATAATCTAAGTCTACATTTGTACCACTAGTATGATCTTCAGTTGCTGTAATTGTATCTCCTGTCAAATTTCCATGTTCATCTTTTTTATCACCTTGTACAACATTTATATTATTCTCTTCTGCTTTTTTTAGCGCCTCAACTGTTTGAGAATTATCCTCTACTTCTGGTTTAAAACTATCTTTTCCATCTGTTACAGTTGATTCATTATATAGTGTATCTTCAATTGCTGTTCCATGAGACATTTTTTCTTCTTCTCCTATAGTTGTTGTAGGATTATATTTTTTAGTTTGAGTACCTTCATCGTAATCTTCTGGTACTACTTCATTATCATCTATATCATCTTTATTTGAATTATCGTCTTTAGAATCGTCATCATTTTTGATTTCATCCTCTTGATATGTTGGAATATCTGCAGGAGTTACAATATCCTTTGGATTACGAGCCATAATTGAAAATAGTGCTACAATGCTTATTCCAATAGTAGCAGCAACATATTTTACTGTTTTTTTATAATTTCTTTTTGCATTTTCAAGTTCATTTTTCTTTTCTTTTTCAACCTTTTTTATTCCTTTTACTAAATCTCTTACATCATTTAATTTCTCTTTCATATACTACAAATCCTTTCTACATCTAATATACATTTATTACAATTTCTAAAATTGTGAACAATAAAATAATTATACCACAATTTTTAGTGTTTGTCAAAATTTATGTAAACTATTTTTAAAAAATAAAAAATAGAGAAGTTTTATCTTCTCTATCTTATTGTTTTCATTTATTAGTCTTCTGCTTCTTCAGGAGCTCCCATTGGACATATTGAAGCGCAAGTTCCACATCCAATACATTTTTCTGGATCAATTTCATATTTTCCATCACCCATAGATATAGCACCAACTGGGCAATTCATTTCACATGCTCCGCAAGCAATACATGAATCATTAATTCTATATTTCATTACTATCTCACCTCCTAGTAATTTTTACTCTATTATATTTTCATTTTCATTATTTTCATCTATATCTTCTTGTTTTTCTTCCTTTTTAGGTTGTTTTGGTGTCCACTTAATTTTATCTACTGGATAAGTTTCATATCTTTCTTCATCTTCGTCATCTATACCAAATCTAACTTTTACTGTAAGACCTAATATATCTACAGATGTAACTTTTCCTCTTTCTTTCTCACCTTTTACTCTAACTATCTCTCCAACTTTTGGAAGTTTTTTTAAGTTTTCTTTATATAATTCTTCTTCATATCTTAAGCAACACATTAGCTTACCACATGCCCCAGATAGTTTAGACATGTTTATTTGTAATCCTTGCTCTTTTGCCATCTTTATTGTTACAGGGTCAAAATTTGAGATATACGTTCTACAACATACTTCTTTTCCACACATTCCAAGTGTTGGATACTCTCTTACCTCATCTCTTGGTCCAATTTGTCTTAGTTCAATTCTTGCCCTATATTTAGATGCAATTATCTTAACTAGTTCTCTAAAATCTACTCTATCTTCAGATACAAAATATATTGTTAATTTTGTTCCATCTAAAGTATATTCAGCAGTAAGTACTTTCATATCTAATTCTAATTTTTTAGCTTGTTCTTTACAAAATTTTAATGCCTCTTTGGCCTTTTCATCCATTTCCTTTTGGTTATCAAAATCTTGTTGTGTTGCAAACCTTTTTACCTTTTGAAGTTCTTCTTCATCTTCTATTTCCATAATTTTTGCCACAACGCCAATTTCTTCACCCTTTTCTGTATCACAAACAAGGCTATCTGAAATCTTTATTTCATCATTATCTATTATATAATAAGAAAGCTTTCCTGTCCTTTTAAATCTAATTCCTACTTTCTTCATTTATGCCTCCTTAATGCTATCTATTATTCTTAGTAGCATACTATCGATTATTATATCATAATTTCCATTAAATTTTAATCTTTTTTTGGCATTTTCCACTAATTTAATACAATTAAATTTATTATTCTTATATAAAATATACTCAAGATAGTCTAAAAGATCGTCATTTCCAAATTCTATAGCTTGAGATATTTTCATAGACTCAATAGTATTCATGCTATTTAAAGCAACATAAAGCTCGTCTACTTTCTCAAACTTATTTTGTAAATTATTATTAATTATATCTTCAGCTTTTCCAATAGATCCATTTATATACTCAAGCATATTATCGTTAAATGATATACTATACTTTTCATATATGTATTGTTTTAGCTCATCATTAGTTATCCCTTCAAATGGTATCTGATTTACTCGTGATAGAATTGTTGTAAGAAAAGCACTAATATTTGAAGATACTAATATTATTGTAATATATCTTGGTGGCTCCTCAAGAGTTTTTAATAGCGTATTTTGTGATGCTATATTTAACGATTCGGCATTATCTATTATATATACTTTTCTTTCTCCTGCTGCAGGAACAATATATACATCATCAATTAATTCTGTTCTTATCTGTTCAACAAGTATATCTTTTTTGTCTTCTTTTTTTGTTATAATTTTAAAATCTGGATGATTATCTAAATTATCTGTTTTCAATATTTTCTTTGCAAATTCTTTTGCAAGCTTCAATTTTCCAATACCAGTATTGCCAAAAAATAGATATGCATGAGAAATATTGCCACTATCTATACTTTTGCTTAGAATTTCCTTTTGCTTATTTAGTCCAACAATATTTTCAAACATATCTATTCTCCTTTTTATTTTATACCACCAAATTTATTAAATGGCCAAATTCTACATATTACATAACCATTTACTCTATCATATGGAATACAACCAAAAGCTCTTGAATCTAGACTTTCTTCTCTATTATCTCCCATTAGATATAAAGTGCCTTCTGGAACAATAACATCTGAATACTCTTCCTCTTCAACAATAGTAGCTCCTTGTTTTCTTACATAATCTTCTACTAGTAATTCATCATTTCTATATACTTTTCCATCTTGTATAACTATATGATCTCCAGGAAGTCCAATTACTCTTTTTATATAACTTACTTTATTAACATCTAAAAAGTCATATAAAAATAATGTAAGACCAGTATAATTCATATATTGAGCAGTATATGGTGCATCTATTTTTTCTTCTGCTAAATATAGCTTATTATCTATTGGAGCTTCAAAAGTAACTATATCACCATAATTATACTTTTCTCCTTTAAGCCAAGGTCTAATTGTTAAAACTTTTTCTCCATTATGTATTGTTGGATACATTGAGTATTGTTTTACACCTGGTGCACATATGAAAAAGTAATTAATCAATAAATAAATTACAAATGCAACAACAAAACATAAAATCCAATCAAAAACTTCTCTTAAGACACTTCTTGTTTTTGCTTTTACTTCTTCTACCTCTTGCTTATTTTGATAGTCTATATCATCATAATATTTCTCACTATCTTCAGGAACATTTTTCTTTGGCTCTTTAAGTTCTCCACCATCTTCAAACTTAGTTGTTTGAGTATCTAGAGTCTCTTTTTTTAATTCTTCCTTGTTTTCATCGTTCATATCTTTTGTTTACCTCCCTAAATATATAAACACACATTATTTAGTGTATGTTTGAACCATTTTCTAGTATGCCATTGTTATTATCTAACACTAATAATTTTACCACATCATAGTCACCTGCTGCAAGTAGCATTCCATTAGATTCTACTCCACATAGCTTAGCTGGCTGTAAATTAGTTACTACAACAACTTGTTTTCCAAGTAGTTCTTCCTCTTTATAATATGGTACAAGTCCAGATACTATTGTTCTTAGTTCCTTTTCTCCAACATCTACTTGTAATTTATATAATTTTTTAGACTTTGCAACTTTTTCAACTTCTTTTATTTGTCCTACTTTCAATTCTACTTTATCTAGCTCATCTATTGTTATTATTCCTTTTCTTTCTTCCTCTTGAGTCTCTTCTACTACTTCGTCTTCAACTTTAAATAATTCTTCTGTTTTATCTATTCTAGGGAATAATATTTCTCCTTTAGAAACTTTAGTACCATCTTTAAGTACGCCAAAAGTTTTCGCACTTTCCCAAGTCATTTCCTCTTTTGTAACACCTATTTGATTCATTATCTTTGAAGGTGTTTCAATAAAGAAACATTGTAAAGGTACAGCTACAATTCTAATTGTCTCAACTAAATTATATAGTACTTGATTTAATCTGTCTTTATTTTCTTCTTTTGCAAGTACCCAAGGAGTACTTAAATCTATATATTTATTTGCTTTAGAAATTAATTTCCAAATTTCTGCTATTGCTTCGTTTGTTTTCAAATCATCCATGTATTTTTCAAAATTTGGTATCATTTCTTCTGCCGAATTAATTAAATCTTTATCTATATCTTCAAGTGGTAACGAGTCATTTTTAACTACAATTCCTTGATTATATTTTTCAACCATTGCTGTAACTCTACTTACTAAATTTCCAAGATCATTAGATAAATCTGAATTAGTTTTTTCTATAAATAAATCTTCTGAAAAATTTCCATCGTCTCCAAAAGTAATTTCTTTTATTAGATAATATCTTAATGCATCAACACTTGTATCTCTAATATATATTCTTGGATCTTTATAATTTCCAAATGATTTACTAATTTTATTTCCATTTACAACTAGCCATCCATGTCCAAACACTTTCTTTGGTAATGGTAAATCTAATGCCATAAGAATTGCTGGCCAAATAATTGAATGAAATCTAAAAATTTCTTTACCAACTAAATGTAAATCTGCAGGCCAATACTTTTTCATCATCTCATCTTGATCTGTTGTATAACCTAATGCTGTAATATAGTTTGTTAGAGCGTCTAACCAAACATATACTGTATGTTTTGGATCAGATATAACTCTAATTCCCCAGTCAATTGTTGTTCTTGTTACACATAAATCTTCTAGCCCTTTATCAAAAAAGTTTTTAACCATTTCATTCTTTCTTTTTTCTGGCTCTAAAAATTCTGGATGTTCTTCATAGTACTGTAAAAGTCTATCTTTATATTTAGATAATTTGAAGAAATAACTCTCCTCTTTTACTTCTTTTACTTCCCTTCCACAATCTGGACATTTTCCATCAACAAGTTGAGTTTCAGTCCAAAATGATTCACATGGTGTACAATATAATCCTTTATATTCACCTTTATATATATCACCTTTTGCAAGTAGTTTTTCAAATATTTGTTGTACAGCTTTTACGTGATATTCATCTGTGGTTCTCATATATTTGTCATAACTAATATCTAAAACTTTCCACAAATCTTTTGCCTTTGCAACAAACTCATCAACATATTCCTTAGGAGTTATACCTCTTGCTTTTGCTTTTTCTTCTATTTTTTGTCCATGCTCATCTGTGCCTGTCATAAAAAATACATCATAACCTCTTAATCTTTTATATCTTGCTAATGTATCAGCCATTAATGTGCAATAACATGTTCCTACATGAAAATCTCCACTTGGATAGTATATAGGTGTTGTTACGTAGTATTTCTTATTTTCTTCCATCAAATTTTCACTCCTTATCATTAATCTATATTTACTACAGCCATAGCTATAGCATTTTCTCTAACATGAGAAATACTTAAGTCTATTTTTATCTTGTATCTAACAAAAACTTCTTCTAATGATTTGCTAAGTACATTTACTTTAGGTCTTCCTTTAAATTCAACATCATTTTCAATTTCAACATCCAAAAACTTTGGACTATAATCTGACTTTACAGTAAATTTAGAAATAGCTTTATATATTGCCTCTTTAGATGCAAATCTTCCAGCATATCTTTGATATCTTACATCATCATTAGAACATTTTTCTATCTCTTCTATTTCCTTTTTTGAAAATATATTAGCTTTAAAATTTGGATTTTCAAGTATTGCTTTTTTTATTCTTTCTACTTCTATTATGTCTGTACCACAATATACTTTCATTTTTCATCCTTTCTGTTAATACATAGATATTTACACCATATATCTTATACTTTTTGAGCAATAAAGTCAATAATTTCGAGGTAATTAAAGAAAAACAGTTATTTTAGTTTACATGTTTTTAGTACTTTTAAAAATTCTAAAAACTAATAAAATTTATATTTATACTTATATGACAATTGTTTACATTTAATTTTAAGTATGTTAAAATATCATACATAAAAAAGAAGGGATAGAATGAAAATAATTATTGTAGGAGTTGGTAAACTAGGAGAACATCTTGCTAAACTCCTTGTAAAAGAACGACACGAAGTAACATTAATTGATTTAAAATTTAATGGAAAAGAAAGTCTTATAAACAATGAAGACGTAAATTATATTCAAGGTAATGGTTTAGATTCTAACATTTTAATAGAATCTGGAATAAGTAATTCTGACCTTTTAATTTCAGTAATGAAAGAAGATTCAGAAAATGTAATGTGTGCTTTAATAGGGAAAAAACTTGGCGCTAAAAGCACAATTGCAAGAATACGCTCACTTGAATATTCTAGTTCTATAAATTTAATTAAAGAAGAACTAGGTCTTTCAATGACCATAAATCCTGAATACTTAGCCGCATCTCAAATAGCACAGACTTTGAGTATACCTAGTGCAATAGATGCTACATCATTTTTTAAGGGAAAAATTAATGTTATATCATTAAAGGTTACAGAAAAAACAAGTTTAGAAAATAAGTCTATAGAAGATATATCTAAAAAGCTTAAAAACAATGTTATAATCTGTGCCATTGAAAGAGAAGATAAAATAATAATTCCTGATGGAAACACAAAGCTAAAAACAAATGATATTGTACATATAACAGGAACAAGGAAAGATATTAACTCTTTTTTAAAATATGCTAAACAAATTAGTGAAAAAACTAAAAATGTTATAATTGGTGGTGGATCAAACATTGCTGTATATCTATCAAAGATGCTTCTAGATATGGGAATGCATGTAAAAATAATTGAATATGATATCAAAAGATGCGATGATATTGCAACAGAACTACCAAATATTTTAGTTATAAATGGTGATTTATCTGATCAAAATATATTATTTGAAGAAGGAATACGTACTTGTGATGCTTTTGTGCCACTAACTAGTATAGATGAGGAAAACATAGTTTATTCAATGTTTGCATCAAACTTAAATGTGCCTAAAGTTATAACTAAAATTAACCATATAAATCTGGATAACATAACAGATATAGCAAATATAGATTCTGTAGTTACTCCACATAAAATTGCTGCAAACCATGTAATTCAATATGTTAGAGCAAAACAGAACAGTAATGCCAGCTCATGTGAAGCTATATATAATTTTGGAGATAATATATTTCAGATTTTAGAATTTAAGATAAAAGAAGATTTTAAATTAAAAGACAGAAAAATAAGTGATTTAAAATTCAAAGAAAACGTTTTAATTACAGCTATTCAAAGAGGTAGAAACATTATATATCCAAGAGGAAATGATGAATTAAAGCTTAATGATAACATATTAGTTGTTACAAACAACAACGATTTTAAATCATTAAACGATTTGGTGAAATAAAATGAACAGTAGAATTATTTTTAAATACATAGGAAAAGTATTAATTGGTTTTTCCATACTATTTATATTTCCTATTATAACCTCTTTAATATATAACGAAAATTATATCTGTTTTCTAATTCCTCAAATAGTAAGTTTAATAATTGGATTGATATTAAATAGTATTAAACTTAACTCTGAAAATATATATTCAAAAGATGGACTAAAAATTGTAGCTTTGTCTTGGATAATAATTTCCATTATAGGAGCACTACCATTTTACATTAATAATGATGCAAGCTTAATAGATAGTTTATTTGAAACAGTATCTGGTTTTACAACAACAGGCGCAACTATTTTTAAAGATGTTGAAAGATTGTCAAAAGGAATTTTATTTTGGAGAAGTTTTACACATTTTATTGGCGGTATGGGAATTCTTGCATTTGTAATGGCAATTATACCTCTTTCAAAATCAGATAAATCAATGCATATTTTAAAAGCTGAAATGCCAGGTCCAAGTGTTGGAAAACTTGCTCCAAGTATAAAGAAAACTTTAATTTATCTATATGGAATATATATTTCACTTACAATTACTCAAATTATATTACTTATAATTGGTAAAATGTCTATATTTGATAGTATTCTTATTTCAATGGGGACAGCAGGAACTGGTGGATTTGCAGTATTAAACTCATCTATTGCAACATACTCAAGTTTTTGCCAATGGACAATTACTATTTTTATGTTTCTGTTTGGAGTAAATTTTAATATATATTTCTTAATATTAATGAAAGATATAAAATCTGCTCTAAAAAGTGAAGAATTAAAAACATATTTTTTAATATTTACAATTAGCATTGCAATAGTTTTCTTTAATACAATTAATGTTTTTAATAACGTATCAATAGCATTTAAAGAAGCAGCGTTTCACGTTTCATCCATTATGACAAGTACAGGGTATAGCATCGGAGATATAAATATATACCCAACAGCAAGTAGAACATTAATGTTAGTACTAATGCTTATAAGTGCTTGTGCAGGAAGTACATGTGGCGGATTTAAGATTTCTAGATTAATACTTGCATTTAAAACAGTTAAAAGAGATCTTATGAAGCTAATACATCCAAATAGCATACAAACTATCACTTTTGAAGGAAAACGAGTGTCTGAAGACACAATAAAAAGTAGTAATACATTTTTATTTTTATATATAGGGCTATTATGTATTATGATTTTTATAGTAAGCTTTAATGGTTTTGATTTAGAGACAACTATAAATTCAGTGTTTACAACATTTGCAAACGTAGGACTTTGTTTTAATATATCTAACTTTGCTGGATTTAGTGTACTATCTAAACTAGTTTTTATTATTGGAATGTTACTTGGAAGACTTGAAATATTCCCAATAATAACACTATTTACAAGTATAAGAAAAAAAGATTAAAAAAATAATATTTAAAAAGTAATCATTTCAATTTTTTGGATGATTACTTTTATTCATTGCAATTATTTGAGTTTATGGCAGCAAGAGTTGCTAATGTATCTCCTAATTGACTAAAAATCGTAGATAATATATTTATCTCATTTGGAGTTTTATCTTTTGCAATTGCACATGCTAATGCTGAAATAAAAGTTACAAATTCACATCCTTGCATAGTCAATACCTCTTAATACTATATGTCATAATATCATCATAGTTACATCATGTTACATTCTTTATATTTTATTTTATTGATTATTGGTAATCAATATGCTAATATATAGATACAATAATTATGGAGGTTTAATATAACTATGAACAAAAAAGTAAGTATAGTTGTACCAATTTATAATGTTGAAAATTATGTATTAAAATGTATAGATACACTAACTAGTCAAACATATAAAAATATAGAAATAATACTTGTAAATGATGGTTCAACAGATAACTCTTATGAAATTGCCAAAAATGCAGCTAAAACAGATAACAGAATTAAATTATATACCAAAGAAAATGGTGGTGTTTCAGACGCAAGAAACTTTGGTATAAAAAAAGCAACTGGAGACTATTTAATTTTAGTAGATAGTGATGACACTATAGATTTAAATGCAATCTCTAAAATGGTAAGTATATTAGAAAAATATGATGCAGATATGATAATGGCAGAAAAATTATGCTTTACTGAAGAAAATGGAATACAAAAAAATAGCAAAGAAATATATGACACTATGTTTAATAGTGAAGAAGCTTTAAAATACATGCTAGAAAACAATACTATATTTGTAACAGGAAATTTGTATAAAACCGCTCTATTTGATGGAATCGAATTTCCATATAGAAAAAAATACGAAGATGTTGCTACTGCATATAAATTAGTAAACAGAGCACCAAAAATAGCTTATACAAATGAAGAAATGTATTATTATCTATGTGGAAGAGACGGTGCAACAACATCCGTATTTAGCGAAGAAAATCTAATAGATAATCTAGATGCACATTTTGCACAATTTCAATTTATATTAGAAAATTATCCACATATTAAACAGTATGCGTACAAAACTTTTATACGAATGTATACAAGTGCACATGAAAAAATGAGACTTAACAATTATACAGAATTATTTAAAAGTGATAAGATCTTAAATATGTATACTCATTTTAAAATTGCTATAGAAAGTGTTGATTCTGATTTTATTAAAAGTCAATTAGAACCATATAGATTAATAAGTGCTCTAGTACTAAGTAGCAATAGAAAATTATATTGGGATTTATTTGATAGTATATATTTATTAAAGAAATAAGGGATTAATAATGGAAAATAAAGAAAATGATAAATGGATAAATTATAGAAGAAAAAAATATGCTAAACTAAAAAATAAAAACTTTTCAATAATATGTAATGATTGCTGTGGTGGCTGTATATATAATGACATTGGCATGAAATTCTTTTCACCTACAATAAATTTATATATAAACAATCTTGACTTCTTAAACTATATCAAATATATAAAAAAGTATAATACGTTAGACATTCAAGAAATACCATCAGAGGAAAAATACCCTATAGGACAACTAAAATCTAATGAATTACCTATTATAACTATTAGATTTATGCATTATTCTTCATTTGAAATAGCAAAAGAAAAATGGAATGAACGTATAAAAAGAATTGATTATGATAATTGTTATTATATTTTCCATTTAACAGAATATAATGAGGAATTAATAGATGAGTTTTTAAGCTTAAATTTAAATAACAAATTATTAATACTATATAAAAATCAAATAAAAGACAAAAAATATTTAAAATTAAAAAATGTACTTTTAATTACAAAGCCGAAAAAATTTATTCCAGGTAAAATATTAAAAAGATATGGAATAATTAAAAGAAGATATCTTGAAAGAATAAATTATAATAAAATTTTCAAATAATTTCTTACTGACCTAGACAAATCGTCTAGGTTTTTTATGTCTTCATTTGTTATTAGAAAGGTTATATTATTGACAAATTATGTCGAAAAATGTATAATAATAAAAATATTTTATAGAAGGAGTGTGATTTATGTATATATCTAATGATGAAAAAATAGATGTTGTTATCTTATGGGTAGATGGCAATGATGAAAAATGGTTAATTGAAAAAAATAAATATTCAAATATTGAAGGTAATAAAAGTATAAATAGATTTAGAGATTGCGATAATCTCCACTTTTTATTTAGAGGAATTGATAAATATATGCCATGGGTAAACAATATATTTTTTATTACTTGTGGGCAAATACCTAAATGGTTAAATATTAATCATCCAAAACTAAAATTAGTTAATCATAAAGATTATATTCCTGAAAAATATCTTCCAACTTTTAATTCTAATGTAATAGAAATGAACTTACATAGAATAAATGATTTATCTGAGAAATTCATTTTATTCAATGACGACATTTTCGTTATAGATAATATAGATAAGGATTTCTTCTTTAAAGATGGTTTACCAACTGACATATATTGTGAAACAATAATAATACCTCATGTATATAACGATACATACTACTTTATGCTTGCAAATTCTATTGCTATATTAAATAAACATTTCCAAAAAGAAACTTTTATAAAAAATAATTTAGACAAAGTATATAATCCACTATATGAAGATTACAACGATATAACTAAAAAAATAACAAATTCTAAAAATAAATTTACTGGTTTTAAAGAGCTACATTCTGCTCAGCCATATTTAAAGAGTACTTTCAAGGAAATATGGTCCAAAGAAGAAAAAGCTTTAGATAAAGCCTGTAATAATAAGTTTAGAAAACCTTCAGATATAAGTCACAATCTTTGTAGATATTGGCAACTTGCAAGTGGCAATTTTATTCCAAAGAAAAACGAAACAAAATATTATACATATCTAAACGATAATACATCAACAATTAAAGATATAAATGATAGAAAATATAAGATAGTTTGTATAAATGATGTTTATATGGATATAGACTTTGAAAGGGCTAAACAAGAAATTAATCAAGCTCTTAATAACATACTTCCATATAAGTGTTCTTTTGAACTATAAGTTAAAAAGCTGTAATAGTTTATATTACAGCTTTTTATTAATAATTCATAAACCTATCTAAGAAAATTCTTGTTTTTTCATTTCTAGGAGATACGAATATTTCCTCTGGAGTACCTTTTTCAAGTATTACACCATCACTCATAAAAACCACTTGATTTGATACATCTCTTGCAAATGCCATCTCGTGAGTAACAATTATCATTGTAAATCCCTCTTTAGCTAATGATTTTATTACACTAAGTACCTCTCCAACCATTTGAGGATCTAAAGCAGAAGTTGGTTCATCAAACAATAACACATCCGGCCTCATTGCAAGTGCTCTTGCAATCGCAACTCTTTGCTTTTGTCCTCCTGAAAGCTGTCTTGGCTTTGCATTAACATATGGCAACATTCCTACTTTTTCAAGAAAGAATAAGCTTTCCTTTTTGGCTTTTTCTTTATCTAGTTTTAGTACTTTTGTTAAACCTATCATACAATTTTGAAGGACATTCATGTTTTCAAACAAATTGAAATTTTGAAAAACCATTCCTACTTTTGCTCTATATGATGGAATATTTTTAGATAATAAAACATCTTCGTTATTATATAATATTTCTCCACTAGTTGGAGTTTCTAATAAATTAATACATCTTAATAAAGTAGACTTTCCAGATCCTGATGCTCCTATAATACTTGTTACATCTCCTGGTTTTACTGAAAAATTTATATCCTTTAAAACCTCATGATTTCCAAAAGATTTTTTTAAATGTTTAACTTCTATTATACTCTTTTTCATGCTGTTCCTCCTTACTAGGATATTTTAACAATCCACTTGTATATGCTAGTGTATCTGTAGTAGAAAGTGAATAATTTTCTGGTCCGTTTAATTTTTTCTCAATAATTCTAAGTAATTTTGATAATACCACAGTCATAAACAAATACATAGCCATAGTTATTGTATTTGCTTCAAATACAGTGTAATATGCACCTGATACAGTTTTAGTTACAAAAAACAATTCTACTACACCAATTACTGAAAGAACACAAGTATCTTTTATATTTATAATTAAATTATTTCCAATCTGTGGCATAATATTTTTTAATGCTTGAGGTAAAACAACATATAACATTGTTTGAAAATGGTTCATTCCAATTGCCATTGCGCCTTCTGTTTGACCATCTGGAATAGATAGTATTCCTCCCCTAACTGTTTCAGCCATATAAGCTCCTGTATTTATTGAAACGATAAAACATGCTGCAGTCCACATATCCATATGTATATTAAATAATACAGCAGAACCATAAAATATAAACATTGCTTGTACCATCATTGGTGTTCCTCTAAACACTTCAACATAAATATCTAAAACTATTTTTACAAATCTTAGCAATATTCTTTTTAATATAGAATCCTTTTTATTAATTGGTGTTGCTTGTATTGTTCCTACTATGAAACCAATAATACATCCAGCAATTGTTCCAATTAAGGCAATAACTAAAGTAGTTCCAGCACCTTTTAGCATAGACATTCCATATTTTTCAATTATAAATATTATTCTTCCAATAAAACTTTGAGGTAATGACATATAAGCCTCCTATTCTGCTAATGGTTGAACATCAATAGCCTTATTCATCATATCTTTAAAATCTTCTTCTGTGTAATCTTTTAATACATTATTTATCTTTTCAAGTAACTCGCTATTACCTTTTCTTACAGAAATACCTATGTTAATTTCTTCTTCTGATACATTATAATTGTCCTCTAGTCCTGTAAAATCTAATAACTTCATATTATTATATACTTGTAAAGCTGCAATAGCAGTTGGCATATCTGTTACTACTAAATCAACCGTATTAGAGTTTAATGCTACAAGCATATTTGGTGCTGTATCCATTGCTGGCAAAATGTTTGCATTCTTTATTTGTGGAAGGCAAGTATCATACCAACAAGTATTAATTTGTGATGTGCATGTTGCTCCTTCTAAGTCTGATACTCCTAAAGCATCCGCATATTTACTTGAATTGTTTGTTAAAGTAACAATTGACGCGTAATAATATGGTGTTGAAAAATCTACTGACTCTAATCTTTCAGCTGTTATAGATTGTCCAGCAATAACACAATCTATTCTATTAGATTGCAAAGCTATAGGTAAGCTATCCCAATCAATTTGATATATTTCAAGATCACAATCAAGTTTTTCTGCAATGATTTTTGCCATCATTACGTCATATCCATAAGCATAATTTGTACTATCTTTAATTGGTACTGCCCCATTTGAATCATCAGTTTGAGACCAATTATATGGTGCATATGCACATTCCATTCCAACACGTAAAACATTTCTCTTTTGTTCTTCTGTATTTCCATTTCTTAATAATACTACTACTGCTATTACAACAATAACTGCAATAGTTGTTACAATGATTATATTTCTTCTATTCATAAATAATTCCTCCTTGAATTTAATAATATTTTGACATACAAAAAGACCCCATATGTTCACTTACGTAGAACATATAGGGTCTTAATATCAAAATCACAGTTAAACTAGTGTAAAAAACACATAGTTTAATATATATTTCAAATATTAGATAGCGCTCCACATAAGTGACAGTCCATTACATATTTTGCAATGTCCCAGCAATATTTACTTAGGTTATAAATATCACTTCGGCGATTTCCCCTTTCAAATGTTTTTGAGAACCTAACTCTATAAAACATTCTACTCTTGAATCTCGCGACCTCTATCATTATTTTTTAATGACAAAATATTTTATTGTTTATGAGTATAGCATATACAAATTTCAAATGCAAGCTTTTTATGTAAATTTTGTAAAATTTTATAAATGATTAATAAAATTAAACACATATAAATTTGGATAAATTATTCTAAAATATAATAAAAAAGACTTGGAAGTGTTCACTATTCCAAATCTTTATAAATTTGCCCCTATTTAAGGTTGGGCTTCCTATATATGGTCGGAGTGACAGGACCCGAACCTGCGACCTCATGGTCCCAAACCACGCGCTCTACCAACTGAGCTACACCCCGATTGACAATGATAATTATAGCACTAATGATTTTAAAAATCAATACTTTTTTTAAAAATATGCAAAAATATTGTCTGATATTAAAGTTATTTTAAATTTAATCTTTTATATTTTATCTTTTTATTATTTGATATATAATTGTATAATACATAAGGAGGCAGAATAATGTCTATAATACCTATATTATTTTTTATATTTTTCATATTTTCAATAAAATCAAATAACTCACAAAAAGAAATAACAACATCAGATAAACTAGTTCTAGCTTATATTTTGCTTGTAATATCTATATTTTCTACATTTGTATCCATAGTTCATTTAAGTTTATTCAATATATTAGTATGCATAATTTTAGACATGTTTTTCGGTATTTATATTACTAACATAAAAAAATCAAGTACTAATATATCTTATGCAAATACTATATCTATTGGTGAAAAAAAATGTAACACATGTAATAGTCTAAATCACTTATCAAGAGAATATTGCTATGCCTGTGGAGAAAAATTAACTACCAATACTACAAATGAAGAGTATTCTCCATTTGTAGTAGATTCTAAAGAAAAATTACTTAATGTTAGAAGACTTACACCAGAAGATCTAGTTATGCCAATAAATGATAAATTTATGCTTGGATTACAAGATAAAGCAAAAGAAAAAGAGATTTCTAATAATTTTACAGATGAAAATCACAATCATAAAGAATCTTTTGATGACCTAAAGAACAAAATATTAAGTGAGATTTATAGTAAAAAATATGGAACATATATTGGATACGTTGTAGAAACAAGTAAAAAATTTATAATAATCGCTCTATGTAATGACTGTATATCTACCGAAAAATGGAATATAACAACTTTTACAAAAAAACATGACTATAGACCTGGACTTGATGGTACATGTTATGTGGAAGTCGAATCAGATAAAGATATGCACGATACATTTTACATAGAAGTAAAGATTATTCAAGAAAATAAAGATACTATTATAAAAATGACAAATAAACATTCTGGACAACATCCACATGAATATATGATTTTTGATAGTACTGGTGAACATACAAATTATGGTTTATTATAAGCTCTTTTTAGAGCTTATTTTGTTTTACTATTGAACTATTATGATATAATAGTATTATATTTTAGGAGGAAAAAATGAAAATACTAATAACAGGAACATCACGTGGAATTGGCAAAGCTACTGCATTAAAATTTTTAAACGAAGGACATGACGTAATAGGAATAGATATTTGCGAAAGTACAATTAATAATCCACATTATACACATATTATTGAGGACATAACAAATAAAAAATTACCTGATATAGATAATATAGATATTTTAGTAAATAATGCTGGTGTACAAGAGTCTGGAAAAGATATAGATATTAACCTAAAAGGAACAATAAATATAACAGAAAAATATGGTATTCAACCTAACATAAAGTCTATAGTTTTTAATGCATCTGCGAGTGCATTAACAGGTGCCGAATTTCCAGAATATGCAGCAAGCAAAGGTGGAATGGTAACATACATGAAGAACGTAGCATTGCGTATTTCAAAATTTGGAGCAACGTCTAACGCTATAAGCGCTGGAGGTGTTACAACTGAACTTAACAAACACATAATTGATGATAAAAAACTATGGAATGCAGTTTTAAATGAAACTATGCTAAATAAATGGGCCTCACCAGAAGAAATTGCAGAATTTATTTATTTTATATCTGTAATAAACAAAAGTATGACAGGTCAAGACTTACTAGTAGATAATGGTGAAGCATTAAAATCAAATTTTATTTGGTAAAGTATAATTATAATAAAAAAAGTACCAGATGAGTATATTTCATCTGGTACTTTTTTCTAATTCTTCATTATAACTGCATTTGTATTCTTTTTATTTACTATATTTCTCGTCTAGCACTGATATTCTTTGATACATTTCAGCATCTGGTTTAGACATTTTTTCTTTTTCTTGCATAGTCATATATGTTCTTGCTTCTTTTAATATATTACAATATTTTAATGCAGTTTCTATATTCCCACTTACCGCTTCTTCTATTATTGCTTCAATAGCATCTTGACACGCAGGAACTTCAAGTTCAAAAGTTAACTTATAAAACCATAACATATCCTTTAATACTTGTCTCTTTTCATCCTCTGAAACAACTACAGAATCTATAAGTTTATACATAGTATAATTCATACTTTTGGCATAAAAATATCTATAATATCCTAGATTATTGCTATCTCTAAAATTTTCATAGATCATTCTATATGCCTTATTTATTCCCTCAAAATACTTTATTGAGCAATGACTACTTATAGAACCACCTTTTCTTTGTCTATAATTAAATACAATTGCTTGAGTATAATATACATTATCTGAATGCATAAAGCAATATGTTGTAAAAATAGCATCTTCTGCTGGTAATCCTTCAATAAATCTAATGTTTAACTTATCTAAGAATTCTTTTCTAAATATCTTATTACATACGCTAGAATTCATTATATAAAATGAATTTTTATAGTCAGTTATTGATAATTTAAACTCTTTATATTTTTCTAAATCAAATACTGGCTTTTCCCATTTTTCGCCTTCTTCTGTTGCATTAATATAATTTCCAATAACATAATCTGCATTTTTTTCTTCTATTTTGTTATACATTTTTTCAACAGCGTCAAGTTCTAAAAAATCGTCTGAATCTAAAAACATAATATATTTTCCAGTATACACTTCTAAAGCAGCATTTCTTGCAGTAGAAAGTCCACCATTTTCTTTATGAATCACTTTAATTCTATTATCTAACTTTACATACTCATCGCAAATATTTCCTGAATTATCTGTTGAACCATCATCTACTAAAATAATCTCTATATTTTTGTATGTTTGATTAATAGCAGAATCTATCGCCTCTTTAAGAAATCTTTCAACATTATATATAGGAATAACAACTGTAACTTTATCCATAACGCCTCCGTTCTATATCACACTAAAAATAGTTTGATATAATCAATCAAATTTATATGTTTTTTATACATAAATTTATCATTTTCCCTATCAAAAACATATATTTGTTCAAAAAAAATTATAGGTAAGAACTCTAACATTCCATAGCCTATAAACTGGTAGTAATTATTATTTATTACATTTAGGTTTAATATATAAATATTACTCTTAAATTATACATTTTTTTTATATAAAAGTCAATAGTTTAAAGATTTCTATAAATTACAATCAGTCTACTATTTACTACATTATTTGACAAATGATATATAATATATTTATATTTATTCCATTGTGGTTCGAGATCCTCCCACATAAAAAAACTAGGAGGAATAATTATGAATGAAATTTTATTATTTGTTGAGATAATAATAGTATTTAGTTTATTATTACTCACAAAAAAATTATTTAAAAAAGAAGGTCTATTTTTATGGATAGGCATTGCAACAGTTCTTGCAAATATACAAGTATCAAAAAATGTAGATGTATTTGGTATGACTACAACACTTGGGAATGTATTATTTGCATCAAATTTCTTAGCAACAGATATTCTTGTTGAATGCTACGGACTAAAGGAAAGTAAAAAAGGTGTATATATGGGATTATTTTCTGTAATTATATATCTTATAGTTACACAAATAACTTTGTTTTTTACTCCTAACTCAATAGATTTAACAAATGATGCTATGAAAACCTTATTTGGACTCGCGCCAAGAATATGTATATCTAGCGTAGTAATGTATTTTTTATCTAATCTTGCAGATGTATACTTATATAATAAGCTTAAAGATAAATTTAATGGCAAAAAAATGTGGATTAGAAATAATATATCTACAATAATATGCAATTGTTTAGAAAATTTTGCTTTTATATTTTTAGCATTTTCTGGAATTTATACAGTAAGGGATATGATCTCGATAGCTTTAGTTGGAAGCCTTATAGAATGTATTATTGCTATATGCGATACTCCATTTCTATATCTAGCAAAAAAAATTAAAAACTAGCTATATTTAAACAACCACATATATTTGAAACTATATAATACGTAGAACTATACTTGTTATAGTTCTATTTTTTAATATATACTAAATTATTATTGCAAATTATATATGTATATTATAAAATTTAGATAAGTAATAAACTAAGGAGAATTTAAATGTTCAAAAAAATAAATCCAGAACTAAAATCAGAATATGAAGAACTTAATAGTTGGTATAAAGATAAAAGTAAAAGAATCAGAGACGCACTTAATTGTCAAAATACATTTGAAGGCTTAAGAGAATATAAAGACAAATTTAAAGAATTAAACAAAGAATATGCGAAAAAAATAAATGATTTAAAACAAAAATATAAGAAAATGTAATATTTAGAGGAGATCTACCATGAAATTTAACAAGAAATTTATAATTCCAGTTATAGTAACAATAATTATATTAGTTTTAATACTAACAATACTTGTTACTAAAAAAAATGATACAAAATCTAAAGATATAACTACAGATTTAAGCAATATAACTAACAACTCAGACATAGATGAAATAACAATAGATAAAACAGATATTATTCCTAGCAAAGAAACAGAAAAAAATTTTAAAAATTCAAATTCATCTGATAATTCTAGTATTCCTAGCCAAGATTTTAATATTCAGCAAGAAGAAAATAAAGTGAAAAATGAGGATTCAGTAAATAGCTTTAATAATGATTTTAATACCGAAGATGAGAATAACAACAATTCTCAAATCAATCAAGTAAATTCATATTATAACGAAAATAACAATAATGAAGAATAGATATAAATAATTTTATATCTATTTTTTTCAAGAAAAAGCGCACCACAAAGTTCGTGGTGCGCCAAAAAGAACTGTCTTTACTTAAGCTACTTCAAAATGATAGAACCATTTGGAACGAGTTTTTTCACTTTAGGAGCATCTGTTGTGTAAAGTACTTCTTTAGCATCGAAAAGTTCTAAGTCGAGTGGCTTTTCTGTAAGATTTACTCCCACTAAAAGTCTCTCATCGCGACTCAAAGACTCTCTTGCAAAGGTACAAAGACCGCCGTGAAACAGGATAGGAATGAAGCTTGCATCTCTTAAGAACGGATTATCCTTCCTTATTCTTCCAAGCATCTGGAAAAAACGGATAAGATCTTGATCTTCTCTTCCCCAAGGATACGTTTTTCTGTTGTGCGGATCTTTAAATCCGTAAACACCCGCTTCATCACCATAGTACAAACATGGATTGCCCGGTAAGAAATACTGTATTACAGCCATCTGCTTAAGCATTCTCTTACCTCTTTCATAAGATTCAGGATCAAGGTAGTCGTTTGCTCCTTGCCAGTATCTATCTCTATCTCCTGCAGAGCCTTTTGCAAGACGTGTAATCGCACGCTCAATGTCATGACCAGAAATCATGTTCATCATTGCATCCAGATTATCTTTAGGATAATTTTCGATAGTACGTATGATGGTGTCTAAAAGTGCCTCTGAATCTTTTGCCTCAAAGAAATGGAAAAGTGCATCCTTATACACATAGTTCATTGCACTGTCTAATGTGTTCTCTGTAAAGTAATGCTTTCTTTCTCCATATGCCTCCTTAGTGGAAACATCTTCCCAAACCTCGCCTATGACAGATGGCTGCTCATCGTACACTTTTTCTTCCTTAATGGATTTAGACAACCTATACAACATATAGTTGGTAAGTTCATCTACAACATCAAACCTAAAGCCAGAAGCTCCAAGTCTTATCCATTTTTTAACAACGTTACAGAAAAACTCAATGGCTTCCTCTGAATTTTTGTTAATCTTTGGAAGAGTGTCAAATCCCCACCAAGAGTCGTATCCATCCGGATAGTTGAAAAAGCAGTACCAGTTGTAATACGAGCTATCCTGACTGGTATAGGCACCAACTGTTGCATATCTTCTTTCTTTGTTAAAGTACACGCTGTCAGAACCAGTGTGATTAAACACACCATCAAGGATAATACGAATTCCGTGTTTTTGGGCTTCAGCACAAAGTTCTGCAAAGTCTTCTTCTTTACCAAGCATAGGATCAATTCTTAAGTAATCCGCTGTGTTGTACCTGTGATTTGAATGCGCCTCAAATATAGGGTTCAAGTAAATAATACTTATGCCCAAAGACTCAATGTAATCAAGGTGCTCGGTAATACCCTTCAAATCTCCTCCAAAGTAATCATTGTTGAGAATGAGTCCTTTGTCGTTTGGCAAATAGTCCGGATTTTCGTACCAATCTTTATGCACGTTTCTGTCATCAGGAACATTTTCCTTCGGCTGTCCAGAGTTGCAAAACCTGTCCGGAAATATCTGATAAAAGGTAGCACCTTTCATAAAATCCGGAACGGAAATTTCCTTTGTGAAAACCGTAAGCTGAAAGCACTCATTTTCCTTACCGCCAAAGCAAGACTTGGCAAAACGATCTCTCCTTATCTCTTCGTACTTCCCGTTAATGTTCAGAGTAAAATAGTAATAATACACATCAGCAGTTTTAGGCGTAAACGTACAAGAATAATAATTGTTGTTAAGGGTTGCGTTTGCGAGTTTAAGATCAATCTCTTCCCGCTCATCCCACTTGTCAATCCTAAATATAACAAGTTTAGGAGACTCAACAATGCTTACCTTGTCTAACCGTATGCTGAACTTTACTTCTGACTCTTCTCTAACAGGTCCAACAGGATCCTTACATTTTGGATCTAAGCTACAATAGATTTCGCTAATCATCTTTTTTCCTCCTAACTAAAATATTTATTTTAGCCATAAAATAAACTATTGGCTTACATATCTTTTACCACACGAACGCGTAAATGTCAATAATTATCGAATATTGACTATAAATATTATAATAATGGCTTTATTTACAAATACTTGTTTAACATTTTTTTAGTATTATCATATTATATTATATAAAAGTAGGTGATAAAGTGAGTTTTTCAGATAGAGAGCTTCTAGCAAGAATAGTCATGTGTGAAGCTGGTGGTGAAGGAGAAAATGGTATGAAAGCTGTGGCTTCTGTTGTAATGAATAGAACAAATTCAAATGAAGGTGAATACTTTAGAGTATCCCAAGGTGGAAATATACGAAATATAATTTTTCAAACTGGACAATTTAATTGTGCTACAGATATGTTAAGAGGACAATATAATCCTCAAAACATATATAATATGAATCCAACTGAATTACATTATTCTATTGCGGATTGGGCATTAAGTGGTAATAGATTAAATGAGGTTGGAATATGTCTATGGTTTATGAATCCTTACAAACCAAGTTGTCCAAGTGAGTTTCCATACAATGGTACAGGGAAATTACATACAAGAATTATAAATCACTGTTTCTATACACCTACAGAAATTTATAAAACTACATAGAAAGGAGAATTTATATGTTAAATGATATAAATAATCGTCAAACTGCTGAACTAAATAACAATACAACAACCCCATCAAATATGCCTGAGACATTAACCAATTCAATTTACACCCCAGCCTTTTTAAGAAATTACATAGGTAAACTATTAAAAGTAGAATTTTTAATTGGTACTTGCAGTTTACAAGATAGAATTGGTGTTTTACTAGACGTAGGTGCAAGTTATATAGTTTTAAGATCTGTTCAAGATAACAACTTATTATATTGTGATATATTCTCAATTAAATTTGTAACAATCTCAACAAATTCTTTTATATATAATAATCCAAACTATCAACTTGGAATTTAGTTATAATTAAAGAGCCTTAATCATCTTTAGAATTTAAGGCTCCTTTTTTTTATAATTTATTATATTTTGTACTAACTCCTTTTGATTTTTCAACAGGATACTTTCTTTTAGTTTTTTCTAATTTCTTTAAAATTATCTCTTTAGGATCAATACCTAATGTAATTGCCATTTGAAAACAGTAAGTAAAGACGTCAGCAAGTTCTTCATAGACTTCTTCTTTATTAAAGTCATCACCACTCCACTGAAAGCATTCAAGAAGTTCTGCTGATTCTATAGAAATTGATTTTGCTAAATTTTCTGGTGTATGAAACTTACTCCATTCTCTTTCTTTATTAAACTCTTTTAAATTATCAATTATCTCGTTCATTATTTTCCTCCTGTTACTATTTACTTTTTCTAGACTTTCTAATCTTTCTTTCTATTTTCTTCTTAATTGGTAAAAGCTTTGTTACTGCAAAAAATGTTGCTGGTTTATATACTTTGCTAAATTCGCCTATATATGTTTCTAAACCTTCTTCTTTACAAAATCCCATTTTAAATTTAAATAGTCCATCATTTTGATCTAGATGGATTATGCCACCAAAGTTATACGTCTTGCATTTTCTTTCTATTCCCCATCTAATCATTTCCATCTGCATCGCATAGTTTGGCATTAAATTTCTTTTTTCATTAGAGCTTGCTCCATATACGTAAAAAAGCTCATTTCCATAGCAAGTAGCAATTGCTGCTGAAAGTTTATCTCCATCATGTTCTGCTATATATATTCTTAACTCATCTTCATTATATGCTTCAAGCATTCTTTCAAAATATTCATATGGTCTACAACCAATTTTGTCTCTAATTGTTGTTACTTTATATATATCGTAAAATGTTTTTAAGTCCTCTTTATCTCTTGAATATCTAACTGTTACACCTTTTCTTCCAGATAATCTAATATTATACCTTGTTTTTTCAGCAAAACTCTTCATTAACTCTTCCTCTGTTTTTCCTTCAAGATATAACACAGCATCATTTAATGGCTGAATGACATCATCTGGATTAGGATTTTTACCACTTGTTTTATATCCAGCGTTTTTATATAAATTATCTAGTTTATCATCATATACAACTTGAGGATCAAATTTAAAAACATATGCATTATATTTTTTAGCAATAGGTTCTGCCTCTTTTACTAATGCATTAACAGTTTCTATATCATATACATCACAAACAGGTCCACGAGGTGCATACATGAATGATACATTCATATGTGGTAATTTTTGAATAAGTATCATCATAGCAGCATATATCTTTCCATCTT
This sequence comes from uncultured Clostridiaceae bacterium, assembly GCA_947381905.1. GTDB lineage: Bacteria > Bacillota > Clostridia > TANB77 > CAG-465 > CAG-465. Next base: position 115,462 of record CANCXL010000001.1, on the reverse strand, counting down.
TTTTTAAATAGACCGCTTCTTGTGACCAATTATTTTTTACTTTTCCCCACTTTAAATCTTGCATAAAACTCATAAAACTATATGAATGTAAAAAATTATTATATTCTTCTACTTCTTTTTTATTATTAAAATCTAATATTGGCATTTATTTTCCCTCTTTCAATTCTCCATTATTATACAATACATTATACATATTTTCAAATTTAATATAAAAATTAAACACACATACTGTTATATTATAATTATTATGTATACAATTTGCTGTAAATGTGATATAATTTACTAGCTTTAATATTTATAATTTCAAAAAATAATTTTTTTAGGAGGAGATTAAATGAAAAGTTTAAATGTAGATTATATATCTGATTTACACCTTAGTTTTTATATAAAATCTGATAATAATGGCTATAGTATAGAGTCTATTAAAGAATTTATAGATAAAAATATTAAGCCTAAAGTAAATGGTCAAATACTCGTTATTGCTGGAGATATTTCCGAGTTTATAAAATCTAGTATAGTATTTTTAGAAGAATGTGCTAAATATTATGATAAAGTACTTTTTGTTGCTGGTAATCATGAATATTACATATCGTCTATGCTAAATAAAAATATGAAAAAAGAATTTGATTATAATAGCTTAAATAAAATAAATAAAATTTGTAGCTTACTAAAAGAAAATGAAAAAATCATATTTCTAGATAGAACTAACTCTAACAATGGAATGATTTGCTATAATGGATTTAAAATCGCAGGAGACACAATGTGGTACTTACCTCAAGGAATATCTGGTTGGCTTTTTTATTACCTTTATTCAAATGATTCAAGGCTCATATTATCTAATTTATCTAAAAGAGATAAAATAATGGCACTACACAAAGAAAGTGTAAAATGGTACGATAATTTACCTAATGATTTAGATCTAATAATAACACATACACCACCAGTTAACAATAAGAATAACAGTTGTTATTACTGCAGTGTTAATTCATTTAAAGCACCAGTATGGATATATGGACATGATCATATAGAATCAGACTTTACACAAAGTAACACTAGATTTATTTCTAATCCATGGGGATACGAATCTAAAGATTTTAAAGTAAAAACACTAACATTAAGAAAATAAGATTAAACATATTTGTTTAATCTTATTTCATTTTTTAATTACCTTTAAGCTACGTCTATATCTTTTATATATTCAAAAGGTATTTCAATTTTAGAGACATTTATACTCTTTTTTAAAGGATTAATATATAATAATTTTCCTTTAATTTTAGTATAATGATTTTTATTATAATATGTTACGTATATTGTTTCTCCAACATATAAAATCTGTAATTTTCTGCATAGTTCTTCCTTTTTATCATCGCTTAATTCTATCATTTCAACATATTCTACTTCTTTTTCTCTTAATGCATCTTGTAATCCTTTAAGAGCATCAAAAGGTAGAAATTGTTTTGCTCTTTCTAATCTACTTAGCATTGTGACCTCCTATCAAAGTGTTACGAAGTTTTGTAGTTGCTCCAACTTCAAGGTTCATTCCTTTAAGTATTGCATTATTGCCTAGTTCTGCTCTAATGTTACTTATAGCACCTTCCACTTTTCTCTCTTTTTCTATTTTATTTCTATCTATAAAAAAATCCATTTGTATGTATTTTTCTTCTTCTACTTTTTCAAAGCCAATACCAATTCTCCTTATTGGCATAAACATATTCGTTGTTTTATCATATAAGCTCATAAACCCTTTTAAAAGTTCTGTAAAAGTATTGGTTTTTAATGATATTTTATATGTTCCACCGCTTGGTTTAATAATATTGTTCGAATATCCTATATATAACGTTAATGTATCAGTTACTAAATTTTTCTCTACAAGTTCTAAACTTTTTAGTTCAACCATTTCTTTTAATACTAGTCTTGCCTCATTCCATGTATAATCTTTAAATAATACTTGATTTGTAGATATAGAATTACTTTTGGGTTTGTATCGTTTTATATCCGATATCGTGCAGGTTTCTTTCCCCCATGCATGATCAATTAGTAATTCTGCATTTATTCCAAATTCTTTATATAATATTTTAGGATTAGTTCTTGTAATATCATACATATTTTTTATTCTAAGTTTCCTTAATCTTTTTTCTATTCCTTTTCCAACTTGCCAAAAATCTGATAATGGTTCATAATACCATAATTCTTTTATATATGTATCTTCATCTAAATATCCTATATTAGAAGCATTATGTTTAGATAATATATCTAGCGCAATTTTAGATAAATATAAATTTGTGCCAATTCCTGCTGTTGCCGTAATACCATAAGATGTATAAATATCTCTTAATATTAGCTTTGCAAGTTCTATTCCGTTCTTTTTATATGTGTTAAGATACTCTGTAACATCTAAAAACGCTTCATCTATAGAATATACATGTATATCATCTTTTGAAACATATTTTAAGTATATACTATATATATTAGCAGCATACTCTATGTATTTACTCATTCTAGGTTTTGCCGCAATATATTTAATATTATTAGGTATTTGGAATAATCTACATCTATTTTTTACTCCAAGCATTTTCATTTTAGGAGAAACAGCAAGACAAATTGTACCTTTTCCTCTAGATTCATCAGCAACAACAAGATTTGTAGTAAATGGATCTAACTTTCTTTCAACACATTCCACAGATGCAAAAAAAGATTTTATATCTATACATATGTATGTTTTATTCATCTATAATTCCTCCTCTCTAGTATGATTATATCACGTAATTTTGTTATTGTAAACATTTGTTCTGTTTAATTTAACTTATATATACTATAGAATGGTTGAATTTTATATTAAATACTGTTAATTACTATGTTTTATAGCATTTTAGTATTTTTTGGTAAAGTATTCTCATTTTTTAATATAATTTTTGTCTATTATTGTATAATTTTAGTATTTGCTTTACATAATGTTGAAATTATGCTATAATATGGAAGACTTTTTTTGAAAGGAGTGGTGCCAGTGCTACCATCAGAAATTTTGAGATATAATATTTCAAAAGAATTAGGATACGATTTAACAAGATTTGCTTGGAGACGGGATTTAAGAAAGGAAATTTTAAGAACTAGTCTAGATTTAGAATTAGACGATTATCTTTCTACATTGGAAGATATATTTTCACAAGGACTAAATGTTAATAATAATATTCTTACATGTAAATATCTTTCTAGATGTCTACCAGATGCACAAGTATGTATAGGATTTTTTATTCCTGTGGCAGGATATGGATGTTCTGGGCGAGGTGAACATGCATGGTTGATAATGGACGACTATGTAATTGATCCTACTTTAATGGTTGAAATACCAGTAGAAATTGCAAAATGTATTGGATATGATTTTAGGTTCATATTGAATAAACAAAGTTCTACTATAATCTCACCAGAAGAACATTTTATCAAAAAAGTACCTAAAAAGAAAGAAAAAGTTTCAGCGCATCAAAAAACTTTATATTTGGGAGCTAAAATACAACAAGCAATGTAGCACTAAAGAGACTATAGTTATACTATAGTCTTTTTTTTTAGCCTGATGTATGATATAATACCTAGAAATATAATGAAAGGAGATTGGAACTAATGTTACCATCAGAAGAATTAAGAAATACAATTTCTAAAATGATTAATATAGATTTAAACTATTATGCATGGAATGAAGAATTTAAGAATTTTGTATTTAGCTTTAAGCTAGATAAACTATATGAAGACGAATTAAGATACTTTGAAGAAGCATTTTTATATGGTCTAAATATTGGTCATTGTGGATTAGCATCTAGATATATTGCACAAAACATACCTAGAGTTGATTTATACTATGGTAAATTTATGCCACTTGCTGGTACTAAAAATTCACCAAATGGTAATCATGCTTGGACTGTATGTGGAGAATATGTAATTGATACTACTCTTATGATTGCCTTACCAATTGATAAAGCAAAAGAGCTAGGTTATATATTTGAAAGAAAAATAGATCCAGAAAGCGCAAAAGAACTTTCTGAATATGATACATTTTCAAATGAGTTTAGACGATATAACAAGGATAAGGAATCTTTTGTAAAGTCACTTGTATTAGTAAATAATACGAATGGATGAGTAAACTACTCATCCATTTGTTTGTTTAAATCTTCCCATTCTTGCATCTTTTGTTCTATTTCTTCCTCTAGATTTTGTATTTCGTTTTGAAATTCGTTAAGTTTAATATAACTTGTACAGTTTTCTTCTTTTACCATTTCCTCCTGTATTTGTTTTATTTTCGCCTCTTTATTCTCTATTTCATTTTCTATTCTTTTTATCTTATTCTTTATTCTATTTTTTTCTTTATTTTCTAAATATGAATTATTACTACTTTTCTCCTTTTCTTGCTTAGTATAAGTTTTTGTCATATCTTCATCACTTTTCTTTTCCATATATTCTGAATATGTACCATCAAAAAAGGTAACTTTGTTCTCCTCAAATACTAGTAATGCATCTGCTATTTTATTTATAAAATATCTATCATGTGATACAACAATAACAGTACCTGTATATGCTTGAAGTAAATTTTCTAGTGATTCTTTACCTACTATATCTAAATGATTAGTAGGCTCATCTAAAAGTAATAAATTGGGCCCACGTTTTAGTATTTTACATAGTTCAAGTCTTACTTTTTCACCTCCAGATAAAAGCTTTATTTGCTTTTCTATATCGTCTGAATAAAACATAAACGATGCAAGTGCAGACCTAGTTTGTGTAATAGTTAAATTTGGAAATTCATTTTCGAAGTCTTCTAATACTGTGTATTCTGGATTTTTAAATTCCATTTGCTGATCAAAATATGCCTTATCTACATTATACCCATATTCAAACTTTCCACCTTTATTTGGTATAGCTTGAGTTAGAGTTTTTAGCAATGTAGATTTTCCCTTTCCATTTGCTCCAATTATTCCAAGTTTTTTACCTTTATATAGTTCAAAAGAAATATCTGCTATTATTTCATCATATCCTATTTTTAAATCTTGAACTCTTAAAACCAAATTTCCACTTTCTTTGCTTAGCTTAAAATTAGTTGAAAAGGACTTTAAATCATATTTATTAGGTTCGTCGACTAATTTCATTCTTTCAATAATTTTTAGCTTAGAAAGTGCCATTTTGGCTTTTGTAGGCTTATATCTAAACCTGTCTGCAATATTTCTTAGTCTTTTTATTTCTTTTTGCTGATATTCGTAATCCTTTAATTGCTTTTCATAATTCATTCTTTTTTGTACTTCAAAAGATGAATAATTTCCAGTATACTCTGTCATTGACGCATATTCAATTTCATATACTTTATTTACTATTTTATCTAAAAACATTCTATCGTGAGATACTATAACTATCGCTTTAGAATAATTCTTTAAATATAATTCTAGCCATTCTATTGTTGTAATATCTAAATGGTTTGTTGGCTCATCAAGTAAAAGAATATCTGGTTTGCTAAGTATTAATTTTATTAATGCAATTTTTGTTCTTTGTCCACCAGAGAATTCATTAAGAGTTTTATTCATGTCTTCTCTTGTAAATCCAAATTTGAAAATAGCAGTTTCATATTCCTTCTTATATGTATATCCATCCATTAATTTATATCTATCTAGTGCATTTGTATACTCTTTTACAATTTTTTCATCTGAATTATTTTGAAGCTCACTTTCTAGTTTTTGAATTTTATTCTCAAGTAGGATAATATCACTATATACTTTTCGTATTTCCTCTACTAAAGATATATCATTATCTTCAAATTGAATTTGCTTTAAATATCCAAGTTCTATATTACCTTGCTTATATACGCCAAATTTATTTTCTCCTACCCCTTCCTCTAACATACTATTATCTATTATAGCTTTAAGAAGAGTAGATTTACCGCATCCATTTCTCCCTACAATGGCAATTTTATCTTTTTCTTTTATTTCAAAATTTATTTCTTCAAGTATGGTTTCTGATCCATAACTTATTGATCCATTTACTATTTTATAATTCATATTACCACCTAACATATGGGAATATTATACCATAATACAGATAAAAAACAAAGAAAAAAAGCGGAGACTCCTGCACTTGGCAGAAATCTCCTATAATGATTTTTACACTAAATTACTTAATTATTAACTCTAGTGGCATCTGATGACTTAAAAACCATAGCGTAGATGCACTATAGCAATAAGCGCCAGATTGAGTCAAAACAACAACATCTCCAATTTTAGCTGATTTAATGAATTCATCCCATGATATCTTATCTTCCGTCATACATAACGGACCTTCTATATCTACAGTTTCATTTGAAACTTCAGTCTGTTTATCATAGAGTTTAGGAATTCCCATCTCTACTATATATACAGGATGTTTTCTATCAGTCGCAATTGGTAGTCTCATATGGTTTACGCCTCCTGCTGTAACGATATGCTTCATACCTTTACAGTCCTTGATATCTACAATTTGAGTTGCATAATATCCAGCGCTTCCCACAATATACTTTCCAAGTTCGAGGATAAACTCTTTATTTTCAAAAGAGTATTTTTTTATCAGTTCATTTAAGCCTTTAAAGTACGCTTTCGTATCAAAATACTTTCCGGATTTTGTATAATCTATACCAAATCCTCCGCCAAAGTCTATAACATCCACAATGCCTACTGTCTTTTCTGCCTCTTTTACAAACCTAAATACAAAGTCTGTATACCTAAGAAGTACATTAAAATCTAAAACACCATCCGCTGCAAATACATGAAATCCACAAACATTAATATGATTAAGTTTTGAAATAACCTCATAATCCTCATAAAACCTTGCCTGATCAATTCCCATCTTCGTAGATTTGCCTGCCATATATTCCTCTGCGCCATCTAAAAAGTAATTAATATTTACTCTTAAAAGCACATTGACTTTTTCTATGCCAAGCTTTTTGGCAATTTGATTTATACGAATTGCTTCAACCACCGATTCTACGTTGATAAATCTTAAGCCACTTTTTACACTTTCCTCAAGTTCTTGAACTGTTTTTCCAGGACCTGTAAAAAGAACTCTTGAATTATCTGTAAGACCAATACTCCTTGCCTTTTCTAGCTCGCCAATTGACGCAATTTCAATTCCAGCAATTATCTTATGTGACAAAACATGTTCCAAAACTTCCAAGTTTGGATTTGCCTTCATTGCATAGTACAGCGAAACATTCTTAAGTTTATACTTTTCTATCTCTCCAATCCTGTTTGTAATTTCTTCCAAATCATATACATAGCATGTAGGATTTGCTATTACACTAGGATTTTGTGAAAAGATAGATTTGATGTAATCTTCTACTTTTCTATTCATAGCAATACCTCCTATCTGCAACAATAGAAAGAGTGAGGTAGCATAGTTTGTAGCATATGCTACCTCTTTACACTAGTTCCGTCTTAGTACCTTTTTTGGGCCCTGCTCTGAAGGGCCGTCTTGGGGGAAACTCACCGCATGTTCATGATAAAAATCATAATTACCTAAGTAATCTATAAGCTCACCACCTTCAAGTTCTACTACTCTGTTTGCAACTTTGTTAACGAAATACCTATCATGTGATACAAAAAGAACTGTACCAGAAAAACTTTCAAGCGCTTCTTCTAAAATCTCTCTGTTTCTTACATCTAAATGATTGGTAGGCTCATCTAAAACTAAAAAGTTTACGTCATTTTGAACAAGTTCTGCAAACTTCAGTCTAACTTTTTCTCCACCAGAAAGCGAAGATATACGTTTATGAACCTCTTCACCATAAAAATGAAAGGCAGCAAGAGTAGAATAAGCCTGTGTAAGAGTACCACTAAAATGCTTTTGGAATTCTTGAAGGATAGTTATCTTCTCATCGTCAAAAGATACATGTTGCGGAAGATAACCTATCTTTACATTGCTTCCAATTGTAACTTGACCTTCATAACCCTTAATTTGCCCTAAGACAATTTTAAGAATAGTTGATTTGCCACAACCATTTTTGCCTATAAGACAAACTTTATCTTGGTAATTAATGTCTAAGTTTGCCCCGCAAAGAATAATTTCGCCATCATCATACGCAAAGCACAAATCTTCAAGTTTTAACACATCATTACCAGATCTGGTGTCTGCTGTAAAATTAAGTGCAATGTCTCTTTGTGATTTGGGCTTTTGAACTTTGTCCATTTCATCAATACGTCTTTCGAGTTGTTTTGCAACTCTATAAGCTTTTTCACTGCTTTGTGCTCCCCATGCTCTATTTTTACGAATTGTATCTTCCATATCTGCAATCTTTTTCTGTTGAGTTACATAAGCTTGCGCCTGAAGTTCACGTTCGGCAGCTACAGCTTCTACATATTGAGTATAGTTTCCAAGGTAAGTCTTAATTTTTCCATCTTCAATTGCAAAGATTTTACTAATAGTCTTGTCCAAGAAATATCTGTCATGCGATACAAGTACCACTGCCCCAGGATATCCTTTAATAAATTCCTCAAGCCAACCTAATGTTGGAATATCCAAATGGTTGGTTGGTTCATCTAAAAGAAGAATATCTGGTCTTAAAAGAAGCATTTGAGCAAGACATGCAATAGTCTTTTGTCCGCCACTTAATGAGTTGTATTCTTGATCTAAAATGTCAGAGATTTTAAGGTTTGCCGCCATTTTTTCAATGTTAGACTCAACCTCGTACCCACCTTGTGTTTGGAACATATCTTGTACCTTACCATATGCATCCATCGCCTTTTGAAGATCAGAAGCACTGGTGTTAGAATCTCCCATAACGTATTCAAGTTCACGCATCCTTGCCTGAAGCTCAAAAATATCACCATAGGCTTTTCCTAAAAATTCTCTTACAGTAATTCCATCTTGAGCCTCAGGAGCAATTTGCTTTAGAAAACCTACTGTTGCTTCTTTTCTTTTAGACACTGTACCACTAGTTGGTATGTCAATGCCATAGATAAGGTTAAAGATTGTCGTTTTACCAGTTCCATTATCTCCAACAATGGCAACTTTGTCACCACTATTAACCTGAAATGTCGCTCCATCTAAGATGTTTTTAAATCCGTAATTTAATGTAACATTACTAAGCTCTACATCTAACATAAGTCATTCCTCCATTCTTTTAGTTAAGAAGTAGTGTTTTTGTTTTTCATGTAGCTTAATACCTCCATAATTAGATTAACGATTGTTGTGCCTGTTAAATTTGCACCTTCTTCGTCTGGATTATATTCCACAAAATCTATTCCAATCACATCTCCAGATGTATTGATAATGTGTTTCATGAAATCTAAAGTCTCCTTATAAGAAGGTCCACCAGGTTCTGGGCAATTTGTAGCCGGTGCAACAGCTGGATTTAGAAAATCTGTATCAAAAGTGATATATACCTTTTTACCTTTTATAGCATTAAGTACATCACTCATTTTACTATCTAGCTGATAGTATGGTGCTACAATATTTCCCATATCCAAACTTTTGTCTATTGCTGGCTTACAGTTAAGATTCCCCCTTATTCCAAAATGTATGATTTTAGATACTTGTTTTAACTTAGCTGTCTCACACATTACAGAACCATGAGGATAATCTTCATACTCGTCAATAAAATCACTATGAGCATCAAACTGCACTACTACAATTTCGTCATTTTCCCTTGAAATTCTTTTAACGCACTCATACGTAACACTATGATCTCCGCCAACAAATACTGGGATGCATCCAGATTGAAGCTCAAGTTTTGAAAACTTTTCTTCAAGTTCTTCAATACTAGACGCACATATATTTCCGCCATCATAAGCTATCACATCTTTTAAAATGTATCCCTCATCTGGTCCATAAACCTTAAGAGGTAAACTGCTTCCATCAGCATTTGCATATCTATAAGATAATGCGCGTACTTTATCTGCTGCTTTTTGTACACCCAAAAGATAATCCGCACTACAATAGCAAATTCCAATATAGCAAAAATCACAAGGATGCATTGGCTTATCTTCAAGTTCAAGAAATGTATTTCTCATCTTTATACCTCCTTAAACAACTCAACAATGCGCCTTAATCCGTCCATAAACTGTTCGTATCCTCTTGAAATTGTCACTCTAAATCCTAAATCCTCAAGTGGAAGACCAAACACGTGACCTGGAGTAACCAATATATTCTCTTTTTCAAGAATATACACAAAAAGTTCATGCGATGTGTAAACTCCCTTTTTCTGGCACGCCTCTTTATTTAACGTGATATACATTATATTTCCTGCATCAGGATATACTACATTTTCTACCACATCATTTTGAGAAGATAAATATTCATACGCACCATTAAAAAGAGTATGAATCTGACCATGATACTTTTCTTTTTCTGCAATGTATTCTAAAGTTTCAGGAGATTTATCTCCTTTATCCACATTTACCCTTTGTGTCATTTCAACAATGCCTAAAGCTTCAAGAAATGTAGAATTAGAATAGTTTACTGCCTCTCCAAGCTCCAAAAGCCAATTTATAAATTTGGGATCTTTGCAAATAGTCCATCCACAACGAAGATCACTAAGCTGAGGGATATCTTTGCTAAAGCCCTTAATCTTAATAAGCTTTGGATAATCATTAGCAAGTTTAAATACTTGCACATGTTTATTGTTAAACATTGGTGATTCTTCAAAGATTGCATCATAGATAATATAAATATTTTTCTTAATGCAAAACTCGAATATTTTTTCAAGCTCGTCTTGGTCAATAAACTTACACGCTGGGTTTGCCGGATTTGTAATTAAGAGCGCTACTGTTTTATCTGTATAAGCTTTCTGCACATCTGCAAGTGTCATTTTGTAATCATTTGATTTATCCATAAGCACTATATTAGGTACAATCCCATAAAAAGTCAGGCTCTTCATGAGTCCCGCATAAGCAGGCACTGGATAAATAAACTCAATATCTTGTGCAAAATTATACTCTCTTGCAATGATTTGCGCTATAAAATTAAGAGTACCAGTAGTTCCATTACCTCCGACGATAACTTCATCAGGACTGATTTTCTCACCTTCAATAACACTTTCATGCTCTGCAATAAGCTCTCTTAACTTATTCTTTCCTCCAGGATACGAATATCCCCAGTCCATGTCTTCTGCAGGATCTTCTAAGGTCCTGTAAATCTCTTTTCTTATACAAGAAAAAAGAGGAAACGTAAACCAATCAAGGTTAGAAGCATCCATAAGAAGTGCATGTCTTTCAAGTCCGATGTCAAAGTACTCAGACATAGTAAGTTTTTCTTTATGATTACTCATAAGAATTACCTCCATTCCTATTTTTACATGTGAGAACAGCTACAACTGTCTCATTACCATTTGCCCCTAAATATTCTTCAACTGCTGCCATAGCAGAAATAGATGTATAATCATAACGTGCCCTAAAATCTGGATGATCACGAATAAAACTATCTATTTGATCATCGCAAACAGAAATAAAGAAAGCTTCGTTACGCTTTGCCATCTGATATATCTTCCTATAATTAAAGCAAGTATCATTTGAAAGAATCGTTTTAGAATCTATAGGCTCATCAATTATATATAAATAATCTTCTATGCCTTTTTTAAATCCTGTACTAATAGGATTTCCTCCAACAATTTCAACCACTCCAATTCTAGGAATTTTATTAATTATTCCTGCATTGTACATTTCTCTAAATGCCAAGTTTTGTGCAATAATATCCATACCACTACCACAAGGAATAATAACTACATCAGGGACGTTTTCTAAATCTCTAATAATTTCGTAAGCCATGGATCTAAGTCCAAGCATATATGGAATATTAGTATTTAAAAATCCCCAATATATATCCTTATGATTAAGTGAATACTTCATAAAGTCCACATAGCTTTCAATAAAGTTCTCACTATAATGAACTTTGTCTGCATGAGCAATTTGCTCTAAACTCGACTTTGAAATACCTTTATGAACGAAAGCATGAGACTTAATGCCATATTCTTTAGCATAGAAAATAGTAGATATCGCTCCACTACCACAAGATACTACTGAAACAGAATCTTTTTTGCTACTTAATATAGCATTCATCATCATCTCCATACCACGATCTTTAAAACTTCCAGTAGGATTTAATGACTCATCCTTTAAATAGACATTTTGAGAATACTTAATAAGAGGGGTATTCCCCGCCTTATACTTAGTTTCAACCTTCACTTTTGGAAGGATTATCTTACCATCATCTAAAATCTTAATTTCAAATTCAGGCAAGTAATCCCTTATAGTCCAAAAGTTTGGTGGAACTAAATCTAGCTCATACTCTCTATGTCTGTGATTTATTTGTTCGTAAGGATAATCCATCTCCATACCACATATTTCACAGATAACCTTCATAGAAAGTCTCACATCCTTCCAAGAATATCGTTAATTCGTTTCATAATGCTTCTTGAATCACAAATCTTTTTTGTATCTTCCCACAAACTATAACAATGAGGACAAGGTTTAACTTTATCTAAATCCTTAACATCATATGTCATGTTAAATTGCTTAATAGCATCAACAAACTCATTAGTACAATGACTGCAATTACTTGAGGTCATATGAGGAAAAATCTCATTTCTGTCTGCAAAGCCAGTTCCCTGCGATCCGCTTAAGACTTCTTCATCAAAATACCCGCCAAGGCGAATATCTAACTTTTTAGTTCCTGTTCCATCATATATTCCATGAATGATGTCCCTAAGGCTCCAAAGCCAAGGTACCCTGTATAATCCAAGATCATACATAAAGTTTGCAAGTGAGTTTTCTTGAAGAGAAGTAGGCTCAACAGAAACAGCATCAAAATGGAACTTACTAAAACAATCTACAGATGTTTTAATAGCATCATCTATTGCTTCTGATTCGGTAAGAAACACTGGCTTAAAATTAACATAGGCAAGTGCTTTCATATTAAACCTATGAAGCATTTCTACTGCATCAGTGATAATTTTAGTATCGTCTATTGCTTTATGATGGCATAGTTCTCTTACTAAATAGTCTGTAGACTCTACACCAATTCCAACTTCGACAATACCATCATACACTTCTCTTATTGCAGAAAGCGCATCTTCTGTTACATACTCTGCTCGAGACTCAATGATAACTTTCTTTACACCCTTGTATTGATTAAGAGAAGCAAAGATATACTTTACAGTATCAAAAGAAATCTCTTCAGGATTTAACAAACTACCTAAGTTGTATACGCAAACCACTGGATAATCATTAAGATTAAATTTCGTGGTTGCACTCTCGTTGAAACTTCCGTCTATGACAGAATTCCACTGCATAACATAGTTTTCATGGGTTATCTTTTCCATAAGTGGCGCCCCATTTAAATGAGCGCACATGGAGCAACCTCCATTTGTCTTATAGTGCTGACACCCATTAGATCTTAAAACAATCATAACTCTGTCTACAGTTTTGCCTTCATAGAAAAATTTATTGATTTCTACTTCAGCAAGTTTTGTCTTTTCATAAGGCAAATTCGGAGTATTAGCTCTTAAGCTCTTAATCTTTTCTTCCACAAGTGTAGAAGCTTTCTCAAAAGCTTTGCGATTAATCTCCTTTTTAGCTTCAAACAAATGACTCATATTGCTTACCTCCTAACTAAGCTAATAACAGGTCTATACTTTGTGCCATTATCATAAGGCAACTTATCCACTTTATGAACAGCTACTTTTGTAGATTTTGGTACTAAAGTATATATTGCTTTCTTTACCACATCCAAATCTAAAGAATACTCACCCTCAATTATATAAAGATCAAGCATTCCAATCTCAGTTTGGACAAATTGATACTTAAGACCATGGACTGGAATCTCATATACTAAAAACCAGTTATATGCAATATCCATAAAGCATGACGCAGGAATGCATTCACCAGTATCAGTAATAATTGAATCCATATTACGGCCTTTAACCCCTTCGATGATTCTTCCATTGTTGCTACAATCACATTTTTGGTCTTTGGTGATTTTAGCAAGATCGCCTTGAATATAGCGAATGATTGGAGTTGCAGTATTTAGAAGATTAGTTCCAACTACAAGTCCGATTTCTCCATCTGGAACTCTATTACCATTTTCATCTATAATCTCAATGAAACAGGCATCTTCCTCCAAATGGTAATGGTGTTTTGGACACTCTAATGCAATTCTTGTAAGTTCTTCACTGCTGTACTCATCAAGAACTTCTACATTAAGTGCTTCTGCAAGCATCTTACGTTGTTTTGCATCTGATTGTTCAGAATGCACAATTACAAGCTCAACTCCATAATCTGAAAGTTTCACACCAGTCGATGCAATTTTTTCAAGATAAGTTGGATAAGTTGAGATGTATCTAGGTCTTGTAGCTTTAATATGATTAATTGCTACATCAACTCTGGTTGTGGTTGGCAAATAGTCTTGCTTATAGTTACCACCGATATTATCTACCCACCAAGGGCAAGTATAAATATACAAAATGGTATCTTCTGGCATATACTTTTGCCCAGACTGCATGTTAAACTGACGTACTGTTTGTAACGTATCTTTATATATTGCCTCTTCTGAGACTGCAATAGTTACAAACTTACCGCTTGATCCAGAACTACGTGTTGAAAGCACAAAGTCATCAACATCTTTAACAATTTCCCCCGGAAAACCTTCAATCAGCTCCTCTTTTCTAAGATATGGTAACTTATAGAAATCATCCCATGTTTTAATACTTCCTTTTACATATCCTACTTTAGAATATTTATTCCTATAAAGTGGAATGTTTTCAAAAGCATAATCAACAAGGTAACTTATTCTTTTTAGTTGCCACTGACGAATGTCCTCTAAAGGTTGTTGTAAGAAGTTAAAAAGCTTTTCTCCTGTCAAAGCTAACTGTTCTTTTAGTCTTTCATCATGAACAGGCTCTAACATGTAGCTTTCACCACGTTTTCTTAAAGCGATATACTCGGCTTTAGAAATTTTTTTCATGGTAAACTCCTCCTTTAAAAGTCCATCTACTAATATTGTTTGACTATCTGTATCTGCTGTGTAATTACACACGCATTATCTTCCGCTAAAATCATTAAAAAGCGGATATAAAATTTGATAATCGTTACCATTATATTATCCAAAAGGCTCAAAGTCAAGCTTTTGGCAGTTTTTTATTGCAAATCGTTTGCAATATTATGTAAAAAATAAAAAACTGGATAAAAATCCAGTTTTTATTTAGATAAAATTCTAATTATTCACCTATTTGTTTACTTTCTAGGTCTTGACTAAATCTTAATACAAAACCATTTGGATCTTGTACTAAAAATTCTCTGCATCCCATTAAAACATTATCTTTTCTATACCAATGATCTTCCATTTGAACAAAAATCTCATAATCGTCTTTCTTTAATCTATCATAAATCTCATCTATATTAGTAACATCTATTTGAAAATTAATTCCTATGCCCAAAGGATACTTAAGTTCTCCTGTATTCCATTTCATATTTTCAGAGTCAATTTCTTGTATCATAAATTGAACATCTCCAAACTGCAAAAATGCAAATTTATCTTCTGGTCTATCATACTCAACATGAAATCCAATCAAATCCACATAAAAGTGAAGACTATCTTCAAGATTAAAAACATCAAATTCTGGTATCATCTGATTCCACTTCATAATTATTCCTCCTACATTTGAGGATAATTATACCATATATAAAGAAAAAAAGAAAGAAATTCTTCTTTCTTAAATTAGTCAGTATCATCTCTTATAGTGTCTATCATTGTTGTAAGTAATACAGCTTTTGCCATTGAGCAATCGCTATCTTGATATTTAACAACAGTATATCCTCTATTTACGATTTCGTAATCTCCATTTATAACAAAGATTTTTTCATCATTTGAGTTATATACAAATACTTGAGCTGGAACTCCAAAGATATTACCATCTGTGTATGCATATTCATTGTTATCTTTATCTAGTAAATGATATTTAAATCTTCTAGCAAAATCTTTAAAAACATCTTGTTTTACTTTTGTTCCATCAGAAACAGTTGCACTTTTAGTAACACTTGTTAATTGAATATGTTCTTTTTCAGATATAATCTCATTTCCTTCAAGATCTTTCATTGTAAAAGTATCTCCAAGTGGATGAATAAATTTGCCTGTAACAGTTGCAATAAGTTTGTCTTCAACAAAAATATAGTATGTTCTTCTAAGACTAGTTGTCTTTTTTACAACCTCTACTCTTTCTGATGAATTTATAACATCTACTGCATTTTGTCCATTCAAATCATATTTTTCGCATTCCTCAAGTAACTTTTTGTCTTGAAAATATCCATATGTATAAACACCTACAAATACAACGCAACATATAATAGTGAAAATAGTACTGACTAAACCTCTTTTTGACATATTAATGTCTCCTTCCTATATTTTGATATATTAATATAAAAATAAAATATATATCAACTATTATAATTATACCATAATTTAGCAATTTTTTCAATTCTTATGTAAAACAAAAGAAGAGCCTAAGCTCTTCTTTATTAACTTGGATTGTATCCATCTCTTGATGTATCTTTTACTACCATAATATCGTCTCCTAAGTAATTACCATCTTTGTCGAAATAGTATGTTTTTCTTTCTTCACCTTTATAATAATCTTTGTTTATATAAACTTCATTATAATACTTTAATGTATATGAATCTGCTGATGCTCTAGGTAATAGGGCAGTTTTAGCTAAATCATTCATTAGATTATCAAAGTTATCTAATTCCATATCTCCATAAGCTATTGTTACTGTATAATGTGGAAGAAAATACCCTTTTATCTCTTCATTATAATATTCTACATATTTTGTATTATCACGAAGAATTACCTCTCCTTGTAAAGTATAACACTTAGAAGTATTATTCATTGCTTTCTTTTTTTCTTCTTGTATAAGATTTTGTGCTAGTGTTTTTGCCATATTTTTAACTTTTTCATTATCTGTTGAACTATATGTAGAAAAACACATATCAATATATAAGTTACTTAAAGCCTTGCCATGTTCAATTTGATTTTCTATCTTACAATTTGAAAAATATGACATAGGCATTGAAAATGGAATATAACCACTACCATATAAATCTTTTTCATATATTGAATTTTGAGATTTAAATCTCTTATATATTGCTATACAATAATTATTATCGTACAAAGGAATAGATATATTATATTTTTTATCTTTGGTTTTCACTCCATATACATTTATTACAAATGGACTAATAGTAAAACCAATGTTACCTTTGTTTTCCATATACCAATTTGCTACTTCTAACCCCATATCTTCATATTCCGAAGTATCTCTATTATTCATATTCAAAAAATAATCTCGTCTTTGAAAATACTCACTATCACTTACAGAATTATAATCTACATCTACTTCAAAATCCCATGCTAAGTTTTTAGTAAACCCATTTGAAAGTAGCGATGCAATAGGCGCAGACTTTGTAAATACATCTTCAAAAGCTATTTCGTTTCCAGTATTTAAATCTATATTATATCCATAAGCATCTTGATATCTTTCAAAATTTATATATATACATATAGAAAGAATATCATTAAAATTGCCAACCAAATTACTTCCCGCAAATCTTCTTCCACTTTCATCTGTCTTTGCATAGTCCTTTAGCTTTTGAACAATTTCATTATTAATTCTATTTTCTAGCTCTTTATTTTTTAATCCTTTTATTCTTTGTGCAATATATAAAGAATTAGTATAGTTGCTTGTAATATCATTACCAATGGTATCTGAATATTCATATTCCACTCCATCAATAATATAGTATCTTTCAACCTCTAAGTCATTAAAATCTAATGTATCATTTTCTCCAACTACATATTTTTTATCTTCATCTTCCTTTTTATCTTTAGATTCAAAAACATTTGTAGGTTCATCTAATTTATACTTTTCATTAAGATTATTTATTTGAATAACAATTAAGGCA
The DNA here is from genome assembly GCA_947381905.1 of uncultured Clostridiaceae bacterium. Lineage (GTDB taxonomy): Bacteria > Bacillota > Clostridia > TANB77 > CAG-465 > CAG-465. Next base: position 97,513 of record CANCXL010000001.1, on the reverse strand, counting down.
ATAGTAAATACAATACATGCAATACCTATAAGTACTACTGCAAGTAATTGCTTATTAATTTTCTTTTTACCGTCTTTATTCTTTTTTAATTCCTTTTTAGCATTTTTATCCTCTTTAATTTCTTTTTTATCCTCATCTTTAATACCATTTATATTATCTTTATTTACATTTTCATCAAGTATTTTATCTGATTCCTTTTCATTAATAGTAGCAATCTCAATAGTATCTGATACACCTATTTTTTCCTTATTTTCGTTTTCATTTACTTTTACTTCTTCTCCTGCGACAATGCTACCTTTTCTTTTTTTATCCTCTTCCATACACTCACCTACTTAACAGGTACATATCCTGCTTCCTGTGCAACTTTTTGTCCTCTTTTAGATAACATTTCATTTGCAAGTTTTCTTGCAGCACTATTTTCATCATCTGCCTTATTTATAACTATATAATATGCTGTATTATATGGATAGCTTCCATCTTGTATTGTTTGGTTATTAGGTTTTACGCCATCAATTCCAAGTAGTTTAATATTTCCTGCAACTTCGCTATCTATAGTTTGAAACATAGTTGTTGCATAATAATAGTATGAATATCCAATTGAATTTTTACCATTATCATAAGATGATACATAGTTTATTATTTGTGCCATTGTTTGTAATAAATTTTCTTTTAATGGTTCCATTAGCTTTTTATCTTTCATAACAAGAGATAGCATTCCTGTTTGACTTCCTGAATTTACTGGTCTTTGATATGGCAATATTTCTTCATCATCTCCGCCAACTTCTTTCCAGTTTGTAATCTCTCCAGAATATATACCTTGAATTTGATCTCTTGTTAAACTATCTACAGGATTAGAGCTATTAACATAGAATACAAATCCTTCCTTAACTACTGGAATAACTTCTAGTTCTACTCCTTTTTCTTTAGCAAGTTGTAATTCTTCCTCAGAAGGCTCTGTTACAACTATTAAATCTACCTCATCATTTATTAGTCTAACGTATCCAGGATGCGTATTAGTATAATCTAGTGTAGAAACATCTACATCAACTCCTGTAAAATTTTTAATAAATGCATTTGTTAATGGTTGTGTTGCAAGAGATGCATCAACCTTAGGATAATTTTCTACTGTATATATTGGTTCTGTTGATATTGTATTTTCTTGTATTTGTTTTTCTAGTTCTGCTTTCTTCTTATTTTCATAAATTTTTGTTACCGCAAAAAATGTAGCAACACAAACTAATATAATTGCAATTATTACAACTACTATAGTTATTATTGATTTTCTTTTTGATTTTTCCATAATTCCACCTCAATTTTATAATATCACATTTTAATAAAAATGTTCAATATAGAAAAAAACAAATCGGGGATTTTCCCCGATTTATTATCTGTGCAATTGTTTTTTTAGAAGAAGTGTACGTGCTCCATTTTCTCTTTCTCCCTCATACGAGTCTAATCTGTCATTTGCTCCAATATCAAACTTTTCCTTTACCTCCTTAGGTACAAAGAACCTTCCCTTATTGTCAAGTTGTGCATAAGACTGATAAAGCTCTAGCTCAGATCCAGATATCTGAAGATACTTTTCTCCTTCTATTTCAAGAAGCTTCATATATACAGTTTTTTCAAAACTGTACACCTCTCTTACCATAACAGGCAATTGCAATCTACATGTCTTATCTAATTTAAAGACATATATTGTTTCTAACATTTCCAGTACTCCCTTCGATTATTAAATCCGTGGTTTTATATGTGCGAACGAATATAATTATACTCGTTTTTATGTAAAATGTCAAGATATTATAGATTACATATAAGTTCATCTACATTTTCTTGAGTAGTTGCCCATGATGTACATATTCTTACTATTAGGCTTTCATCGTCTATGTTTTTCCATTTAAAAAAGACAAATTTATCACTTAACTTATTATACCTTTCTTTGCTCATTATAATAAATTGCTGATTAGTAAATGAATTATATGCAAGCTTATATCCTTTTTCTATAAAAGCATTTTTAAGTTTTAAAGACAGTTCAACAGCTTGTCTACAAATACAAAAATATAAATCGTTTGTAAATAGAGTATCAAATTGAATTCCAAGAAGTCTTCCCTTGGCAAGTAAAGCTCCTTTTTGTTTTATATAATATCTAAAATCTTTTTTTAGTTTATCATTTACAATTACTAAAGCTTCTCCAAACATTGCTCCACATTTTGTTCCACCAATATAAAAGAAATCACATATATTTGGTAAATCTTCAAAAACAATGTCTGTGTCTTTAGCACAAAGACCATATCCAAGTCTTGCTCCATCAATATATAAATACATATCATATTTTTTACATACATTATATATTTCTTCTATTTCACATTTTGTATAATTTGTTCCGCACTCTGTTGGAAGCGTAATAAATACAAGCTTTGGCATAACCATATGTTCTGGAGCATCTTCTTGATAATGTTCTTTTACTATTTTTTCAATTTGGTTTGCATTTATTTTTCCAAATTCATTCTCTATAGTTATTATCTTATTTCCTAAAGATTCTATTGCTCCTGTTTCATGTACGTTAATATGACCAGTATCTGCGCAAATTACTCCTTGATAGCTTCTTAATGCACTAGATATAGCAATCATGTTAGTTTGTGTGCCACCAGCTAATATGTGTATATCCACATTATCATTATTTAAACTTTTCTTAATTTTTTCTATTGCAGATTTTGTATAATCATCTTTACTATATCCAGCTTGTTGAATATAGTTTGTTTCTACTAGCCTCTTTAAAATTTTAGGATGTGCTCCTTCTAAATAATCACAATCAAATCTTATCATTTGTTTACCTCTTACTTTATAAATATAATTGTATACTAAAATAATAACTTTTTGCAATATAACTAAAGACTAGATAATAAATTTATCTAGTCTTTAATTTTTACTCTACACTCTTTAATGATTCAATCATATTTATTTTCTTTAATGTAAAGTAGGTTGCTATATTAATTATAATTGTAAATCCAATTGTTATTAGAGCAGATACAATGAATGCGTATGGCTCTAGTTCTTGCTCAAATCTTAATATATTAATTTCACATGTCTTAAGTATAAATATATTTAAAATTATACCTCCAATCATACCAAGCATTATTCCAATTACAGTTAATATACTAGTCTCTTTTGAAACATATTTATACACTTCATCATCATAAAAACCTAACACTTTTATAGTTGCAAGTTCTCTTATTCGTTCACTTATATTTACCGTTGCTAAATTATATAACACAACAAAAGCTAAAAGTCCTGCAGATACAATTAAAACCCAAACCACATATTTCATAAGTCCCATCATATCATCAATAGTTTCTTTCATACTATCTATATTAGATACTGATGAAACTTTAGAATTGTTCATTATTTCTCTTGCCAAATCATCTTTTAAGTTATCTTCTATATCATAAGTATTTATTAACATACCATTTACATTATAATCCCCAAAAAGCATCTCATAAGTATCTTTTGTCATATACATATAATGAGAAACATAATTTTTAACTATATTTTGAACTGTTGCTTCAACTTCTTTGTCACTTGTATCTCTTATTATGATTTTATCTCCAATTTTTACTTTTAAAAGGCTTGCGACTTTATCTGTAATCACAACGCCACTATTTTGTATCTTTACATCATTGTTTTTAGTATCAATAAAATTTATAACAGAATATATCTGATCTAACTCCTCTGGAACAATAATTTGAACATCCTCAACATTATCATTAGCTAAAATACTTGCTGAAGATAAGCTTACTTTTACACCTTCTTTTATATTGTCATTGTTTACTATCTCTCTACTTGCACTATCAATTTCTTCATGACTTAAAGAAGATTTTAAAGTTACTATAAAATTATAATTAAATATCTTTCCGTATTGTCTTTCTACAATACTTGCAACCGAATCTTTTAGCAAAAATCCAAATAATATAAGTGAAGTACAACCAAATATTCCAATTATTGTCATAAGAAATCTTTTTTTATATCTAAACATGTTTCTTACAGTTACTTTAGAAGTAAAATTTAAATGTTTCCATATAAATGGAATTTTTTCAAGCAATACTCTTTTACCAATTTTGGGTGCTTTAGGTCTCATTAAAGTTGCTGGATTTTCTATAAGTTCTTTAAGACACGCATAAATAGTTGCACCAACTATGCAAATTATTGCCACTACAAGACCAATAAATCCAAATTTCATATTAAATTCAATTACAAAGTTTGGTATAACATACATCATTGAATACATCATCCATATTATTTTAGGAAGAATATAAAAGCAAATTATCATACCAATTATTCCACCAAATATAGTAGCAAGACTTGCATATAATACATATTTCATTGAAATCTGAGTTTTAGTATATCCCAATGCTTTCATAGTACCAATTTGCTGTCTTTGTTCTTCGACCATACGTGTCATTGAAGTTAAACTAATTAAAGTTGCAATAACAAAGAATACAACTGGGAATACTTTTCCTATATTTTCAACACTTTGAACATCCTGTATAAAACCACTATATCCTGAATTATCTTCTCTTTCTAAAATATATAGTTTAGGAGCTTCTATATCATTTAATTTGTCTTTTGCATCAATTATTTTGCCTTCCGCCTCTTTAATTTTTTCTTCAAACTCTACTCTGTTTTGATCCAATTCTTCTTGTGCTTGATTAAGAGAACTCTCATTTGAGCTTATTTCATCTTCAGCATTTGCAATTAAATTATATGCATTAGTTTTTTGTTGTGAAAGCTCAACTTCTTTTTGAGTCAAAACTATCTTTTGATCTATAATTGCATTAGATGCATTAATAATATTTTCATTAATCTGATTTATCGTTTGTTCTAAATTATATATTTTTTCATTTAGTTCAATTTTATTTTTCTCCAAGTTTTCTATTTCAGATTCAATCTCTATTTTTAGACCTAAAAGATATTCTATATCGCTTTGAGATAAATCTCCAGGATTTTCTAAAGTATAAAAAATTTCATCATGCTTTTGGTTTGCAACTGCAAGCCCAGCATCTACCATTTCTATATTACTTCTAATACTTTCTATAGCCACATTTAAAGATTTAATATTTGTATCTGCATCAATTTTTGCTTGTTCAAGCTTTATTTCTGCCTGCTCTATCTGAAATTTTCCATCGGATAATTGATTTTCATATTCAGCAAAAGTGGAATATGTTGATGCTTTCATATTTTCAAGTTCTATTTTAGCATTCTCAATTTTTACCTTATTATTATCTATCTCTGTTTGAGCATTATCAAGTTTGACTCCATTATCTTGTCTATTATTATTTAACTCAAGTTCTGCCTTTTCTATTTCATCTGTAGCATCAGAACGAAGAGAATCATATCTTCTAGTATTTATTTCTTCTTCATATTGCTTTAAACTATCTTTTGCTTTATGGATAAGCTCTATATAATCATTAGAGCCTGTTATATATTTATCTGCGTCTTTAACTTTAATGTATATTTGAGTATATACATCCATATCAAAGTTAGACTTATCCATATAAATATAATAATTTACTTTACCTGCTCCGAGGTTACTAGTTCCTCTGTCTCTTGAGATATACATAGGACTATTTACTATTGCAGTAATTTTTAATGTATCATTTAGCACATTATTATCTTTATCCTCAATAGTAATATTATCTCCAATTGCTTTTCCAGTTGCATTTATAAAGCTTTGTTCTACTGCACATTCATTAGAATTTTTTGGAAGCTCTCCTGCTACTAAAACTACTTGATTTATATTCTCAATTGCCATAAGTTTAATGACTGGCTCTTCATTTTCCTTTACCTTAGCCACAACATCTTTTGAATATGTTCCTACAACTTCATCTACATACTCATTTTCTCTAATAAGCTCTAAGTCATCATCTGTAAGTCCTAATGTAGATATAAATTCAACATCATATAAGTTGTTTTCATCATAGTAATTATCTATTGTCTTGTTCATATCTGGACTTGTTGCCCTAATTCCAGCAAAAAATCCTACTCCAAGCATTGCCATAAGCATTATAGATAAAAATCTTTTATATGTATTTCTTATTTCTTTAATACTATCTTTTAATAACGCTTTTTTCATAATTACCTACCATTCAATTTCTTCTATTGGTATAACATTATCATTTTTTCTAACCTCTATTGCCTTACCATTTTTAAATTGTATTATTTTATCTGCCATAGGTGTTATTGCTTGATTATGTGTAATTATAACTACAGTCATATTTTCTTTTCTTGATGTATCTTGAAGCAGCTTTAATATTTGCTTTCCAGTGTTATAGTCTAAAGCACCTGTCGGCTCATCGCAAAGTAGCAGTTTAGGATTTTTAGCAATTGCACGTGCTATTGCTACACGTTGTTGCTCTCCACCTGAAAGTTGAGATGGAAAGTTATTTACTCTATCCTTTAGTCCTACTTTATTCATCACATCATATGGCTCTAATGAGTCATCACAAATTTGAGTTGCAAGTTCAACATTTTCTATTGCAGTTAAGTTTTGAACTAAATTATAAAATTGAAATACAAAACCTATATCATCTCTTCTATACTTTATAAGCTCTTTTCCACGAAGTTTTGTAATTTCTTTCCCCGCTACTAAAACTTTTCCACTTGTTGCACTATCCATTCCACCTAAAATATTTAATGCAGTTGTTTTTCCAGCTCCACTTGCTCCAACAATTACTACAAGCTCTCCTTTTTCGATTTCAAATGATGTATTATTTAATGCATTAATTTCCATTTCTCCCATTTTGTATTTTTTAACTACATCTTTAAACTCAATATATGCCATAATTTCCTCCAATTATTCATAATAAGTATTATATCATAAATTTAGCCAATTTAAATATACAGATTATTGTATATGTACATTTTCTATCTTTTATGATATAGTATTTTTGAGGTGAGTATAATGACAGATTTTATTTTAGTAAGACATGCAACTCCAGACTATTCAATAATAGACAAACGACATTATAGAGCGTTTGGAAATGACCTTGCACCAATTACAAAAGAAGGAGAAAATGAAGCTCAAAAAGTATGTGAAAAAGATTTTCTTAAAGATGCTGACTTAATTTTAGTTTCTCCATATACAAGAACATTACAAACTGCAGCAATAATGTCTAAAGAGTTAAATATCCCTTTTAAAGTAGAAATAGATTTAATGGAATGGATTCCAGATAAAACATATATGTATGATGAATACTCAAAAGTAGTAGAATGGAGAAAACATTACGAAGAAAATAATGGAAAAAACACATATCCAGAAGATAACTTTGAAGAAAAAGAAGAAATAATTACTAGAGTAAATAATGTATTAAAAAATTATACTAATTACTCTAAAGTAATAGTTGTAACACATGGTATGATTATCAATGCTCTTACTGGTATAGATAAGCCAATATGTACAGAGACTGTACATTATACACTTTAAGATTTATATATTTTATGATATAATATAATAGACTTTGAAAGGAGAATACACATGTCAAATCCAATAGTAACAATAGAAATGGAAAATGGAGATATAATACGTGCAGAACTATATCCTGCAATAGCTCCTAATACTGTTAATAATTTTATATCTTTAGTAAATAAAGGATTTTATGATGATTTAATTTTTCATAGAGTAATCTCAGGCTTTATGATTCAAGGAGGAGATCCAAATGGAATAGGAACTGGTGGTCCAGGATATTCAATTAAAGGCGAATTTTCAAGAAATGGATTTAAAAATGATTTAAAACATGAAGCTGGTGTACTTTCTATGGCAAGATCTATGATGCCAAATTCAGCAGGATCTCAATTTTTTATAATGCATAAAGATGCTCCAAGTCTTGATGGATCATATGCAGCTTTTGGAAAAGTAATAGAAGGAATGGATATTGTAGATAAAATTGCAAATGTTCCAACAGATTCATCAGATAGACCATTAGATGATCAAAGAATGAAATCTGTGTCTGTAGACACTCATGGTGTCAAGTTTCCAGAACCAATACACTATAAAGTATAAATAATAATTAGATATAATTCTAAATATTAAAAAGAAGCCTATTTTATAGGCTTCTTTTATGACTCTCCATTTATTAATTCATTTTCATTATCATTTACAATAATATTGTTTTTTTCTTCTTCTTTTTCATCTACATTTATAGGTTCCTCTTCATTTTTAATATTTGGCACCTTATTTTCATTATTAGTATTCACGTTATTATAGTTTTCTTTCTTTTTTACATTATCTTCTTTTTGCTCAATATATGTGTTATCATCTTCCTTATTTACTTTGTTATTATCTCCTGCAATAATGCCTCCCACATAAAAAGCTATAAAAAATAATATTACTACAGTTATTATCCCTCCAATTATAATTATTTTACTATTAATCTTTGATTTACTTACTTTGTTATTTAGACTTTGATTATTTTTATTATAATCTTCTTTTTTCTCTTTATTAATATTCACATCTTCAATAGGTTCGTCTGGATTAATCTTAAATCCATTATCATAATCATATAGTAGTCTTTTATTATCATCTATAAGAGTTTCATAAGCAGTATTAATATCTTTCATCTTATTTTGAGCATATTCTTTATTTCCGTTATACGAATCTGGGTGATACTTTTTGCTTAAAGCTCTATATGCATTTTTTATAACTTCCTTTGATGCATTAACACTAACTTCTAATATTTCATAATAATTCATAGGCATACCTCTCTATTGTTATATCATATATACAAGCTATTTTAAATATTATTAATCATTTTTTAGTATAAATATACATATATAATAACTATATAAGGAGGTTTAAAATGAATCCATTTACATTCGATTCACCCATTACTGGTCAAAAATATTTAAATTGGAAGGAAATTTATCCTTGTGCATATGATAAAAATAAAACAAGTCCTTACACTAAAACACGTGTAATTTTAATGAATGGCTGCGAAACAGAGCAAGTATTTTTCTTACACAATTTTAGCAGAAGCTGTACAGATAACAACCTAAGAAGAGAACTTGCAAAGCTTAGACGAATTGAGCAACAACAACAAAAGAAAGTACAATGTTTAAAACCTATAAATGAAAATATTCTAGAGGAAACTATAATATATGAATTGCTAGCAGTAGATTTAACTGCAAGAATGGCTCAAAAGGAACCAGATCAATATGTAAAAGCTGCCCTAGATTTTGCTCTTCTTGAAGACTTTGACCATTTGTATAGATATTCAAATTTAATGAAATTAGAATATGGTCAAGATGCAGAATATCTTGTTGGTAGATATACTGAAATAATGCCTGCAAGACCTACTATTGCACATCATAGGTGTCCTGTAGATACAATAAGAAGGTTTAATAGTGATAACGTATCAACTATTACTAAACTTCATTGTAATATTATTACTGCAGCAGAGCAACAAACTATGAATTTCTATATGAATGTATGCAATTTATATCCATCAGATTTAGGAAGAAGATTATATCAAGAAATTGGAATGGTTGAAGAAGATCATGTAACACACTATGGTAGTCTTTTAAACGCATCTATGACAAATCTAGAAAAACTAGTAATGCATATGTATACAGCTTGTTATCTATATTATTCTTGTCTTGAAGATGAATGTGATCCACAAGTAAAATGTGTATGGAAAGAGTGCTTCTATCAAGAAGTAGCAAATTTAAAAGTAGCATCTAAACTTCTTGAAGAATATGAAGGAAAACATTGGAGTTGTGTAATAGGAAATGATGGTACTTTCCCTGAGCTTTTAAATCTTGGTCCAAATGTAGAATATGTAAGAGATATATTAAAAAATACAGTATGTTTAACTTCTACAAAAGAAGATTATTGCCCTGTAAATATGCTACCTGCAGATAGTGACTTTTTCAAATATCAAGCAATAGTTAACAATGATGTAGACTGTGTTCCTAGCCATAATGTAATTTGTAAAACTATCTATAGATTATCTACAGACTATAGATACGAAAAAGCTCCAAACCCAATTAAAGTTTTAAGAAATCGTAAAGAAGATAATACATGCCTTGGAAGAATTCCTTGTGAATGTGAAGAAGAGTAGAAAAAATTTCTACTCTTCTTTTTTACTTAAAAATCTGCTAAACATTCATCTAATTTTTTTATAATTTCCTCTTTATTCATATCTTTTCCAATAAATACAATTTTATTCATTCTGTCACCATACTCTACATCCCATATCTTTTCTATATCTGGATTATACATTAATATTTTCTCTATTTCTTTTTTAGGTGCAGAAGCTATCCATTGTCCAGCCTCAGATATAGTTTTTTGTTTTCCGGCTTGTTCAAAGCAATATGACATGTAATCGTCATCACTAAGCCAAATCAATCCTTTTGCTCTAATTACACTCTTTGGAAACTCATCCAAAAACGCTTCAAATCTTTTTACTCTAAAAGGTTTTCTTCTATAATATACAAAAGAGCTGATTCCATATTCTTCAGTTTCACTTTCGTCATGGTGATGATGATGTCCATGTTCATGATTTTCTTCATGATGATGTTCATCATGTTCTTCTTCAACATCACTCTCTAATTCTGCAACCCATCCAGCACTTACTGAAGCTTTGCCAAAATCAAAAAGGTTAGTATTTAATATTTTATCTGTATCTACTTTTCCAAAATTAGTTTCAATTATTTGAGCATTAGGTTGTAACACCTTAATTATTCTTCTTACTTTTTCAAGTTCTTCTTTAGATACTTCATCTATTTTATTAAGAATAATTGTATTGCAAAACTCAATTTGTTGAATTAATAGATTTTCTATGTCTTCATCGTCTATATTTTCTTTTACCAGATTATCTCCACATCCAAACTCAGTTGCAAGTCTTAATGCATCAACAACAGATACTACATTATCTAATCTACAGATTTTTGGTAATCCATATTGAGCTGTAGACTCAGAAAGCACTGTGATAGTTTGAGCAATAGGAATTGGCTCACATATCCCTGAAGCTTCAATTAAAATATAGTCAAATTGTTGTGTCTTTATTAAATCTACAATCTGTTGCATTAAATCAACTTTTAATGTACAACATATACAACCATTTGTTAAAGGTACTAAACTATCATCTGTCTGATTTACTACTCCACCTTTTGCAATTAGGTCTGCGTCAATATTTACTTCACCTATATCATTTACTATTACTGCTACTTTATAGCCTTCTTGATTATTTAATATATGATTTATTAATGTTGTTTTTCCTGAACCTAAATATCCAGTAAGTAATGTTATTGGAACAATTTTATTTGCCATTTTATTTATCTCTCCTTTTTATTTCTCGTATATTATACACCATATTGCAAGAAAAATAAAGAAAAAATAGAACGAAAAAAGAGCTATGTCTCTCATAGCTCTAATAATTTACTTTTAAATAATTATATGTATTTTTCAAAAGCTCTATTTCATCTAAATAACTAAAATCTTTGCTTATCATTCCTTTTCTTAACATATCTATATGATTAATGAATTTTGGATATTCACTCATTATTCTTGTAGTATAACAATAAAAATCTTGATTTTTTGGTATTTCAACATTCTTTTTATTTAGCATATCTTCAAATAGCTCTACATACTTATCTTTCATTAAGTCAATTGCATCTTCATATTTTTCTTCATTTAAAAGTACATTTATTTTTACATCTTCCATTAAAGTATCCTCCAATCACGCATGTATATATTATACCATAATTTACGATTAAAGTAAAGTTATGTAATCTAACAAAATAAAGAAGAGTGAAATTAATCACTCTTCGTTCGTAGGAATTCCTTCCTGCATTTTATGGGTTCTGTAAAATGAATCATTTTTCTCAAGAAAATAATTGTATGCAATAACATCGTCTTTAGATTTCTCACCATCCCATGTTATATCTAGATTATACCATGTTCCGCTAAGTTTAACCATGTTCCAACTATGATTATTGCTCTTATTTGCATGAGATACATCTCTTGACACAATAGAATCGATACCTAACTCGTCCATTATAAACTTAAATGCAAAACTATAACCTGCACATACAGTATTTCCGGTATCAAATATTTCTACAATAGATTGATATTCATGTACTTCATCTTTACCATATTTTGTATATGTAGTAGTTTGTATTAGCCTATCATGAACTAATTTTATTTTCTTAAAATCAGTAGTTTGCTCTCTAGCTTCTTCAATGATTTTAAGATAATTCTTTTCTAGTCTCGACTTTATCTCCTTAGATTCTGCTTCTGTATAAGCATAATATAATTCGATTTTTTTGTGTTTATTAATATTATCTGTCAATGTGGAAACAGCTTGATAAGAATCCATCCAAAATATTTCGGGATGATCTTGATATAATGCTGTATACACATCGCTCATTTGTTTTACAGTGATTTTTCCCTCAACTTGTGTTGAGAAAGTAGGCAAGAACTGTAAATATGCCTCTTTTAATTCGTCATAGAGTTGTTGTTGATTTTCTGGTAAAGTTCCTCTCCAATACTCATAAACGTTTCTTCCTGTATAAACACTATATTGTGATTCATCAATAGGCTCCACCTTTTGAGAATCTGCTAGTCTGTAAAAGACAAAAAAATAAGTCAATACAGCTATAGCTATGATCCAGATCAAAACCCAAATGCTTTTGGATAATTTATCCTTCATTTCGCACACCTCCCAATTTCTTTAATTAAATTAATTTAATCTCCATAAAATGTCTATTATAATTATACCACTCATTTATGGTTATGTCAACTTTTCTATTTATTTAAAATATATTGTATCTGAGGACAAAATATGTTATAATCCTACACATAAGGAGGAATTTTTTATGGAAATTAAAACTTTAATTGATGAAATAAAAATCCAGGACCGTATAAAAGAAATTGCAAAAACCATAACAAAAGATTTTAATAATGAGGAAATTATACTAATATGTATACTTAAAGGTTCTTTATTCTTTACAGCAGATCTTGCTAAAAGAATACCATCTAATGTTATTTTAGATTTCATGAAAGTATCAAGCTATGAAGGAACACAAAGCACAGGAAAAATAAACTTAAAACTAGACCTTTCAACTGATATAACTAATAAAAATGTACTAATTGTTGAAGATATTATTGATACAGGAAGAACTCTTACTTATTTAAAAGAATACTTATTAAATAAAAATCCTAAAAAGCTAAAAATATGTACTCTTTTAGATAAGAAAGAAAGACGAGAATTTGATTTAGAACCTGATTATACATGTTTTGAAATACCAGATAAATTTGTTGTTGGCTATGGACTAGATTATGATGAATTATACAGAAATTTACCATACATTGGATATATAGAGTAATATTTTTATATTACTCTATTTTTTTACCCATAATATTATTGGTGATTAAATTGCAAAGAATAAGCTACAATGCAAAAGTATTCTACTTAGTGTTAGCATTTACAATACTATCTATTATACTAAGCATTCTTATAACGTTAAATATAAATAATTTAAAAATAGAAATACATGAAATTACAAGAAATTATACTATATTTAAAATACTTTATCCTATATTCTATATAATACTTGGTGTAGATGTATGTATATACACAAATAAGCTTGCTTCTTCAAATAATATATCTATAATACTTCTTCTGTATCTATTAATATTATTATCATGTATTTTATCTTCTATATTATTTTTTAAAGTTGCAAATATTATTTTTTCATTCTGGCTTCTACTTATGGCTATAATAATAGATTTTATATTATCTCGTATATACTTTAAAAGCACTTTCTGCTACTATCATATAGCAATTCTAACCTATTTAATTTTATCTAACTTTTATTTATATTTTAGAACAATTTTTTAAATGAAAAAAAGAGTAAGTTAAATCTTACTCTTTAATATTGAAAAATTCAAGCGAATTTCGGTATACTATTTTTTCCACATCTTCCACATTCATATGTTTATATTCTGCAAGTTTATTTATAATAATAGGAAGATTTTTTGAACTATTTATTGTTCCCCTTAATGGTTCTGGCGGAAGATATGGTGAATCTGTCTCTACAACAATTTGTTCTATAGGTATCATATCCATATACTTTTGGAAAGATTTAGCCCTATTATATGTTATATTTCCGCCAAATGCTACCATATAATTGTTCTCTATTACAAGTCTTACTAAATCTTCTGTAGGAGAAAAGCAATGTAATAAAGTTCCATATAACGCTGGATGCTCTTTAAGAGTCAAATATGTATCTAAAGATGCATCTCTTGAATGTACTACTATAGGTAATTTCAATTTATTTGCTAAATCTATTTGCTTAATAAATAGTTCTTTTTGTGCCTCTTTATTATCTTTTACCCAGTAATAATCAAGTCCTATTTCACCTATTGCTACAATTTTACCATTATTATATTTATTATAAACATCTTCAATCTGTTTAACATCACATTTATCTACATCGCTAGGATGTATTCCAATAACAGCATAATGTCCCTCATATTTATTTGAAAGTTCAATTGCTTTAATTGAACTTTCTACGTTATATCCTATTTCATTTATTTTCTCAACACCAGCTTTTTTATTTTCTGTTAATGTTTCCTTTAAAATGTTTTCAAATTTTTCATCATTATAATGCGCATGTGTATCATAAATTATCATAAAAATACCTATCCCTTTGTAGTAGGAAAAGTCATAGTCACTTCTGTTCCTTCGTTAAGTTTACTATCCATTACAATAGTTCCGTTATTTCCTTCTACCATTTCTTTTACAATTGAAAGACCTAGTCCTGTTCCACCCATTTTTCTAGATCTAGCTTTATCTACTCTATAAAATCTTTCAAATACTCTATCCAAGTCTTTTTGTGGAATACCTATTCCGTTATCTATTACTTTAATATACACTCTGTTTTCAATTGGTCCTGCATATATTCTAATTAATCCATTATCTGGAGTATATTTTATACTATTTGTTAATATATTAATTACAATTTGTTCAATAGAGCTTTTATCTACATATATATTAGGTGTATTTTCTGAACAAATAAGTTCTAGTTTGTGTCCTTTTTCTTCAGCTTCAAATCTTACTTTTTCACATATTTTCTTAAGTGTATCTATTGTATTTAATGTTACTGGATTAAAGCTTACTCTATTATAATCCATTCTAGAAAGTTGTAGTAAATCAGAGACCATTCTACTCATCCTATTGGCTTCCTGATTTATTACTTTAGAAAATCTCATAATTTCTTGATATGTTAAGTCTCCATTCATAATAGTTTCAGAGTATCCTCGAATAGATGTAAGAGGTGTCTTTAACTCGTGTGATACATTAGCCACAAATTCTTTTCTAACATTATCTGTTTTAACACTATCTGTAATATTTCTAATTATCATTATAACACCTAAAGGATTTAATTCATCACTAAAAAATGGTGCAAAAACAACGCTTAATGCTAAATCTCCAATCTCACATTTTGCTTCTACACTTTGATAATTAGGCAAATACATTATCTTACTATAATCTGCTGCAAGGTTTAGCTTTTTACATATAGAATCAAAATTATCTTCAACTTCTGTAATATTTAACATCCTCATAGCTGCCTTATTCATATGAACAATCTCTTTAGTAGTAGAAAAAGCCATTACTCCATCTGCCATATGTTCAAGTATTATTTCAGTTTTACTTTCTTGACTATTTAAGTCAAAAGTATTTTTCTTAATAACCTTTAGCATTGATACATATGAGTTCATTAATTCTTGATATTCTGGAAATTCCTCTGTGCTTTTAATTCGTGATATATCTGGTAACTTTCCTTCACTTACAGCTTTTAATCCCTTTTCAACCCTTTTTAAGGGCACTATAAACTTATTTGAAATAATTACTGACAAAACATATGCAAGTAATATAAAGACAACTAAAACAATTATATTATTTTTACTTATTATATTATTAGTATCAATTACTGAACCGGATAAAATTATGGTAGTTATATATACTATAACTACCATAATTATACTCATAGCCCTAATAATTTTCTTCATAGAAAATTTCATTATTTACATCTTGCTCTCTTTCTATATTATATTGAAACGTAGTATCCCATTCCTCTTTTAGTTTGAACATATTGTGGTTCCGCTGAATTTTTTTCTATTTTTTCTCTTAATCTTCTTACAGTAACATCAACAGTTCTTGCATCACCATAAAAGTCATATCCCCAAACGCCTCTTAATATTTGTTCTCTAGTAAATACTTGATTTGGATTTGTAGATAATAGTTTTAAAAGTTCAAATTCTTTTATTGTTAAATCAATTGTTTTTCCAGCAACAATTGCTATATATCTCTCTGGATCAATAATCATATCTTTAACTTTAATTTTATTTTTAGCGTAGTTTTTATCTTCTTCTACTTCTGGTAAAGTATGTTTTCTTAAGTTAGCTTTAACCCTAGCAATAACTTCTCTTATGCTAAATGGTTTAGTCATATAATCATCTGCGCCAAGTTCAAGACCTATAATCTTGTCCACTACTTCTTCTTTAGCAGTAAGCATAATAATTGGACAAACTAAACTTTTTCTAAGTTTTTTACATACATTAAATCCATCGATTTTAGGTAACATTAAATCTAATAATATTAAATCTGGATTTACAGATAAAGCTATTTTAATAGCCTCTTCTCCATCGTATGCTACAGTAGTAGTAAATCCTTCTTTTTCAAGATTAAATTTTAAGATATCTACTATTGCTTTTTCATCATCAACTATTAAGATTTTTTTATCATTCATATATATACACCTCATTAACTTTTCAAAGCTGTTCTAATTATATCACGTACAAAAAAATATTGCTACTATTTGGTGAAATTTTTTTGTAATTTTAATGTAATTTATATTCCACTTCCTTATCACTTATTTCTAGTATTTGTTTCGACCTAATAGTAAAGCTATCCTTTGAACTTGTAGTAATAATTGTTATCTTTTTATTACTAGGAATATATTCATTTCTTTCACTTAATCTATTTATACTATTAATAAGATTCTTAGAAATACCTTTTGCTCCATCAATTACTTGAATCTCTGCTTTTGGACAAATATCTTCAATTACACTTTTAAAATTCTTTTTAAACAACGGAAAATGTGTACATCCTAAAACAATATGACTAAATTTTTCCAAATCATAATCTATAAGTATTGACTTAATATACTCATTTTCTTGTTGTGTCAAGTTACTAAAATCTGTACTTTCAGCAAATCTAACCAAATCATCTGCTGAACGTAAAACAACCTCATCTTTAATATTTAGTTCCTCTATTAAATTTAATAGCTTTTCCTGTTTTACTGTTATACTTGTTGCAAGTACTAAAATTTTTTTATTCAGTTTTTCATCTGCAGCAACTTTTACAGCAGGTTCTGTTCCAATAAAAATTATATTTTCATATTTTTTTCTTAAATCATTAATGCATAAGCTTGTAGCTGTATTGCAGGCTATAACTATTGGATTACAGCCTATACTTACTAAATAGTCTATATTATTCATTATAGCGCTATGCACAAATTCTTCATCCTTAGTACCATATGGAGTATTTTTAGTATCAGCTAAATAATATATATCCTCACTTAAGGCCTCATTGTCAATTGCTTCTTTTAAGACGGTAAGACCTCCAAGTCCAGAATCAAAAAATCCAATTTTCATTTCTTCACCTCAAAAAAATAATAGGTGCCAAAGCACCTATTTACATTTCTCTTCTTCCTTCAAGCGCTTTAATTAAAGTTATTTCATCAGTATATTCTAAATCTCCTCCTACAGGAATTCCATGTGCTATACGAGTAACACTTATCCCAAGTGGTTTAATAAGTCTTGAAATATACATTGCAGTAGCTTCTCCCTCTACAGTAGGATTTGTTGCAAGAATAACTTCTTTTATTTTATCATCGCTTAATCGTTGAAGCAATTCTTTTATCTTTATATCTCCAGCAGTAATATTATTCATTGGAGATATAGACCCATGCAATACATGATATTGCCCTCTAAACTCATGTGTCTTTTCCATAGCAACAACATCTTTAACATTTTCTACTACACATATAACAGAATCATCTCTTTTTTTATCCGAACAGATATTACAAGGATCTTTTTCTGTTAAGTTAAAGCAAACTGAACAAAATTTGACATTTTGCTTTGCTTCTATTAATGTTTTTGCCATTTCTTGTGCAACTTGTTCATTAGATTCTAAAATATAAAAAGCAAGTCTTACTGCACTTTTATGTCCAATTCCTGGGAGTCTCTCAAACTGATTAATTAATTTATTTACTGTATCTGAATACATTTTACCACCTAGAATAGACCTGGAATATTAAATGAACCCATTTCTTGCTCCATCATAGAATCTGCTTTTTTCAAAGCTTCATTGACCGCTGTTAATACTAAATCTTGTAGCATTTCTACATCATCAGGATCTACTACATCTTTCTTAATTATAATTTCTTTTATTAATTTATCTCCAGTTGCTCTAACTACTACAGCTCCGCCACCTGCAGAAGTCTCTATCTCTTTAGAAGCTACAGCCTCTTGTTTCTTTTGCATATCAGCCTGCATTTTTTGTGCTTGTTTTAATAAGTTTTGCATATTTCCCATGCCACCGCCTGGAAATCCACCATATTTATTTCCCATATTATATCCATCCTTTCATACAATCCATATTATAATATACTTTATTCTCTTTTTCAAGTTTAATCAAGTTTAGTATATTCAATATTGTTATCTTTTAATATTTTTTCTATTTTAGAAATAGACTCTCCACTCTCAGTTCTTAATTCAAGTATTATATTTTTATTTATACTATACTTTTCATAAAGAATTTGAGCAATTGTTTCTGCACTCTCATCACTTGTTAATAACTTATATGCAAAAGAATTCGTAGTTATTATTCTAATAACATCATCTACATACATTTTTGCACCAGCAAGAGCAGAATATAATTTTATTTTTCCCTTTTCTATTATAGCTTTTTTAAATTCTTCTGTGTTTGGGAATTCTGTTAAATTCTCTTCTTTAACAACATCTTCTTTCGTTGTTGTAGCACTAATATTTACCCTTGGTGTCTGGATATTTGACTGTTCTATATTATTATTTTCTCTAAACGCTCCACTATTTATCCTGTTTGTAAGATCAACTATTTGTTTTTCTAAAGACTCAATTTTCTTTAAATATGCAATATCAGGAGAAGAAGCAGATGATACGTTATTTTTTTCCTTAATACTACAAAGCTGTACAAGACATGCTTTTAATACAATTTCTTTTCTTGTAGTTGCTTTTAAATCATTATCTAAACTAGATAGCCTATCTATTATTTGAACATATCTTTCTTTATTTTCGTCTGTTTTTATAAGTCTATTTAAAAACCCACTTGTAAGTTCAAAGGCAAATTGCCTTAAATCTTTTCCTTTTTTTATCACTTCATCTACTTGCTCTATTGCTGCTATAGAATCGTAGCTTAAAATACTATCTGTAACTTTATCTATTACATTTTTATCTATTGCTCCTACTATGTTTTGAACATCCTCATATTTTAAAACTCCATCAGATTCAGAAATGCATCTATCTAATATACTAAGAGCATCTCTTGCGGCTCCATCAGCAAGGGTTGCAATATATTTACAAGCCTCATCTTCATACTTAACGTTTTCACATTCTAAAACATACTTAATTCTCTTATATAAATCATCCTCGGATAATCTATTAAAATCAAACTTTAAACATCTAGATAAAATAGTTACTGGTATCTTATGTTGTTCTGTTGTTGCAAGTATAAATACAACATTTGCAGGAGGTTCTTCAAGAGTTTTTAATAGTGCATTAAAAGCACTCGTAGTAAGCATATGTACCTCATCTATTATATATACTCTATACTTTACATCAACAGTAGCATATACAACTTCTTGCCTTATTTGACGAATATTTTCAACGCTATTATTTGATGCGGCATCCATCTCAATTACATCTGTAATATTACCATTTAAAATACCCTTACATACCTCACATTCATTACATGGTTCACCATCTTTTGGATTTAAACAATTAATAGCTCTTGCAAAAACTTTAGCTGCACTTGTTTTTCCTGTTCCTCTTGTTCCACTAAATAAATAAGCATGAGATATTTTTCCATTTTTTATCTGATTTCTAAGAATTCTAGTTACATTTTCTTGACCTATAATATTTCCAAATGTATCTGGTCTATATTTTCTATATAATGCTATGTATCCCATTTTAACCTCCAAAAAAAACCAAGCACATAGAGTATATTGCTTATTGCTGCTTCCTTCCGGATCTGACAAGGTTCACAGTACTCTATCGCTTGGCATGTGATTATTATACAATATATTCTATGCTTTTTCAATACTTTTTTATATTTTATTTAATTATTGTAAATATATATTTTGATGCATCTTGCCTTAAGATTGACATTCCTTTTAGAAAAGTTTCATCTGTTGGCATATTCATAGATATAGTAGTAGATACCGTCTTTCCAACATTATCTGTAATTACAAGATCGAATGAAACTTTAAATTTTAAATCATCAGTATTTATATTTAAAGTCTTAAATATTGTAGCATCATATTGTATCTCCTCTATAGTATCATCTACGCTTTTGTCCATAATAACTTTATCATTATCTAATAATAATCTTATTATATATTTTCCATCTTCTCTTTCTAAATATATAGGAATCGAAGTAAGCTCTGGTGTAATATTATATTTATCATAATCTTTTTGACAAATATTCATATTTCCTTTTAATATTGGCTCTTCTATTTTTAAATTTTCAATCTTTATTTGAGAAGCTTCTGTATTTGCTTCTAATAATATAGAAATTGTATTTGTTTGTGATACATCAAAAACAAAATCTGATAATTTTTTTACCTCTAATTTATCGTCCTGAACTTCTGTCAAAGATGCAGAAGATTCAATAATTACATCACTAACTCTAAAATTGCCTTGATTTATTGTACCAGTCGTATCAAGTAACATATTTGCTATAAATATCATAACGATTACTGATACAATTGCAATAATTATAATAGATATCCCTTTTACTTTATCCATATATTCCTCCACATATCTAAATTATACTATATAGATTATAAATATACAAGAAATAAGACTTGAAAAAAGGATTTAAGACAATACTCTTAAATCCTTTTATTATACTAAAAATCATTACTGCTTCCAGAACTTCCAAACAATTTGTCAAATTTAGATTCAAGTTCTGATTGTAAATCAAAATCGTCACTAGAAGATGAAGATGATTTTTTCTTTTTAGAAACATGTGAAATAGGATCAAAATCGCTATTTTCATATAAATCATTATATGAAGCGCTTCCCATTCCTTCTGCAAGTGGACTTGTATCAATCTCTGCTTCTCTATTTTTATGAGCAGAATATGGTTTGGCTTGAGTCTGTGTTGCAGATGGTGTTCCTAAATCTATTTGGAAATCATCTTTTGATGTTGTTTGAGAAGACTGTGTTGAGGCAGAACTCATTGAAGAAGTATCTACTTCTACATCTTTTGATCTAGATTTTAATATTTCTTGAGCTCTTCTTTTTCTATCAGCTAAATATTGTTGAACATCAAAATATGAATATGGAACTGCTTCTGGTATTGGCATTTCCTTGATACTTGCTATTTTTAATGATTCAATTATATCTTTCTTTGGATGATATTTATAATACCATGCTTTTTCTGCAAGAATTGGTTTTAAACCTCTAACCATAATAATTTCTTTATTATTATCTAATCTTCTTATTTCATCAACTGTCATAAGGTCTCTTGCTTGTCTTTGAGTACTTATAGATACACCTTGTTTTTTAGATTCATCTTTATCTTTGTTGATAGATTTTTGTTGTATTTTTATTGTTGTTTGTCCTAAACTCTTTGAAAAATACTCTGCAGTTTTTTGTGAGTTTGTACCAAGTAACAACTGTGTATCACAGTTACCAAGAATATTTTCATAAGATTCTTTATATAAAGCTTCTAATTGGTCAAGAGACTGAACAATTATTGATATACTTATACCTAAACTTCTTGTAGTAGAAAGTTTCTTTTGAAAGTCTGGTATTTGACCAATATTTGCAAACTCATCTAGTAAGAAATATACTTGATTTGGTAGCCTTGAGCCATAATCATCTGCTTGTTTATATAATATAGAAAACATCTGGCTAAAGAACATTGTAGATACGAAATCATATGTACTTTCTGCAGCTGATGTAATAACATAAATAACTGTCTTCTTCTTTGCTACACTTCTAAAATCTATACTATTTGATGATGTAATTCTTTGAATTGCTGGCATATCAAATACACGCATTTTAGAAATAGAAGAAATAACAATACTTTGCATTGTTTTATCTGCAGCAGTTTTAAATGATTCGTATTGTATTCTACCTGGATGTTCAGGTTTTAAGTCATCTATAAATAATTTTTCAAATATAGAACTATCCGCACCACCTTGACGAATAATATTTAAACAACTTCCTATATTTTGTTGTTCTAAAGGTAATACAGATAATACATAATATATAGTTGCACATATAAGCATTTTTGCAGTGTTATCCCAAAATGGGTCATCTCCACCGCCACCTTCTTTATTTGCACCAGTAACAAGAATATGTGCTAATGTATCAACATCTTGGTCTGAACAAATATTAGATATAGGGTTATAAAAATCACTATATGTTGGGTTAACAAGATTAAATGCTCTAACCTCGTAACCTTCTCTTTTTAAATATTCAGAAGTCTCTTTATATAGTTCACCTTTAGGGTCAGTAATAATATATGATCCTAAACATTGCATAATATTAGGTTTAATATAACATGCTGTTTTACCAGCACCAGAACCACCGACTACTAGTATATTTTTGTTTATACCAACTTTTTTAAGATCTGTTCCTAAATAGTGTTTTCTACTTAATATAAATCCTTCTTTTTTGTTTAATATTTCTTTACCATTAGAGTCATGTTTATAATCTTCGGTACCATTACTCCATTGGCTTGAACCATTTTCTTTTCCCTCATATTCGCTCTTATTAGATTCATTATATTTAGCCATAAAATACAATATAAATACTATTGCAAATATACCTAAAGTGATTTTTAAAAATAAACCAAAATCTGCAAACATACCTGTAAGAAAAGAAAAATTAGTTATATTATTTATACTATTCATTACCGCATCTGCAAGTATTGATTTAGAACCTGCAAGCTTTGCATCTACAATAGCCTTTGTTAATGAACCTCCAATTACTACAGATGCTACACCAGATAGTGTAACAAGTAATGGTAATTTTTCTTTGAATTCATCGAAAATTCTACTCATTCTACATATCCCTCTCTATAAAATTTTATAGTGTAACTATTATTCCTGTATTTCTTTTTGCTCTACAGTTTTTTCTCCATTTGCTTCTCTAATTTTTTCTTGAGTTATATCTTTAACTTTATCTTTTTGTATAGCTTTTGCATCTATAACATCAAGTTTTCTATTTTTTTCTGCAACAACTGCTCCATCAATCTCTACAGTTCCATCTTTAATCATTGATTTTTTCTTCATTTTATTTTCCTCCTTATATTATACTTTCTTCTGCTTCTGCTTCTTGTTCCATCATTATATGTCTTGCCATAGCTTCTTCTGTAACCTTTACTTCAAGAACAATATATGGTCTATTAGGCATAATCTTACATCTACCTTTAACCTCACCATTTTCATCTCTATAAAGAGAAGGTTTTACTTCTTCTCCTGTTTGCGAATCTATTATTGAGAAGTTTCTTTTCATATCTGGTGTATAAGCAACATCTCTATACTCAATTCCTTCAACATTAAATATTGATCCATAACTTAAAGGAACATTAGTAGCTTGTGTTCTAAATCCATCTTTATCTAATATTCCTGTGCTTAAAAAAGCTTTTTTATCTGTCAAAGTTAATAGAACAATATCGTCTTCATCCTCTGGATCTTCAATTAGCACATTAAAAATCTTTTTAATTTGTCCTGCTTCTTGTACTTCAACGCTTCTTAATTTTTCAAGAGATAAGAATGCATAACCTTGGTTATATGCGTCTAAATCTCTTTCAACTAAAAAAGCTAATGTGTTCATTCCAGGTAAATCCATAACCTCAAATTTATTCATCTGCAATAAACTATCCATAATTCAACCTCTTTTCTTTGATAATTTTTTATCTTATGTATTATTGTTTTCTAATTAATACCATTGGTGTAAGTGTTTTTGTTTGTCCACATGGATTATCTTTAATCATACCAATAAGTTCTTCATCAGTATATTCAATTGCATCTGCTTTTCCTAAGATTTCTTGGTTGAAATCATTAGCATCAACAATCATAGATTTTACACCTGTTGCTTTATAGATTTCATTACATACTCCGTTTGGATCTTTTGGAATTCTAATTCCAAATTCAGAATAATCTGAGAATACATCTCCATAAAATCCGTCAAGTCCACTTACTTCTTGACCTACAATTTCATAGAAAACTCCTCTCTTACCAAATAATTTACAAATACCACCTGCTATTGCAGCCCATATTACTTTTAGTCTTCCATTAAGATCTATAGCAAATTGCATTTTATATGGATTATCTACTCCAACACCAGCATCGCTTCTCATAGCAAATTTAGATAAGAATTTAGCAAGTCCTGAAACTTTGACATCCTTTTTGTATACAATGTTTTTTTGACATAAAGAAATTATCTTTTCACTAAACGAAACAATATCTCCCTCTTCATATATAGGAGAAACATATTGTTTTACAATATCGATATAACTTTCACCAAGTTGAATGTAGTGTGTTTCTATTGCGTGTCTTTTATATGTATTGTCTCCTACCTGTATCTCAACGTTTTTTCCCTCTAATGCTTTAAAGTCCATAATTTTACCTCCAATCTCGTGAATTTTTACTATTTAAATTTTATTATAAAAAAAAATAAATGTCAATATAATTGACATTTATTTGCATATTGATAGCAATTAATTTTGGATTTTCTTTTTACATAATGTAAAATCATTGTTATTATAAACCAAATTTTCTGATATATACAAATCATATCTTTCAGATATAGTAAAATCTTCAATTAGAATCTGAGAATAGATATTTTTAAACATATCTACAACTATTTGTCTTATTCCTCTTGCTCCAATCCCTAATGAAATCGCTCTTTTAGCAATATTTTGAAC
Source organism: uncultured Clostridiaceae bacterium (assembly GCA_947381905.1). Lineage (GTDB taxonomy): Bacteria > Bacillota > Clostridia > TANB77 > CAG-465 > CAG-465. The sequence goes on along the minus strand of CANCXL010000001.1, from coordinate 72,251 downwards.
TACTTTTTCTCTATCCATTATAATATTTACTCTTATTTTTTTTAGTTCCTCAATATAGAAATCAAATATAGATATTTTAGATTCATTTATAATTTTAGTTGCCATATTTATATCCATTTCATTAAATTCTTGAATTATATCTATACGACCTACAAATTCACTTTTAAATCCAGAATTGATTAAATCTTGTGATATAAATGAATTATTTTTAAATTCATTATCTGTATTGTCATCATTTGAGAATCCTATTTTTCCTTTACCACTTAGTCTCTTTCTTCTTTCTTCAAAAGTATTCTCACATGCACCAATAAAAACAAATGTAATAAATTCTGTATTAATTGTGCCTTTTATAGTATGAATTACGGTTCCTTCTATGATTTTTAATAAGCTGTCTTGAACACTACTAGTAGATACTTTACACTTATCTCCATTATCTGTCTTTTTGTCTATTTCATCAAAAATAATAATACCACGTTTTGCTTTAGATATATCACCATTGCAAGCATCTATTAATTTTATAATCGCATTTTCCACACTTTCCCCAACATAACCTTCTTGAGTATATTTAGATGAATCTTCAAGTACATATGGAATGTTCAATCTTTTAGCTATTTGCTTTATTGTCTCTGTTTTTCCATTTCCAGTTCCACCAATAAGAAACATATTACTTTTAAAAAATGGATTATTTGTCATATTGTTTCTTACCAAAACAGACAATATGTTTCTAATTTGCTCATTTTGATCAATTATATTTGAAGAAACCTCTTTATATATATCTTTTATGTTTATTTTTGTGGATTTTATTTCTTTATTTTTAGGCACCGATTTCTCATAAGAACGCTCTTTTAAAAAATGTTCATCAGATAAAAATTCTTTTTGTTTCTTATCATGCATGTTTAATAAAGTTTTAATCGTTTCAATTGAATTTTTAACTTCTCCTAAATATTCCTTACCAATGCTATTATAGCAATGCATGCAAAGTATTCCATCATTTCGAATAAAAACCTTTTCATTCCCGTAGTATATTCTTGCCACAATAATTACATTTTATTTCTAATTTATTCATAACAACTCCTCCTTTTTATTAAAAAAATAGTAAATATATATTCTATGTATAAATAATAACATCATATTATTTTATTGTCAAAAAAAAGCTCAAAGTTGAGCTTTTTTTAATATTTAGCATATAATAAGCCGGATTCTGTATTAAATGATCATTTATCTAGAATATATATTGCTATATATTTCAAGCCTCCAACTCAAAACTTGGCGAGCAACCTACAAACGTTTTCTTCTGGAGTTGCACTAGGTGGGGTTTACACCGCTTTCATGTCTCCACAAAAGCTCGTGAGCTCTTACCTCACGTTTTCACCCTTACTACAAATGTAGCGGTAATTTTCTGTTGCACTTTCCTTAGGATTACTCCCACTAGACGTTATCTAGCACCCTGCTCTATAGTGTCCGGACTTTCCTCTCGTCATAAGACCAGCGATCATATAGTATACTAAACATAATTATTATATCATACTTTTTGCAAAAAATAAAGAATAAGGCTTATTTTCCTTATTCTTTTGTATTTTCACTTAATTTTATAGATTTTATATAAACTATTTTAATTCATTAAATACTTTTACATTTCCATTTACATCAATTGTAGCAAAGGCTATATGTCCACCAGCACCAGAATAACCTACGTTAACTTCTATAATATCTACAACTTTCTCTACATCTAGTGTTCCACCTATTATAAAATTTCCCTTTGATAAAGCATTTGTGTCTATATATTGTACTTTACCATTTTCTAATAAAAATAATACTTGTGGATTAATTCCATTTCCTAAGTTATAAATATAACATTTAGAAACTTTTCCAAATAGTCCATCAATAGGTTTATTCTCTCTTGAAACCTCTCCTGAATATCCAGAAATATATGTTTTATCATAAACACACATTTCAATATTACCATCAAGATTTCTACTTACACTCATTCCCATTTTATCAATTCCATGTTCTGTTATTCTTACGGTATCTGTACTATATTTCTTGTAATCATACACAAAATTTGAAAACTCTTCATTATTGATATCATCTAATGATTTTTGTAAATTATCTCTTGTTGTCTCTAATTCACTAATTTTTAAATCCTTCTCCATGATTTGTGTTTCACAATCATTTTTTGCTTGTGTAATATCATTTAATTTATTAACATTAGATTTATTCATAAAGAAAAATACCATTGCTGTTATTGCTAAAGTCAAAATAATAAGTAACAATAAAATAATTATAACTCTTGTAAATTTTGAATTTTTCATATTTTACCTCCATACCTTATACTCTTATTTTATTTTAAAAAAATTCTTTTTTCAATAGAAAAGTGAGTATAATTTATATACTCACCTAAATTAATGTATTATTTTTTATGCTTTTTCACCTTTATTAACTTTTTCTTTTATAAGTTTATATATAACAGATGCAATTGGTACACCAACAAGCATTCCAATTATTCCCAAACTATTTCCTCCAACTAAGACCGCAAGCATTACCCATATTGCTGGAAGTCCTACAGAATCACCAACTACTTTAGGATAAATTAAATTTCCATCTATTTGTTGTATAACTAAAATGTAGATAACAAACCAAAATGCCTTTGCTGGATCAACAGCAAGAATAAGAATTGCACCAATTCCTGTACCAAAGAATGCACCAAAAACTGGTATTAATGCAGTCACTCCAATAAGTACTGAAATTGTTAATGCATAAGGCATTTTAAATATTGTCATTCCAATAAAACACATTACGCCAAGAAGAATCGCTTCAATAAATTGACCACCAAAAAACTTCTTAAAAGTGTCATTTGTTATACTTCCTATTTTAAATATTTTTTCACATTTTTCTTTTGAAATATAAGTTACACATATTCGTTTAATTTGAGACAAAAATTTTTCTTTTTGTGATAGCATATAAACAGCAAAAATAATTCCCATAAAGAAATTAATTAATCCTGAAAATACACCTACAACAAATTCAATAGAAAATCCAATAAGTCCAGTTGCAGCTTTTTTTACAAATTCAGTTACGCTAGCATCTACTTTATTCCAATCGGGCTTTATTTCATTAATTTTCTCTAGAATTCTAGGATTACTATCCATCAAATTCATCGTCCATTCTTTTGCCTGATCAAATGCATTAGGAACATTTTCTTTTAAGATACTAATTGTATTAATAAATTCTGGTATTACTAAAAATAAAGTGAAAAATATTATTCCAATAAAAATAATTAAAGACATCATTATTGAAAATGCTCTAACTTTTTTGTTTGGTTTATTTACTCCTTGAATATCTTTTTTCTTTTTATTCTTCTTGTTTTTCTTTAGTTTTGAAATTATATTTTCTATCTTACTTAATGGAATATTTAAAATAAATGCTATACAAAAGCCAAAGATAAATGGTTTTAATAAATTTAAAATATATCCAATAACATTAAGTACAAATTTAAAGTTAATTAAAGCAAAACAAAGTAAAATTGTATAAGTAATAATTAATAGAATCTTTTTTATATTTTGTTTGTTAAACTCAAACATATAGATTCCTCCTTTACAATAATATTATTATAACACAAATCATAGATTTTTAAAACATATTATGTTAAACTTCACCTTAATTATAAAAGTAAATTATAGATTTATATTACACGAAATATATTATACCACAAATTTATCTTTTTTTAAAAAAAGAGTATAGATTTCTCTATACTCTTAAATTATATATTTTATTCTTCCTCTTCATCTTCTTGAGGAACTTTTGCAATATTTATTACTTTACCACCATCTGATGTTCTCATAAGAGTTACACCTTGTGTATTTCTACCAAGAATACTAATATCATTTACATTTAATCTTATTATTATTCCTGTATCTGTAATTAACATTACTTCATCATTATCATTAACAAGTTTTACTCCAACTATATTTCCAGTTTTAGATGTTACTTTATATGTTAGAACACCTTTACCTGCTCTGCCTTGACATCTATATTCTTCAAGTTCAGTTCTCTTTCCAAAGCCATTTTCAGTTATAGCAAGAACATATCCATTATCTTCTTTTATTGGCTCCATTCCAACTACTTTATCCTCTTTACCTAAAGCAATTCCTTTAACACCCATAGATGTTCTTCCAACTGCTCTTACTTCTTCCTCTTTAAATCTAATTGATAATCCTTCTCTTGTAACCATTATTATATCATTATTACCATCTGTAAGTCTTACATCAATTAGTTCATCATCTTCTTTTAAAGTAATTGCTTGAATTCCAGTCTTTCTAATATTAGAATACTCGCAAAGACTAGTTTTCTTAATTAGTCCGTTTGCTGTTGCCATTAATACATATAGTGATTCATCATTAAAGTCTTCAACTGGCATAACTGCTGTAACTTTTTCACCTTGTGAAAGTTGCAATAAGTTAACTATAGCTGTACCTTTTGCAGTTCTACTTGCCTCTGGAAGCTCATATGTTTTAAGTCTAAATACTTTACCAGTATTAGTAAAGAACATAAGACTATTATGCGTTGAAGTAACAAAGATGTGTTCAACGAAATCCTCTTCACGAGTATTCATTCCAGTTAATCCTTTTCCACCACGTCTTTGACTCTTATATGTATCTGCAGATACTCTCTTAATATATCCAAAGTGAGTAAGTGTAACAACATTATTTTCTTCTTTTATTAAAGACTCAATGTCAATATCCCCTTCACCATGAGTAATTTCAGTTTTTCTCTCATCACCAAATTTTGCTTTTAATTCTAATAATTCATCTTTAATTATATTTCTTACAAGCTCTTCTGATGCAAGAATCTCTCTTAAGTGTTTAGCAAGAGCTAATAGCTCATTGTATTCTTCTTCAATCTTATCTCTTTGAAGTCCTTGTAATCTTGCAAGTCTCATATCTAATATAGCTTGAGCTTGAATTTCACTAAGTCCAAATGTTTGCATTAAGTTTTGCAATGCATTATCATAAGAATTTCTAATTACATGTATAACTTCATCTATATGATCAATTGCAATTCTTAATCCTTCTAAAATATGAATTCTTGCTTCTGTTTTTGCAAGATCAAATTTTGTTCTTCTAATTACAACATTTTCTCTATGTTTAATGTATTCGGCAAGTATCTCTCTTAAAGTTAATACTTTAGGAACACCATCAACAATTGCAAGCATTAACATACTTTGAGTATTTTGTAATTGAGTATGTTTATATAGCTGATTTAAAACAACGTTTGGATTTGCATCCCTTTTTAGTTCGATTACAATACGAACAGAACAATCCATTCCAGATTCTCTATCTGTTTCATCTCTTAAGTCTGATATTCCTTCAAGAGTTTTAGCTTGTACAAGTTTTGCAATGTTTTCTACAAGTGCAGCTTTATTTACTTGATATGGAATTTCAGTGACAATTATTCTAAATCTTCCTCTATTATCTTCTTCTATTTCGGCCTTTGCTCTTAAACAAACCTTACCACGTCCAGTAGTATATGCATCCTTAATTCCTTCTTTTCCAACTATAATACCAGCAGTAGGAAAATCTGGTCCTTTAATATATTGCATCAATTCTTCATTTGTAATTTCTGGATTTTCTAATTGAGCAATAGTACCATCTACAACTTCAGATAAGTTATGTGGTGGTATATTTGAAGCCATACCAACAGCAATACCATATGCTCCATTTATTAAAAGATAAGGTAATTTTGCGGGTAGTACAGAAGGCTCTTTTAATCTATCATCATAGTTAGGTACGAAGTCTACTGTATCCTTGTCTAAGTCTCCTAACATTTCTAAAGCTATCTTTTCAAGTTTAGCTTCTGTATATCTCATTGCAGCTGGTGGATCATTATCCATAGATCCAAAGTTTCCGTGACCATCAACTAAAGGATATCTTAATGAAAAGTTTTGTGATAAACGAACTAAAGCGTCATATATTGCAGCGTCACCATGTGGATGGTAATTACCCATTGCGTCTCCAACAATACTTGCAGATTTTCTGTATGGTTTTTCTGGCCATAAAGTTAAATTATTCATTGTATATAATATTCTTCTATGAACAGGTTTTAAACCATCTCTTACATCTGGAAGTGCACGAGAAACGATAACACTCATTGCGTAATCTATGTATGATCTTTTCATTTCTTCTTCAATTTTTACCGGTACAATTTTTTGTGCAGATAAAAAGTTTTCATCATTAATGTCCATTATATTCATACCTCCATTTGTGTTTTTACTCCCATATTATACTAAAAAAAAAATAAAAAAGCAAGTTAATATTCTTGAATTTTATATAAAGTATGATATAATAAAAATCAGTAAACAATTAGTTTTTAAAGGGGTACTATATGAAATACAAAAACTATTATGCCATATTAGAAGTAAACAGAAAAAGTTCTGATCAAGATATAAAATTAAACTTTAGAAGACTTGCAAAAGAGTACCATCCAGACAAAAATAAAGAACCCGCAGCAGAAGAAAAATTTAAAGATATAAACGAGGCTTATGCTGTATTAATGGATGCAGAAAAAAGAAGAAAATATGATAGACAAGTTGCAAAATACGGTTATGGTTTTGCAAATATCGAGTCTGGTCTTTCTGACGTAAAATACGAAATAAAATCTGGTGCAAATGTGTTTAACGATATTTTAAATCAAATCCTTGGATTTAAAAAGGGTGACACAACAAATAGCGATATAGATTCTCCAGATAAAAAAGTGAAGCCTATAAAAGGAACAGATATAGTTACGCATTTAGATGTAAGTATTGAAGAAGGTTTCTTCGGTGCAGAAAAGAAAATTGCTATAAAAGCATATAAAACAGGAATGAAAACATTTTCTGTAAAAGTTCCTGTAGGAATAAAAAATGGAGATAAAATTAGACTTGCAGCTCTTGGAAATCCTGGAAAGAATGGCGGAAAGAATGGTGATTTAATAATTCATGTTAAATTACTAGAAGACAATGAGCTTAAAATATCTGGTTCTGACTTTATCAAAGAAATCAACATAACACCTGCTGTAGCAGCACTTGGAGGAAAATATAAAATTCAAATAATGGATGAAAAGTTATTTGTTTCTCTTCCAAAACATCTAAGAGATGGTGAGATGGTAACAGTTCCAAATAAAGGATATATAACAGAAAATGGATCACGTGGCGATTTAAATCTAAAAGTACATATCGATCTTCCAGAAGATATATCAGAAAGAGAAGAAAAACTTTATGAGCAATTACTTAAAATAGAAAGAAAACGTGAAGAATATAATTTTTAAGAAATAAAAGCGAATACATAAACTACATGTATTCGCTTTTTTATTTAAAAAGATCATATTCATTGTTTTCTAAAACCAATTCTATATTTTGATTTATAGGAAAACATTTTTTATAATCTTCGTATTTTGAGAAGAATCTAAGATGCGTTGCATATATTTTCTTTACATTCTGTTTTGCGGTTTCATTTAAGATATCTTTAGTCCTTCCATGATAATTTCTAAAATTATCTATTTTTTTGTTCGGATATCCAGCGTCTACTAAAACAGTATCACTGTTTTTAATAAAATCCTTAAGTTTATTTGAGTATCTTGCAATATCAGATGTATATACAAATACTTTATTTTTATATTCTATCTTTGTCGCATAAGATTCACCTTTATGTATAGTCTTGCAAAAAGAAAATTTCGCTCCACCAATATTCATTTTAAACTCTTCGTTTAAAATATATACATCAAGTACTCTACTTTTATTAGCTAATGAATATATTATACTTCTTTTAGGCATTACAACCTTAACTTTCACTTTTGTACCATTTTTTCTATTGTATTTTTCAAGATATGATGAAAGTTCCAGTAGTGAAAAATTATGGTCTATATGATTATGAGAAATAATTATAATTATTTGGCTAAAATCAATTTTCTTTTCCTCAATAATACGTTTAAAATCATGAAATATTCCTGCTCCAAAATCTAAAAACATTATTCTTTTAAATCCCATTAGCATATAGCAAGTGCTTTTACATTTTCCAAATGTTCTTATATTTGGAGAAAAATTTCCTAAAACATAAAATTTGAAATTATTCACTTTAATCACATCCTTAAAATTATTTTTTGAATATATTAAAAAAATATGCGAAATTATTATATCACTTATTGAAAAAAACGCAAGAAAAATTGACAAGATTTTTATCTTGTCAATTTCTTTTTAAGTAGTCTTATATCCTCACCAACAAACCTACATATTATAAAATCACCAACAAATCTAGAAAAAATTCTTTCTTCATATTCTCTTTTTATTTCCTGTGGTGTTAAGTTTGTTGATATTAATATTTTTTTGTTTTTTAATAATCGTGTATTAAGGATATTAAATAATTCACTAAATTTTGCACTATTCATAGATTCAGTACCCAAATCATCTATAATAAGTAAATCTACGTCAAAGATTTTATCGTACTCTTCTCTTTCACTATCTGTTTTGTTAAATTTAAATTTATAGTCCACCATTTTATCTAAAAGAATTGGTGCTGTTTGATATATAACACTCTTTCCTTGTTTAATTGTTTCTGATGCGACACAATTTGCTAAAAATGTCTTGCCTAGTCCAGTACTTCCTGTAAATAATAAATTTTTTTGTGCTGGATCTTCTAAATTATGTGAAAAGTTATATGCTAGTTTTCTAATTGCATCTATATTTTCAAGAGGAGATTTCTCTATACCATATTTTTCCTTATCATTTGAAGATGAATAATATCCAAAATCAAAAGTTGCAAAATTTTCATCTTTTACCTTAAACATATTTGATTGTTTAAAAGATTCGTTTATTAATTGTTGATTAAAACAACTACACATTTTATTTCCAACAAAACCAGTATCGCCACATTTTGAACACTCATATTTAGGTTCAAAATCTCTTTTACTTAATCCAATTATAGATAATTGTTCCTCATACTCTCTATTTAATCTGTCTAGCTGTGATGTGAGTTTATCTTGCTCTATTTGACGACTTAAATCATCAGAAAAAATTCTAGATTTTATAGATTTAATAGATATTTTATTTATTTTATCTTCAATTTCAGCAAGTTTTGGATTATCATCATATACATTCTTTTTAAAGCGTTTTGCATCACTTTGAGCATGCTGCCTCTTTATACTAAAATCTCTTTCAACTTTTTTATACGCTTCACTTTGCATACGATAACCTCCTCTCTATATATCATCATAGAAATCGTCTGAACTATCATATTCTCTTTGAGAATAACTCTGATAGCTTTTTTTCTTTTCTACAGTAATTCTTTTTACCTCTCTTTTAGTATTTTCTACTTGTTTAGGGTTTTCTCCTTCAAGTATATCATCAACTGTTTTAAATCCCTTTTTATACCAACTAGAAATTATTGCATCTATATATTTAATTGATGGATTAGTTGTAGAGGTACTCCTTTTTAGTCCCTCTTCAATAACATCAAAATCATAATTATATTCTTCAACCCATTTTCTTACATACACCTCTTCATATTTAGACAATGCTCTTCCTAAGCTTAATGCTCTAGAGATTTTTTGCTTAATTTTATTAAGTCTTTCACAATTATCTAAAAAATTCTCAAGGTCTTCAAAAGTCTTTACTCCGCCATTTGACCAAGTTTCTGCAACTGCAAAAACATATTTTCTGTTTAATGCTTTTCTCTCTTTGCAATACTGAAAAAGAGCAATCATAACTTCATCAGAGAATCCATACATATTGTATAAATTTCCTATATCTGTATTCCAACTAAAAGTCATACATGCATTAAAGAAACTTTCGTTAATTGCAGCAACTGCGGCTTTTCTTTTTTGGTCAACAACAGTCTCATATTTTTTCTTGCTACTATCAAATTTAGGAGTATATGATTTATTTATTTCTGCTTCTTTCACGTCTACAACAATTATACCTCTAGTAGTTTTTTGAAGTAGTCCTTCTGCCTGTAGTACCTCAACACAAGTTTTCATTTCTTCGTCTGTTAGCTCAAGATCTTTCATTATCATATCTGAGTCAACATCAACATCTTTCTTTAAAAGATATAAAATATATAAATATACTTTTAAATCATTTCCATTTAGTAATTTCATATTATTTAAAATAAATAAATCTGGCACTAAAGTATCTCCTAGTTCCAGTTTGTTTTTCTGAACGAATTTCATAAATAAATCTCCTAATCAACTGGAGTTCATTATATCACTTTTATTTCAGTTTTTCAATATGCTATTTTTCCACATTTTTCACATATACTATATTATCCTTACATGTTTGAATAGTTTTTAAATAGTAACCTCTAAAAATATAAAATAAAATAATATCTTTAAATTTATCTATTATACTTTCTTCTTGCAAATTTAATATCACAAATATTATAACGGGTAAAATAAAAATTGCCATTATATATATTTTAATACTATATGACATACTAAATATGGATACTATTTTTAATATTATAAATACATATATACCAAAATAGAATAACGTTTTGTTATCTACTAATCCTAGCCACTTTTTCTTTTTATTATAAAAGTTATATACTCTTTGTTTATTAATTTTAATCATTTAGTAAAATCTCCTATCTTTTTATTCACTTTATACATAATAAACATACTTCCAAGTAATATAACCGGATACAATTCCTTATCTTTATTGCTTGTAATAGGAATAAAGATAATAATTATATTTACTGTTTCTAAAAACAACGCAATTATAAAAGTCTTAAACCATAATAAAGTATATTTTATTGTTTTATTACTTATTAGAAACATAAGAAAAAGCGGAGATAAAATAATGCATAGTATAACTACTATATATCTACATGAAAAGCTTACAATCAAGAAAATAATATATGTACATAATATACTATCTTTTATTCCTTTTAGTCCAATTTTATTTGTACTTTTAAAAAAGTCTTCTAAAGTTTTTATATCTTCTTTTAAAAAATTATATTGTATATTTTCTTTACTTATTTCTTCTAAACATTTTTTAGTTCCTTGATAAAGTTCATAGTGAATATCTAATATAGTAGAACAAATATATATACTATTAGTACATATTATAGCAACAACAATAGTCCTAATAATTAAGCTGTAAATACTTAATATGTATACATCACTATATAATGAAATAATATATTTGAGAATAAAAAATATAAAAAGACCAATAATTAAACACATAACTATTGCATTTATAGAATCAATATTATCTTTAAATAATTTAAGCGTGTTAATATTTAATATTTTAGAATTTAATCCTGTAATTTTATCTAGTAGCTCAAAACCATCATTAATAATTGAAGAATAAAGTTTTCCTAAAATACTATTAACATTATTTATGATATCTTTCATTACTTAACTACAGTTTCTATAAATTTAATAATAAGATCAATAAGTCTTATAGATGCATATCCAATAACAGAGTTTATTATAATTTTCTTTCCGATAATCATTTTCTTTTCATCGCCAAAACTTAATTTCCTTACTAAAATACCACTAATAATACATACTCCTGCAATCGGTGTTGATATCTTTTCAAGATATCCTTGTATTTTACTAAAAGCAGAATTTATTTTTGTAACTAAACTTGGAGTAGATGTAGCAGCATAAACACAAGATATAGAAAAAATCAAAAAACTTATCCATATAATACACATTAAAACTTTTCTATTCATAAAACCACCCTTTCAATTTTATTGGACTTAAATAGTAATTATTATATCGTAAAACTAAGTTGCAATGTATTCTTACATAAATAACTTATACTATCTTCCACTTATAACAAATTATTATAATAGACAAATACATTAGGAATAAAAAAGAATGAAAAAACATATAATATTTTAGAATAAAATAAAATGAAAAAATTATTAAAAGAATAAACTATTTAAGTCCATAAACATACTAACATCATATCTTTTCTATGACAATAGTTTAAGACTCATGTTATAAAACTAGAGCATTTAAATTTAATATTTTGTAGATTTATTAGCAGTAAATAACTTTTTTCGATTTTTTTCAATATTTTTAAAAAAATGTATTGACAAGGGGCCAAATTTGTAGTATTATATATGCGCAGTCAGTTGAAAAACTGATTGTAATATACTTTGATGGGCCATTAGCTCAGTTGGCAGAGCACTTGACTTTTAATCAAGTTGTCCGCAGTTCGAATCTGCGATGGCTCACCACAAATGGGGCCCGTTGGTCAATCGGTTAAGACATCGCCCTTTCACGGCGGAGTGAGGAGTTCGACTCTCCTACGGGTCACCATTTAAAAGTATATTTGCTGGAATAGCTCAGCTGGTAGAGCAACGGTCTTGTAAACCGTAGGTCCCCAGTTCGAATCTGGGTTTCAGCTCCATGTAAAAATGGTGCAATCAAGCATTTCGTAAGAGATGCTTGATTTTTTTGTGTTTAAATAATTTTATGTGATAAAATATATTTATAATTTTCAAGTCATAAAATTTATAATAGAATTATTTTAGGTGATTATATGAAAGCTAATAGACTTAACAACAAACTTAATATAATTGGACATAATGTAAAAAAATATAGAAATTTAAAAAATCTAACCCAAGAAGATATATGTACGAAAATGAGTTTGTTAGGCATTGCATTATATCGTTCTGATATATATAAAATAGAACATTTTGAAAGAATAGTAAAAGACTTCGAAGCATATGCCTTTTGCAAAATACTAGGAATATCATTAGATATGTTATTTGAAAAAGCAAAAGAAGAATTTAACTAATATTATAGTTAAATTCTTCTTTATTATTATTTTTACTCCCCCATTTCCCAAATATCTTTTACATAATCTAATTTTTCCCATTCGCCAGTTTTATTGTTTAAAACTGTATCATTTTCTTCATTATATTCTCTAATTCCATTTTCGTCTGCTTGTACCCACCATTGTCCTGAACTTTTCTGAGTTAAATGCACTAAATAAGTCTTTCCTTTTTCAATATTTATATTTTTAAATCCAACTGAAACATCGGTATATATATCATTTATATTTTTTCCACTATCTATTAATTCTTGACATTCTTTATTCATTTCTATATCTCTAGAAATATTAGGGCAGGCTTCGTAATAATCTAAAATGTTCTTATATTTAATTTTACCGCCTTTTTTTCTGAGCTCTATGCTATCACCTTTATTAAAATTTCCTTTTATTGTATTTAACACTGTAACATTTCCAATTGTTCTAACAAATGTATATTGCTTTTCTTCATTGTTATAAAAATTATCATAATTTATAACATCAACATTATCAACTTTAGCTATTACAACAACTTCAGATAGGTCATATATTTCTTTGGTAGTAGGTATAACTCTAGAAGCAGTAGCATTAGGTTCGATTTTAGAATACACCACATATTCTTTAGTTTCCTTGTTATTATTATCTATATTTCCCTGTATAATTGTATTTGCATTTTCTGATTTATTAATAACACAAGAAGCAATTCCCACAAAAGAAGCTAAAATTAATAGTACAAAACAAGCTGCCATTTTATATAATTTTATTTTTCTAACTTTTTGTCTTTGTTTTGCTTTAAAAATCATTTCTTGTATTTCATCTTTACTAAATCCTTCTATTTTTATATTACTTATTTGTTCATGTAATATTTTATCCATTTCATCATTATATCTATTCAAAATTAGTTACCTCCAATTTTATTTTTTAATTTTACTTTTGCCCTAGATATCTTGCTTTTTATTGTTCCATTGCTAATATTTAAAATTTCTGATATTTCTTTAGTAGTATATTCTCCCTCATAATACATAGCAATTATTGTTCTTTCATCAACGTCTAGCAAATTTATTTTACTTACGAAATCTATTTTGTCTATTATATTCTTAAATTCGTCATCAGAATAAATAAAATTTTCAAAATCATTTTGTTCAAATGATACCTGCATTATCTTATTTTCTCTTGCCAAATCATTGCATTTGTTGATCAAAACTGCAGTAAGCCAAGGCTTTATTTTTTTAGAATTACTTATTTTCATTGAATTCAAAAATAAACTTAAAAAAGTCTCTTGTACAGCATCCCTTGCAAGATGCTCATCATTTAGCCTTAATTTAGCAATAATTAACAATTGTCTTTCATAAAACTTTACCAAATATTCAAAAGCTTCTTCATCTCCAATTTTAAGTCTTTTTAAAAGTTCATCCATAGTTCTATTCCTTTCAATTTTTTAAGTCTATATTAAAAATGTGCTAATAGTTTTTTATTATTTAAATTAATCACGTAATCAACTTACACTATTAAGACTCTATTTTTCCATAAAATGGTTGCAATTTTTTGTGAAAAAATATATTTTTTTATTCTTATGATATATTTAAATCTAAATAAATAGTTTTTATTTATTTTCAATTATTAATACATCTACTACTATATAGGCATGCAAGAATAATTTTTTGTCACATTATTAAACATAAAAAGAGCTACTAAATATAAAATTTAGTAACCCTTTTTCCAAATCATATTTTTAATCTACTGATAATAAGATACCACAAATATATAATATGTAAAGATTATCGACAAAATTAGATATTTTTTGTATGAAATTTTATAAAAAATAAAAGTAGCATTATTTTTTGCTACTTTATATTTTCATAATCATATTCTATATCTAGTAATTTTTTTATCTCTTTCATCTTAATATCCAAATTAAGATTACAAACATTTACAATATATGCAATATCATTTGCAAGGTACGTAATATAAATTGTATGATATTTACTTAGCTTTATTACCTCATATCTTAACATACCAAAATATTGTTCTTTTCTAGATAATATTGAAAAATTATCTTTAATGTATTCCTCAGTAGGGATATGCTTATCTGGATTTAATATATAGCCAAATCTATCTTTACTATAATTTTCCAAATATGCATCTACAAAAGATACTAACTCACCATTTGAAGTATATCTATTCCATCTTCTAACATTCTTTTTAATGTAATCTGCATCATCTTCTGCCTCTTTATAAAATTTAGGAATAGATAATTTTACCTTTAAAGTAATAGGTATATTATACCCATGATTATTAACATGCCCATCATCTAAAAATTCATGTTCAACTAATTCATACCTTTCTCTTCTTTTTTGTAGTATTTCTTCTAACCGATTAAATAATTTCATTTAATACCAATCCTCACTTTCTAATTCATCGTGAAAAACTATATAATGTCATAAGAATTATACTACTTTTTCTATATTATGTCAATTTATCCTTTTATGAACAAAATTAAAAAGAGGGAAAGTTCCCCCCTAATTGTGCTTCAAACCTTTTTGATGGTTTTTACCATCTGTTTGACTTGCTTGTTTATCATGTAACGTGTTAAGAACCGGATATAAGAAGTTAAGTGACTGTTGCTTTAAAGCATGTGAAATCTTATATGCTAACTGCCACTGTGCGTTATCCTGCGGATCAAGTCCAAGCAAAGTAGTAACCAAACTCTGGTCTACATGCTCCATTCCCACAAGAAGCTGCTTTTCTTCTTCGCTTATCGTCTTCCCAAGCTCACATACATCATCAAGGATATAGTATAAAAGCTCGTTATCTCTTGTAGCTTTGTTTGCGATTGCACTATGCTCGCCGCCTTCTAATCCTGCAAAATAATCTGCATTGGGAATATACGGCAATGATTTAATATAGTGCACCATACTAATGTCCCGGATTTTGTACAATCCTTCCTTATTTGTTTTACCTGTTTTTATTGACTTTTCCTCAAAAATTTCAGGTCTAACAAATTCCTTACAAGAGACTAATGTCTCCACATCCTGTGCCTCAATGTAGCAAAAAAGTTTTCCGTCTACGATTCTCATTTTTTTCATGATAACCATCCTCTCTTTCCAAATAATATAATCATATTATTAATGCTTACTATAAACATCTCTATCATTATACACTATTTAAAATGAAAAATCAATTCTTATGTAATCTTTTGTGTTGTTTTACATTAAATTAGTTTTAAATTTTTAGGAAAAAATTAAAAACACTTCAAATGAAGTGTTTTATTCTACATCTTTACATTCTTAGGATTCATAACATTTTCAGTTATAAATCTAGTAACTTTACCGCTTTTTATAGTTGCCTCTGAAAACTTTGCTGTTGGATAAGACGTATTCTCATTTAAGACACCCTTATCATCAAATACCATACCTGCGGTAGATGTGATTCTTATTCCGCCTAGCTCTTGATAACTATTTACATGATAATGTCCAAATTGTACAAATTTGATATCGTAGTTACGATTTTTTATTATAACATTATCACTCATATTCTCAAACTGTTGCCACATTTCCTTTTCTATTTTATATGACTTTGTATATGCAAGTCTTCCAGTACCATGTTGTAATCTTTTTACAACACCTTGTATAACTAGATTTGCGACATTCTCATTAATGTGGTGAAACTCAATTCCCTTTTCAGATAGTCCTCTTTGGATTAAAATTAAAGGATTTATTGAATCACCTTTTTCAAATGAAATATCACGTTCACCATTTATACAATAGAATTTAAATTCTGGATACTGTGAAAACAAATCAATTGCAATATTTGCTTGCTCTTGTGCAGTTTTAGCTGTCAAGTATAAGTCTTGCTTCTTATATGCTGGATGTCCCGCACATAAATCGCCAGAAATATGAACATTATTGTATCCTTTCTCTCTTGCAAGATTTAGTACATACTTTAATGTGTCCATATCACAAAACTGACTTCCAAGGTAAATATCGCTAAGTTCAAGCCATTTTTCTGTTATTGCTTCTTTATTTAAAAAGGAAATTATTTCATAGTTATTCTCATTAAATTTCGTTATATAGTATGTCTTGTTAAACTCGTTATATTGAATGTTTCCCGTTGCAGAAACAAGTTCATCAATCTCTTCTTGTGTTAACTCAAGTTCCTCAAGTGTACATGCTTTTGTACGCATTTTTGAAAGTGCATTAGTTGCTTTTTGTGAGGTTAAAAAATCTTCATTCATAATCTTACCCCTCCTTTTCCCAAGGATGATAGAACTCTATCTTTTCCTTGGCAATTTTGTCGCCAACTATTGTGAGCTCTCTAAATACTCCACCTGTTTTTCCTGAAATTCCCATTCTTTTTTCTAAGTCTCCATCATGTTGAAAGTTACCTGGCATAATAATTGTAACACCACTCATTGAGAGTGCATAAAAAGTATGAAAATGACCCGCTTGTATGCTTCTTAAATTGTATATTTTTCCGCCAACCTCTACGTCATTTAAATTACTTTCAAATACTCTAGAAAGATAAACTTGTACTTTATATGATGCTGCTCTTGCTGCTCCACCTTGTAAATGTATAAGTCTAAATACAATTCCTGCGTGAATTATATTTCCTTCATAAGCATTAAGATAAGTAAATTTCTTTCCTTTCTTTGCCATTTTAGCTTCCAAATATTTAATTGGGTCAAGTCCTCCTCTCATACAGAAAGACTGATCATGATTTCCCATACTAACAATGTACCAGAAATCATATTTTTCAAGTACAGACATAAGTTCATTGACTTGCTCTATGGCCTTGTTATTT
Source organism: uncultured Clostridiaceae bacterium (assembly GCA_947381905.1). GTDB lineage: Bacteria > Bacillota > Clostridia > TANB77 > CAG-465 > CAG-465. The sequence goes on along the minus strand of CANCXL010000001.1, from coordinate 54,658 downwards.
TTAAGGTTATTTTCATGTCCCTTATAAACGCCATAGCCATCGAGCAAGTCGCCCGAAATATGAACAAATTCCACGCCTCTTAATTTTGCCTCTTGAAGAGTTTTATCTAAGCCTGCTTTATCAAAATTTCTACAACCTGTGTGTAAATCGGATATCTCGAGTAGCTTTAAAACTATCTCTTTATTTTTTGATGGTGCATCAGAAATTTTAATATATGCAGTATCTCCAGATGTTACTATATAATATACATAATCCTCTTGTCTAGGATCATATTGATCTTTTATAGTGTATCCAATATCTCTTAGATAAATAATATCTTCTAAAGTTAATCTTAGTTGCTTTAACGTGAGCTGTTCTTTTTTCATTTTTTCAACTACTTTGCTATAATTTTTCATATAAAATCCCCTCCTTAAAATTATTTGTTCAGGAATTCAAGCAAATAATCATTTAGCTCATCATGTGTTAACAACTGCCCTCATTATATATTAAAAAATATGGCTTGTCAACACTAAAAAAAGATTAATTTTTTTAATTAAATTGTCTTAACATATAGCACTATTTATGCTATAATTTTTTTGAAATTGAGGTGGATATTTATGTCTAAATTATATTTTAGATATGGCGCAATGGGTAGCGGTAAAACTATAGATTTATTAAAGGTCGCCTATAATTACAAAGAACGTGGACAAGACGTAGTTATTTATACAGCAAAGATTGATGATAGATATGAAGTTGGAAAAGTAACAACAAGAATTGGCATTCAATCTGATGCTTTAACATTTGATACTGATACTAATATATATAGACAAGTAAAGCTTATGGATAAAAAGCCAGCCTGTATACTTGTCGATGAAGCACAGTTTCTTACAAGAAAGCAAGTACTTATGCTAACAGATGTTGTTGATATACTAGAAATTCCAGTTATATGTTATGGATTAAGAACTAACTTTAAAATGAGATTTTTTGAAGGTTCAGAGCCTCTTATGGAAATGGCAGATAAAATTGAAGAAATAAAAACAATATGTGATTGTGGTAGAAAAGCAACTGTTAATATGCGTATGATAAATGGTGTACCTGTTACAAATGGACCAGACATACTAATTGGAGGAAATGACTCATATAAAGCAGTATGTAGAAAATGCTATAAAAGGCTTACGCATCATGTTGCTGGAATATAACAAAAAGGATAAATCTTCTGATTTACCCTTTTTTTATTGTATCTTCTTTTTCAAATATAACCATATCACAATATTTTTTTATTTTTTCGTATTCATTATTATCCTTTATAGTCCAAGCTGCAATTTTTCTACCTTTCTTCTTTTGTTTTTGATAAAACTTCTCATCAATCTGTGTAAATAAATATGATACAAAATGTGGTTTAGTAAATATATTAAATGCCATAATACCTAAAAGCCATCTTAACGCTTTATTTTTAACATCTACTATTCTTCTTCCAGCAATCTGCCCTCTTACTACTTGCGGATAATTCTTCCTTAGCCAATATATAATTCTTGGGTCAAAAGATTCAATAACATATTCCCCATCATATTTTTCAAGAATAGTCATAAGCTTTAAAAGCAATTCTTTATATCGTTCATTTGTTTTTACTTCAATCATTAATGGTACTCTTCCATTTATAAGTAATAATACATCTTCAAAGGTTGGTATATTATTATCTGAACCTAATAGCTTTTGCTTTTTTATTTCTGATAATTCTAAAGATGTTATATCTGCCTTTATTCCTGTCATCCTTTTTAGATTATTATCGTGAAAAACTACTAAATAACCATCTTTTGACATATTGATATCTAGTTCTATAGCATATCCTTTTTCCATTGCATTTTCAAACGCTTTTATAGAATTTTCTGGAGTATCTATTCTATCATATAATCCTCTGTGAGCTATGTATTTATATCTATTCCAATTCATTTTATCACCTATTAATTTATATTATTTATTATCTTAATAAATTCATCTATAGATAGCTCTTCTGCCCTTGTATTAAAATCTAATTCACATTTTAAGAATAATTCTTCAATTTCCCCTTTAGACATATTGTTAAATCCAGTAGATACCAGTGAGTTTATCATTTTCTTTCTTCTTTGTGCAAATGCTTTATGAATTAGTTCAAAAAATAATTTTTCGTTTTTTACTTCATATTTTCTTTTTTTATTTAAATTTATAACCGCAGATACAACACCAGGCTCTGGTATAAAACTAGAATTTGGTACTATTATTTGAATATTTGCACTAGAAAAATAATCTACCATTAAAGTTAATATGCCATACTCTTTACTTTTTGGAGACGCTACCATTCTTTCTGCTACTTCTTTTTGTACCATAACTGTTATATCTGATATTGTATCTTCAGCCTCTAATAACTTAAATAGTATTGGTGTAGTAATATAGTATGGTAAGTTAGCAACTACTTTTACTTTTCTAAAATTTATATTTTCTTTATTTTTTATATCTTCTACTAATTTATCTATATCTACTTTAAGAATATCTTCATTTAATAAAGAATAATTATTTACATTACTTAATCTATCATTTAATACACTTATCATTTTGGGATCTATTTCAATTAAAACAACATATTTTGCCGCTTCTAGTAAATATTGAGTCAAATTTCCAAGACCAGGTCCAATTTCAATTACTAGGTCTTCTTTTGTGACATCTGCACTATTTACTATATTTTCCAAAACATTATCATCAATTAAGAAATTTTGACCATATCTTTTATTTGCAACAATATTATATTTATTCATTATACTTTTTGTTTTAGATAATGTATTCATAAATTTTTCCTCCATATAAAAAAGAATAGCAATTATTGCTATTCCTTGATTTCTAATTATTATAATCCACCATTTGCAATCAATTTATCTCGTAAGCCCATAACATCAGGAACATAAGAATATCCTCCACCATATGATGCAAGTCCAGCTTCAACTCCTCCATTATTATTAATATAATATGATAGTAAATATGCACCTGCTGTCATATTATCATATGGATCATATAAATCTGATATACCAAGAGTTGGTCCTAAATTGTTTAAATGTGCATTCCAAACTTGGCATAAGCCTATGTATGTATTATTATTATTTGCAGTAGGAACATATCTACTTTCATGATACATAATAGATAAAAATAGCGGATAATCTATTCCATATTTTTCGCAAAGTTTATATGCATACTGTTGTTGTTCTACAGGTAAAGAAACATTGTACGAAACAAATCCTGCACCTACTGGTGTTGCTGTTATAGATGATATAACACCACTTCTTGAAGCAAGTGTTACTTTAGTACCTACCTCAACAATTCTATTTTGTACTTGTGCAATAACCTCTGTTCCAACTTCTTCTTTTTGAATAACTTTATCTTTAGTTGATTTTACTATATAACTTACTGATTTTGATCCTTCTACTCCTTCTTGTATTACTTCAGTTTCACCAGAATCTCTTTCATTATTATCTACTGTTTCTTCTTCAAATGGTATAGCATGTATCTCCTCTTTTACACTTGCTATAATAGGAGAATATGATTCTCTAAAACTATCTATATCAAAAGCTTTTTCTTCTTCGGTGTATATAGATATTGTCATACCATTTATAACTCTAGACTTTTTAGCAGGCTCAATTACTGCAGTATCATTTAAACTTATATTATTCTGTAGTAAAAAAGCGTCTACTGAACTTGCTAATGTTTTTATAGTTTTTACATTACCATAATAGTTAAATGTGATTGTCTTAAGTTGAGTTGTAATTGCAAGCAATCCAGCTGTAGCAAATATAAGAATAAGACTTACAACAGTAAGAATTTTTCTCAATATAAATGCTTTATCTTCTTCCACAAAAATTCCTCCTAAGAAAATTTAACAACATAATTATACTATATAATATAACCTTTGTCAAATTTGATGACACTTAATTAGATAAAAAACTAAATATTACAAATTATGCTATTTTTAGGCATTTTCTGGTAATATACGAATTTTGTCCCAAGTATAATATATTATTGCAAATATTTTATATTAATGATAAAATATTATTATCACATTAAAAAGGGAGGTATGTTTTATGTGGATTGTAATTGTATTAGTTGTTGTTCTAGCACTAATTGCCATGTTTGTAATTGGAATGTACAACAATCTAGTAACTTTAAAAATGAGAGTTAAAAATGCGTGGGCACAAATTGATACTCAACTAAAAAGAAGATTTGATTTAATACCAAATCTTGTTGAAACTGTAAAAGGTTATGCTGCTCATGAACAAGATACTTTAGAAAAAGTTATTGCTGCAAGAAATAATTATGCTTCAGCATCTTCTGTAGAAGATAAAGCAGCAGCAAATAATGCATTAAGCCAAACTTTAAAAAGTATTTTCGCTTTATCTGAATCTTATCCAGATTTAAAAGCAAATCAAAACTTTATGGCACTACAAACTGAATTAACAGGAACTGAAGATAAAATTACTTATTCAAGACAATTTTATAATGATACAGTTCAAATGTATAATACTGCTATAATGAGATTTCCAGCAAATTTAATTGCAGGAATGTTTGGTTATACTGAAGAACCATTTTTCCAAATTGACGAAGCAGAAAAAGAACCAGTAAAAGTACAATTTTAATTAAGGTGATATTATGATTTTAAAAGCTGTAAGAGATAATAAGATACAATCTTATACAATAATTGCAGGATTTTTAGTAATCGTTGCTTTATTTATATACTTTGTATGTTACTTATTAGATTTTGGCATTTGGTCAGTTATAATAGCATTTGGATTTTCTGTTTTATCATGTATTGTATCTTATTATAATTGTGATAAACTTGTTCTTGCTATGAATGGTGCAAGACCTGCAACAAAAGAACAAAATCTATTGCTAACTACTTTACTTGATGGGCTATGTATAGCTTCTGGGCTTCCAAAACCTAAACTATATGTAATAAACGATTCTTGTCCAAATGCTTTTGCAACTGGAAGAAATCCAGAACACGCAGTAATATGTGTGACAACTGGATTACTTGAAAAAATGGATAAATACGAGCTTGAAGGAGTTCTAGCTCACGAGTTATCTCATATAAAAAATTATGATATTTTACTTTCAACAGTTATCTCTGTTTTTGCAGGATTTGTTGTAATGGTTTCAGATTTTGTCATTAGATATGGTTTTAGACGTAGAAATTCAAGAAATAATGATGATAAAAATCCAATAGAGCTTATTATATTAGTTATTGGAATGATATTTGTTATTTTATCACCAATATTTACAAAATTAATACAACTTGCTGTTTCTAGAAAAAGAGAATATCTTGCAGATTCTACAGCAATAGAATTCACAAGAAATCCAAACGGACTTATATCTGCATTAAAAAAGCTACAAAATGATACTTCATCAATGCAAAATGTAAGTAATGCAACAGCACATATGTATATAAATAATCCTAATAAGAAGAAAAGAGAAAAAGAAGATTTATTTTCTACACATCCTCCTATTAGTGAACGTATAGCAAGACTTGAACATATACATTAGTCTCATATTATGAGGCTAATTTTTTATATATTTTTAGATAATTTTATTCAATTAATTTACATATTATGATATAATTTCTTTGTAAAATAGGAGGCACATAAAATGAGACAAAGAGGATTTGAAATTGCAAAAGGTTGGGAAGATAAAAATATTAACCTACCTATTAGAAAAACTGCACATTCAGCAGGATATGACGTTGAAGCTGCAGAAGATATTATTATACCTAAATATTACCCTGGAATAAAACCTACATTAATTCCAACTGGTCTTAAAGCTTATTGTATGGAAGATGAATGTTATCTTTTACTAAATCGTAGCAGTGGTCCAAAAAAAGGATTTTTAATGGCAAATAGTGTTGGCTTAATTGATTCAGATTATTATCAAAATCCAGATAATGATGGTCACTTTTATTTTTCATACTTTAATTGTTCAGATCATGACATTGAAGTAAAAAAAGGTGATGTAATAGGACAAGTTATATTCCAAAAATATTTAACTGTAGATAATGACAATGCTACTGGAACAAGAAAAGGTGGATTTGGTTCGACAGACAAATAGAAAAAGATGCTTTGGCATCTTTTTTTCGATTTTGTTTTATTTTGTTTATATTATTGCATGCTTTTTTCTTTTGATATATAATTTTATATTAAGAGGGGACGAATATGATTATAAAATTTTTAATACTAGCATTAATTGTAACAATTAAAGCAGTATTTTCTTCATTTGAAACAGCTATAACTTATTTAAATAAAGCAAAGTTTAGACAAATGAGTAAAAATCCTAGACTAAAGTCAAGACGAAAAATATTAAAAGTAAAAGCTTTTCTAGATGATAAGATAAAAACATTTACTACAACAAGAATAGGAATGACACTTGCAGAACAATTAGCATCTATATTTGCTGCAGAAGCATTTGTAAACCATATGGTAAATACTTTAAATATATGGGGTTTTAATAACACACTATCTTATATAATTACTGTATTTATAGTAACATTAATTCTTTCTTATCTTACATTAGTATTTGGAGAATTATTACCTAAAAAAGCTGCAAGAAATCATCCAGAAAGAACTGTGTATAGATATGTGGATTTATTTACAATATTTTCTAAAATTAACATTCCTTTTGAAGGTATTCTTACATGGTCAGAAAAAGTCTTTTCTAAAATTTTAAGAATTAAAGATGAACCTGAAGAAAAACTTACAGAAAAAGAAATAAAATTAATTATTGCAGAAAGTAATTCTCAAGGTCTATTTGATGACGAAGAAAAAAAGTTGTTATTTAATGCAATTAAGTTTGATAGTCTAAAAGTTCGAGAAATAATGCAGCCTAGAGAAAAAATAATTGCTTTAAATATAGATAGCTCTAGTGAAAAAATAATAGAAACTATAAAAAAGCATAAATATACAAGATTACCAATTTATTCTAAAACAAAAGATAATATTATAGGTTTTATCAATTTAAAAGATATCCTTCTTAATTCTTTAGATGATAAAGAAATTAATATAAATATAAAGTCTATAGTAAGAGAACCTTTATTTATAACAAGAAATGAAAAAGTTGATACAGTACTAAAAAATATGCAATTAAATAACAAGCATTTAGCTATAATAAAAGATCCAAATGGCGTTATTGAAGGGCTAGTGACAATGGAAGACATTGTAGAAAAACTAGTAGGTAATATTCTAGATGAATATAATAAATAAGAGTGACTTATGTCACTTTTATTTTATTTTTACTTAACTTTTTATTTAATCTATGTTATAATATAGACACTTAGGAGTGATAATCATGCAAGATCTATATATTTATATAGAAAAAGAAAAGGTTGATGATTGTCTTAAGTATGGAATTAAATTATCCGAATACGAAAATAGAGTACTTAAACTAATGGATTCAGATAAAAGAGGAATACAAGCATTTCTTTCACCAAAAGATTCTGATTTATATATTAATGATAATTTTGAATGTGTAAGAGTTCTTGCAAAAAATTTGAATGCCATTGTTTTTAATAAAATATGTGAAAATACACAATTAATAAATAATTATATACTAGATGTTGAAGATTATAAATTAGGTGATTTTGAGTCACCTGAAGCTATAATCTGCTCCTCTATCTTGCCAGATAATTTATCTCTATATAATAAGATACTCGACAAGCCTCTATTAGTTCAAAATTCAAGAGAATTTTATTATGAAAAATGTATTAATGAAATAATGGAAACTGATATGTTTTCAAAATATGAATTATATCAAACTCTTTTAATATTAGGAGATCAAAAAAAAGTATTAGATGTAAAAAAACATGAAAATGTTAAGATCTATACAGATCCAATAAGTGGAAAAGAATATACTAAAAAAAGTAACTAGAGATACTGTACTGAACCCAAAAAGTTGGACAGCATAAATTAGGCTACTAACATGGAATGTTCTCTGTATTGAACAGGGGACATTCCTTTTAGTTTGCTCTTAATTCTTCTGTTATTATAATATTCTATATATTCAATTATATCTTTCTCTAATTCTTCTATATTTTTATATTCTTTTTCTTTTATATAATAAAGTTCTGATTTTAAAATTCCAAAAAAGTTTTCTGCTACGCCATTATCTAAACAATTTCCTTCCCTTGACATGCTTTGTCTAATACCTTTTTTCTCTAAAAGATATTGATATTGTTTCATTTGATACTGCCATCCTTGATCTGAATGTAATATTAAATTTGTATTGTCTGGTATTTTCTTAAAAGCTTTTTCTAACATATCTACTACTTGATTAAATACTGGATGTCGAGATAAATTAAAGCTTATTACTTCACCATTAAATAAATCTAATATTGGAGATAAGTATAATTTTTCATCATTTACTTTAAGCTCTGTTACATCTGTAGCCCATTTTTCATTTGGTTTTGTAGCATTAAAATCTCGATTCAATAAATTATCTGCAATTTTTCCAATTGTTCCTCTATATGAATTATATTTTCTTTTTGGTCTTTGAATACTTTGTAATCCCATTATTTTCATTAGTCTTGCAACTGTTTTATGATTTATTACATAGCCACGATTTCTCATTTCTAATGTTATTCTTCTATAACCATAGCGACCCTTATTTTCATGAAAGATTGATAAAATCTCATCTTTTTCTACTTTATATTTGTCATCTCTTTTTAGGTTCTTCAAATGATAATAGAATGTGCTTCGTGGCATTTCTGCTAATTTTAGTAATTCTCTCAAGCTATATTTCTGCCTTAGTTCATCGACAACAATTACTTTTTCTTGTTCTCTTGCTTGATTCTTTCCTGAACTAAGGCATTTAATTTTTTTAAGTATTCATTTTCCATTCGAAGTCGTTGATTTTCTGCTATTAGATCTTCCTCAACTTGTTTATCTAATTTCCTCTTTTTGGGGTTAGAACTCATTTTTTTTCGTCTTCCACGTTGCTCTTCATAAAGCGCTTGTGGTCCTTTCTCATAATATATGCGTTCCCATCTAACAACTATATTTGTATTGCCCAAATTAAAGTGATAGGCTGTTTCTTGACATGATAAATGATTCGCATGCATATATTCTATCACATTTTGTTTATATTCTCCACTATAAGATGTTCTTTGATTCTTTAGCAATCCATTAATTCCGTTTTTCTCATATTTTTTTACCCATTTTTTCACTGTATCAAAAGCAGGTATACCAAAATGTTGGGCTGTTATTTTATATCCTACATGCTGATTTAAATAATATTTAATAACTTCTAATTTAAATTTGTTTGAATATTTACTCATAAAAATGAACCCTCCTTGTTAAATTTTTTGTCTAACAATTTGGATTCACTTCATACCCTAGTTACTTCTTTTTATTGTTCTATTATAAGCTCATCATATAGTTCAAGCTTAAAGCTATCATCTAAATCATATTTTTTATATTCTTCTTTATCCACATTTTCCACTATAGCAATGCTATCACTTTGAGTAATAATTCTAATTGGTATTTTAACATAGTCTGTTCCATAAACCATTAACACATATTTATAATGCATTATTTCGTCTTCATGTATAGAATTAAGCGGTATAGCCATTCCAGAATCTGTTTTCCATACAACTTCACAAGATAGTTTTCTATAATCTAATATGTCGTCAATTTCATTATCAATTTCAAATAATGAATAATTATATTCTCCATCTTTTATATTAACCTTAAGTCTTGCATTTAATGTTTTATTTTCTAAATCTGATATTCTTATTTTATAAGTTCTACCAATATTTATATATTGCTCATTATCTTTATTTTGAGTTTTAACTAAAAGATAAGCAGAAAAATTATCTATGATCTTTATTCCAAATTCACTTACACTATTATTATCATATGTTCCAATAATATTTTCAAAATCTTTTGCAGACATTCTTTCAACAGTGTTAAAATTATACTTACCTTCAATTGAATCTATCTTATATGCTACAACTCCAGATACTGGTGCAAATATATTATTATCTGATAATTTGCTTAGCTTTACAAGTTCCTCTCTTTTTGTTACTAAATCTCTTATTGCAGAGCTATCTGGAGATGAATTTGATAAAACTACAATTTTTCTATAAGCAAGTTCATCAAGTTTAGTTTTATATTCTTGCATCTTTAAATATGATGTTGTATTTTGAACATCACTTGAATACTTTAATATTTTCTGCTCTATATTAGAAATATCAGCAGAATAAGTGATTGGTAAATCCTTAACAAGTGTTTGTAATTGTTTGTCTATATCATCTATTTGTTTTAAATAATCATCATAACTTGCATTTTGATATATTGCTACAGCTTCATATTTTGAAGCTCGCTTTCCCTGCTCAACAATTGCGGTAATTGGTTGTGATTTATCATAGTCAATTATAGTTTCTTTTTTTATCAAATAAAGGTTGCTCTCCTCAGCATGCTCTATTTGCCCTTGTACAACAGTATATGTTGTTTTTCTATTAAATTCATCTTTAATAATATAAAATGAAACAAAAGCAACAACTATAATTACTAAAAATATAATCATAATGTTTGACTTAATAAAATCAATTACTTTTCCCATATATTTCTCCTACTTTGGTTATATATTTCTTAGAATTTCATCTACTAACTCATCTTTTGACTTACTTCCATCAAGTTTAATACAATCTAATTTATTATTAAACCATGTCATTTGTCTTTTAGCATAATGTCTAGTTTCTTTTTTTAAATTATCAATTGCTTCATCTAAAGTTATTTTTCCATCAAAATAAGGGAAAAATTCTTTGTAGCCAATAGCTTGCATGCATGTATTATCTTTTGGAAGATTCATGTCATATACTTTTCTTGCCTCTTCTAATATTCCATCTTTTACCATCAAATCTACTCTAAGATTAATTCTATTATATAAATATTCTCTATCTTGCTCAATACAAAATACAGAAAAATTATAAATACTCTTTTCTTGTTTTAATCGTTCTTTTTCTTCATTCATATGTACAGATTTTAGTTTAACATTTTTAGCCATTTCAATAGCTCGTATAACTCTCTTAACATTGTTCATATGAATGCTTGAAGCTGATTCAGGATCAATTTCTTTTAACATATTATGAAGAAATTCATTTCCCTTTTCATTTGCTATACTTTGTAGCTCTTTTCTAAGCTCTGTGTCAGTCTCTTCTTCATCAAAATTCATATTATATACTACTGCATTAACATATAATCCTGTTCCACCAGCAATAATAACATTTTTTCGTCTAGATCTTATATCTTTAATTTTATCATAGCACATAGTCTTAAAATCTGCAACGCTAAACTTATCTTGTACTTTACAAACATCAATTATATGATGTTTAATGCCTTGTGCTTCTTCTTCTGTAACTTTAGCAGTACCTACATCTAAATCTTTATATATTTGCATAGAATCTGCAGATATTACTTCTGCATTTATCTTTTTTGCTAGTTCAATTGCAAGTCCTGTTTTCCCTGAAGCAGTAGGTCCTACTATGCATATTATTTTATCTAACATCTTATTCTCCTATTTTCTCATAAATTTTCTTTCAATTTCATATCTTGTCATTGGCACAGCTGTTGGCCTACCATGTGGACATGTAAAAGGATTATCTAAATTTATCATATTATCTATCAATCTCTTTTGCTCCTCAATATCTAATTTCATTCCACCCTTTACTGCTGCCTTACATGCAAGAGTTGCAAGAAATCTATGCTCTTTTGTTTGTCTTTCTGTTTTTTCAGTTGAAGATAATTCTGTTATCATATCTTTAAACATAGATTTATGATCAATATTGTATCCAACATTTGGTACACCTGCCACCTTATACGTATTATCATCGAATTCATCTAAAATAAATCCAGCATTTTCAAACATATCAATATTTTCTCTTACAATATCCATCTCTTTATTTGATAATCCAATAAGTAGTGGTATAAGTAACATTTGAGTTTGTTGATTTTTAGCATAATACGCTTCTTTTATTTGTTCAAATAGAAATCTTTCATGAGCTGCATGTTGATCTACAAAGTATATTTTATCTTTCATTCGAATTATAATATAAGTATCAAATACATGTCCTATATACTCATATACATTATCCATTTTTTCAACTTGGGTTTCCTCATATTCTTGAACATCAAATTTTGCTTGTTCAAAATTATCGTTGTCTAATGTAGTGGTAGATGACTCTTCTTGCTCTTTCATACTTGAAGTATTTATATCTCCAAATTTCTCATTTAATGACTCTATAAGACTATTTACATTTGTATGCTCAATTTTCGGTTCTTGATAAAGCCTTCTTGTAGCAGATTCAAAATTATATTTTTTCTCTTCTTTATTTGGTATAACACCATTGTTCATTAAATCCTTAGAAATTTGTTCTATTTTTTTATCTGTATCTACTTCATTAGGCAAAGCCTTGTCCATTTCTTCAATAGTTGTATTTATTTTATTTATTTCTTCTCTTGCATTAGTAAACAGACTCATTTGCTTATTATCATTTTCTATTGCATTTCTTACTGCGTGGTAAACAACATCAAAAATCTTAGATTCATCAGCAAATTTAACTTCAAGTTTTGCAGGATGAACATTTACATCTATCTGTGCAGGGCTCATGTATATATTTAGCACAATAAATGCATGTTTACTGATAGCAAACTTTTCTTCACAAGCTCTATCTATTGCAGAAGAAATTGTTTTATCTTTAATATATCTATTATTTAAAAAAGTAAATTGATGCATTCTTGTTGAACGAGAAACTGATGGTTTTCCAATCATTCCAAAAACTTTCATGTCATTTATTTCATAATCTATTGGAATTACAGCATTATATATTTCTTTTCCAAACACATCATATATTGCATCATGTAAGTTCCCATTTCCTGATGTCTGTATAACAGTCTTTCCATTATTGATATATTTAAAACTTACTTGTGGATATGACAATGAAAGTCTTGTCATTACATCTTCAATATAACCTGCTTCTGTATAATCTTTCTTTAAAAATTTAAATCTTGCAGGTACATTATAAAAAACATCAAAAATCTCTATAGTTGTTCCTGTCATACATGGAACTTCTTGTCTGTTTTTAATTTCTCCAGATTCTACTCTAACTTTTGTACCAATTTCTTCATTTATATTTTTAGTTGTAAGAGATATTTTAGATATAGCAGCAACAGAAGCTAATGCTTCACCTCTAAATCCCATAGATGTAATACTTTGAAGATCTTCTTCTTTTCTTATCTTACTTGTTGCATGCCTTTCAAAAGCAAGTTCTATGTCATCAGATTTAAATCCAACACCATTATCCATTATCTTTATATAACTTATACCACCTTTTCTAATCTCAACAGTAACTGAAGTTGCTTTAGCATCTATTGAATTTTCTACTAACTCTTTAACAATTGAGGCTGGTCTATCAACAACTTCTCCAGCAGCAATTTTATTTATTGTTTGTTCATCTAATAAAACTATATCTCCCATATTTTCTCTCCTTAATTTCTACTAAATTATACTATGTTTTTGTAGATTTTACAAGACATGAAATAAAGAGCTTTTTGTGATAAAAGCTCTTTATTTAAAACACTATAACATTTATTCCAAAATCAATTGCAAATATGATAGACGGAATAAAACAAACTAAATTATATACTAATTTATTAAATTTTTCTCTAAATAATTTAATTATTGGATATATTACATACATAAGTAAAAGTCCAGATACTCCAAAGAACAATATAGACCTTAAACATACATATCCTCCTATATTGCCAAAATTTAAGATTTCTTCGTTATAATTCCAAAGTCTTAAATTGCAAATTTTATCTAGCATATATCCTGTAGTAAATTCTAAAATCGCAGTTACAATGCATGTTAAAGAAAATACTACAATAGGCCTTTTACGAAAGATATAGGTAAAAATAAATATTAACATTGAACCAAATCCATATATTGGGATCCACGGACCAAAACTTGTACCTCTTTTTACCCAATAACCTAGATCTATTCTATAAAATAATTCTTCATATATAAATCCAAATACTCCACCAATAAAAAATAGCAAAGACAAAACTTGTAATAATTCTATTAATTGTTCTTTAGAAAATTTACTGTTACTTTTTTCCATAATATTCCTCTTTTGTTAATCTAATTTTTCTTTTAACTTATATAATACTTCTAAAGCATCTTTAGGTGTTAATTCGTCTAAGTCTATTTTTTCAAGAGTGGATACTACACCTGCCATTTTATAGTTAAACATATCTACTTGAACTTCTTCAGTAGTTATTCTTTTCTTTTTTTGATCTATTGTCTTTTTAGCAAGGTCAATATTTTCCAAATATTTAAGTATTTCCTTTGCTCTTGTTATAACACTCTTTTTTACTCCTGCAAGTTTTGCAACATATATACCGTATGATTCATCTGCTCCACCTGGTGTTATCTTTCTTAAAAATATAACTTCATCGCCTTTTTCTTTAACATCTACAGAATAATTTTTTACTCCTTCAATCTTGCTTTCTAACTCTATTAATTCATGATAGTGTGTTGCAAATAGAGTTTTTGCCCCTACTTTTTCAAGGCTTGCCATATGTTCAACTGTTGCCCAAGCAATAGCAAGACCATCATAAGTCGAAGTTCCTCTTCCTATCTCATCTAAAATAACCAAACTATTTTTTGTTGCATTTTCTAAAATATTAGAAAGCTCTTGCATCTCAACCATAAAAGTTGATTGTCCCATGGCTAAATCATCTGATGCACCAATTCTTGTAAATATTCTATCTACTATTGATATTGTTGCACTATCTGCTGGAACAAAAGAGCCCAATTGTGCCATATAAGTTATTATCGCCACTTGTCTCATATATGTAGACTTACCAGCCATATTTGGTCCAGTAATTATTAAAAATCTGTCTGTAGTATTATTTAAATATGAATCATTAGGAATAAACTGATCATTTTTTAACGCTTTTTCTACAACAGCGTGTCTTCCATTTTTTATATCTATTACTCCATCATCTGTCATAGTTGGCTTTACGTAACCATTGTTAACCGCTACAGTTGCAAAAGATGATAACACATCAAGTATAGAAATAATAGATGCAGTCTTTTGAATTCTAATAACTTGTGTTGCAACTTCTTCCCTTATCTTACAAAACAAATCATATTCTAAATCTACTAGTTTTTCTTTTGCTCCTAGTATTTTTTCTTCAATTTCTTTTAATTCTTCTGTAACATACCTTTCAGCTCCTGCTAAAGTTTGTTTACGTATATATCTATCTTCTGGTACAAGGTTTTTATATGAATTAGTAACCTCAATATAGTATCCAAACACTCTATTATATCCTATTCTTAACCATTTCCCTTTTATTCCAGTTAACTCTTTTTCTTTAGCTTCAAGTTCCATTAGCCATTCTTGACCCTTAGTAGATGCGTTTCTATATTCGTCTACTTGATTGCTAAATCCATCACGTATAATTCCACCTTCTTTAATAGTAACTCCTGCATCTTCTATTATGGCTTTATCTATTAAAGTATATACATCCTCAAGAGTATCTAGATTATTGTAAAACTCGGTAAAATATTCATCATTAGTCTTATCTATAATTTGTTTTATTAATTTTTTTAATTCTGGCAATTTCTTAAGTGAATTTTTAAGTGAAGTAAGTTCCCTTGCATTTACACTTCCACCAACCACTTTAGATATTAATCTTTCAATATCATATACTGTTTTTAGAGTCTCTCTTAACTCATCTTTAAAAATATTATTTTCAACAAGTACTCCTACAGCATCTTGTCTTTTGATAATTTCATCTTTATTTAGAAGAGGCGACTCAAGCCAATGTCTTAAAGCACGTCCTCCCATAGCTGTTACAGTTTCATCTAATACCCATAATAAGCTACCTTTTTTGGTATGTTCTCTATTTGCTTCAAGTATTTCAAGATTTTTTCTTGTACTTGTATCTAATTGCATATATCTTTCTATTTCATATTTTTTTACATTATTAATTTGTTCAATAGAGCTTTTTTGAGTTTCTTCAATATAATTTATTAAAAGGGTTGATGCCTCATTTTCTATCTTGTTTAATTCTAATTTTTGATTACATAAAATATTATTTAATACATCGTTTTTCTCATCATTATTATATGTACTTATATATATATTAAATACCCTATTAAATTCTTTAAAAAATATTGAATTTTCCTTTGTATTATCTGATAGTATTATCTCAGATGGTGAAATTCTAGATATCTCATTTAATATTTTAGTATTAACATCTACACCACCAATACTTGATATGTAAAATTCACCTGTAGAAACATCACAAAATGAGATTGCACATTCCTTTTTGTCCATATATATACATGCAATATAATTATTACGTTTTTCATCTAACATAGACAAATCTGTTATTGTTCCTGGTGTAACAATTTTTACAACATCTCTTTTTACTATTCCTTTTGCATACTTTGGATCTTCAAGTTGTTCACATATAGCAACTTTATATCCTTTTTCAACAAGTTTTGGAATATATGTATCTCTTGCGTGATGAGGAATACCACACATAGGCGCTCTTTCTTCAAGTCCACAATCTTTACCAGTTAATGTTAGTTCTAATTCCTTACTAACAGTTATTGCATCGTCAAAAAACATCTCGTAAAAATCGCCCAATCTATAAAATAAAATACAATCTTTATATTTTTCTTTAGTATCTAAATAACATTGCATCATTGGCGTAACTTGTGCCATATTTCTGCCCCCTTAAACGTGTTCATTATATCAAAAAATGACAAAAAAATCAACAAATCAATATATAAAAAAACAACTGGATTTCTCCAGTTATTTTTCTAATTATTGATTGTTATTTTGATTGTTTCTAGCTTTTCTAGCATCTCTACAAGCTTTACATCTAACAGGTTCTGAAAAACCTTTTTCAGCATAAAATTCTTGCTCACCAGCAGTAAAAACAAATTCGTTATTGCAATCTTTGCATACGATTGTTTTATCTTCCATGATATATGTTCCTCCTTTAAGAAATTTGTTATTATACTTTTTTAAATTTTCTTTAGAACTTCTTTTTTCTTAAAGGATATTTAAATTTTCTAATTAACATATTTAAATTATATACTATTTTATATTATTTTTCAATATTATATTAAAATTTTAGTAATTATTAGTCCTAGTATTATTGCAGTTGCATCTCCAATTAAACCACAAACAATTGGAATTTTCATATTTTTAATTTTAATCTTACTAGACATAATTGAAATAACATACAATGTAGTCTCAGTAGATGCCATAATAATAGATGAAAAAAGTCCAAAAAAACTATCCGCTCCGTTATTTTTAAATATATCTAACACAATAGCTGTAGAAGCCCCTCCAGATAATGGCTTCATTATAATTAATGGTAGTATTTCTCCAATATTAAATATATTAAGAATTCCAATATCTCTTAATAGTCCTGAAATTATTGTAATAGCAAATATATATGGAAATATATTATATACTGTTTTTAATCCTTTTATAACACCTTCTATAAATAATTCATAAACATCTTTTTTCTCGAAAATTCCAATAAGTATTACTATTAAAATAAATAGCGGTATAATATAACTACTCATATCTTCTCCATAGTATATTTACAGATATTAAAGATATACATAACGATATAAAAGAAACGATAATTACAGGTAAGATTATTAGTTCTGGATTACTTGAATTATATAGTGTTCTGAGAGATATCATTGATGTTGGTATAATTTGCATAGATGCGGTATTTAAAGCAATAAATGTAACCATAGACTTATTTAATCTATCTTTATTTTTATTGCATTTTTGAAGCTCTTCTATTCCATTTAGACTATTTATTGTTGCAGCATTTCCAATTCCTAGCAAATTTGACGCAATATTTAAACTAATATATTCTTTTGCTTTTGAAGATACCTCATCTTTTTTAAATAAGAAAGAAAAGATGCTATAAATCTTAGTAGATATTTTTGAAATAATATTAGTGTTAGATAAAATATTAAATATTCCACTCCAAAACAATAACATACTAGCAATTGTAACTATACTTTCAATTGAAGTTTTAGAACTTTTTGTAATAGACTCTAAAACTGCGCTTGGACTACTTATAATTAAACTAAATATTATACATATAATAATTATAGATGACCATACGATTTTCATATTTCACCTCAATAAATTATACTAACATGAAATATATTTATACATATTTATTGTGCTAATATATAATTTTATGATAAAACTTTTATATCGAGGTATATTATGAAAATAAATTTATTTTTTGATGTAGGAAGCACACTCCATCACCCATTAACTGAGAACTGGTTTATCACTCCAAATTTTTTTAATATTTTAGGATATATTGATTTAGATATAGTACTAGATGCAAGAACAAAAGTAACAAATAACTTTGTTACGCTCCAAAACTATTTCATAGTTTTGGATTTTTTATTAAGATATTGTATTTAAGTTTCCACCTAAATATTTAGGCCACCCTTTTCTTAATTGGTCGTTGTTCTCGACCATTATCCATCGCTATTTCTAGGTTTGGATTACTATCTAGATATAGCATTATCAGCTGATGTTTACATTATATACTAAGAACGAATTTTTCTTTATTTTCAGCTACTTTTCGTCGCGATTTTCGACACAAAATCGATTTTTCCTAGTATATAAAAAAATAGCTTTCATTTACTAGATGAAAGAGAAATAAATACAGAAGATGAAGAATTTGATATGTTCTGCAAGTTTTACTTAAATGTTTTAAAGTGCATGAACTATAAAAACATATCATCTGAAATAATTCAAGCTCTAGCTTATGATAATGTATACAATAACGATAAAATCATATTCTATCCAGAGGTAAAGAAAAAATTAAGAGATTTATCTTTAAAATATAATCTATATATTATATCTGATGCTTGGCCTTCTACATACAGAATTCTAAAAGAAAATGATTTATTACAGTTATTTAAAAAAGTGTATATCTCTTCAGAACTAGGATTTAAAAAATCAGATAAAGTGTTGTTTGAAATTGCATTAGAAGATATATCAATAAACGATGAAAATTATTTTATTGATGATAGATTAGATTTAGTAGATATCTCCAAAGAATTTGGATTCATTCCAATTCTTATTGATAGAGAATTAAATCAAAAAACTTCTCATATAAAAATAAAAGATTTAAATGGTTTAGAAAACATATTAAATATTATACAAAAATAAAGCCTATAAAGGCTTTATTTTAATTTATATTCATATCTACCAAATCATACGTATAGGCAGTCTGTATTTTTCCATCAATTTCTCTTTTTTTAGTCTCTCTTCCTCCAGAAGATGTTAAACATTTTTGAAACTTATTATTATCTTCACACCAAACAATTAAATTTCTATATCCAAGATTAAATAGTTCTTGTTTAGTATTAAATAAAATTTCTGCTGTAATATTATCTTTATTTTTTACATTTTTAGTATAAATTCCATATATTTCAGAGTCATAAGCATCATCCTCTACATCATCTGCGCCAAAAAAGCTTGCTCCTATGATGCTATTTTCCATATTTTCATATACATATAAGAACTTATATCCTTTTTTAATATATTTTTCTAATTCCTCAACAGATTTATTTATTCCAGGTAATTTTGATACAGTTTCTAAATCTATTCTACTTGCTCTTCTATACATAGCATTCACTCCCTATATATTATTATGTGTATTTTAGTTAATATATATAGAATTATATTATATATAACCGAATTTTTCAAATTAACATATGATTTATTTGTATATTTTTTCTAATTATGTTACTATTTTTTTAGGAGGCTATAATATGAAAAATATAAAAATCATATATTGTTTATTATTACTATCAATATTTACAATTATGTTTAATACAATTTTTGTAAATGCAGCTGTATATACACATAATAATATATATAATAAATCTATACAAATACATACTGGAGCAATTGGAACTCCTGCTATAACACTTTCGTTTCCTCTTTATATACTAGATAATTTATCCGACAAAAATGCATCTGATGTTTTTTTTGAAATTACTGATGAATATGGAAATTTAATAGATTATCTTAGAACAGATTCGTCAGGAGTTTCTCATCTTGGCGATTTTCCGGCTGGTACCTATTATATAAATATAATAGATTCACCATTTGAACTTATAGAAGATAAATATTATAGTTTTACACTAGAAGCAACTACTCATACTAGTATTCACTTCTACTATGAACAAGATGCAATTATAGGGCCACCAATAATTGTTCCTAACCTTAAAACATATGATAACAACTGTGTTCCTTCGTCAATATATAAAATAACTGACAAAGAGGATAATGCACTTATACAAGCTCAAACAGATGAAAGAGGAATTTTCTATATTCCTTTAGACTTATTTGAATTAAATGAAGTGTATTACTTTACTATAGTTGCAACTCCAGAAGAACTTTCAGATTATGAAATGGTAACTGTACCATTTGTTATTGACAAAAATGATTTAGATATAGAAATTATACTATATCCTAGAAATTTTAAATATAAAAAGGGAGATTTAAATAGAGATGGTGTTATAAATTCAAATGACGCTGCTATAGCACTTGATTTATATAATAACAATAACGCTACAAATATTGATATAGAAATTGGCGATATAGACCAAAATAATATAATTAATTCAACTGACGCTGCTTTAATTTTAGACATATATATGAGCGGTATATAACAAAATATGGGAAGATTTGTAACATATCTTCCTATATTTTTTATTTATTGTAATTTTTATTGATTATTTTTACTAAATTATGTTATCATTTAACCAGGAGGTTAAGTTATGAGAAATAAAAAAATATTAGGCTTTTTAATGATAATCGCAGTATTTTCAATAGTTTTTAGTATGAATGTGATTAATGCCAAAACATTTCAAGGCGCTATTTTAGAAGAAGATCCAGATATTAAAATTTCTGCTCATCCTGAAATAACTCCAGATAACATACTTCTAAAAGGAGATCTTAATGGAGATGGAGTTATAAACTCAGTTGATGCCGCTATGGTACTAGATCTATATAATAACAGTGATGCTGAATATGTAGAAGCTGCTGATATGGATGATAATGGTGTAATTAATTCAGTTGATGCATCTTTAATATTAGATCTTTATACTAATAACTAATTGAAAAATGATAGGAATATGTAAATCTACATTTCTTCCTATCATTTTTTATTGGTACCTATTCTTCTTAAAGCCTTAACGAAACGATGTTTCTTCTCTTCTTTGATTCTTTCTTCTTCCTCTTTAATAGCTTTTTCTTTGTGACTAATCATTTCTCTTATAGAATAACTATAGCATCTGATCTGTTGTCTGATACAATATCTTAAATATTCCTGCTGTGATTGTGTTGTAGCGTTTTGCAACGCATCTAAGTCATCGTGATTTACAGGCTCTAGCTTTCTTAAAAAGGTTATATCATCCTGAGATAATGCTTCATCTTTAATGAAAATAGCATTAACTTCGTATGAATACATACCATTTCTTTGAACTAAAGCATATAGTTCACGACAATCCATTTCAACAAGATCATCATAATCAGGAATAAATGGCAAACTTGCCAAGTATCCAACATTTCTTTTGTCAGTTATCCTATAATATCCATTTTCGTCAACAATACCATTTACTATTGATTCTTCTTGGAAAAATCTAGAATCAACCATATCAGGCATACTACTTAAGATTTCCACATCCCGCTTTTTTACATAGGCAACCATGTTGTCGTTTTCTTTTCTTATAGCCTTCATTTTAAAGCCTCCCATCCAAAAAATATAGTTATATTTAGTTTTGTTGCTACACAACTTTTCATGTCTATATTATAACATAGAAAAAATGCAATTTAAAGGCTTTTTTAAGAATTAAATATTACATAACTATTTTTATCCTTTTTGAACACGTTTTTTTCATAAAATTATCACAAACAAGAATAATCACTTGACATAAAACGTATAAACTATTATAATTTTAGTGAGAAAATTTTCTAGCACTCATACAGATAATTAGGTATGAGAAAAAACTAAAACTAACATTTAGGAGGTAGTATTATGAAGAAAATGTTTGTTGATTGGATTAAACTTTTAATCCTAACAATTATAGTCTTTATCATAACTATAATTATTTCTTCAAGCATTTTTTGTAGACCATTTTTTCCGTTTTGTTTAGTCCCTATGATTGGCGGCATATTAATAGCAGGAATTATTGCTCTTTTAATTAGTTTTATCGTATACATAATTTTATGCATCAAGAACAGGAGGTTGAAATAAAAAATACTACAAAGACAGAATAACAAAAAGGCCACACAAAATATTTGTGTGACCTTTTTATTATGGTGCACCTGAGACGAATCGAACGTCCGACCAACGACTTAGGAGGTCGCTGCTCTATCCACTGAGCTACAGATGCATACTAATATTATATCATTTTTACCTGTTATTTCAAGACAAAATATTAATCTTTCATTTTTTTAGTTTATATAGTATAATGTTTATGGTGAACAATGTGGATAATTTTATCAATATAGCATATAAAGAAGCTCAAAGGGCATATAAAAAAAGAGAAGTTCCTGTTGGAGCTGTTATAGTAAAAGATGGAAAAGTAATAGCAAAGGCTCATAACTTAAAGGAAAAGAAGAAGAGTCCTCTAGCCCATGCAGAAATATTATGCATAGAAAAGGCATGTAAAAAAATAAACAACTGGAGATTAGATGATTGTATAATGTATGTTACATTATATCCATGTAATATGTGTTTAGGAGCAATTAAAGAATCAAGAATTAATACTGTTATATATGCTGCAAATAGAGAAAATATAACTAATATAGATGAAAAATGCATATATATTAAAGATGATAGATGCCTAAACATTATTCAACAGTTCTTTAAAGAACTACGTAGAAAATAGTTGAAATTTACATATATTTAGTGTATAATATAAATTGTTATTGCACCAGTAGCTCAACTGGATAGAGTATTCGGCTACGAACCGAACGGTTGGGGGTTCGAGTCCCTTCTGGTGCACCAAAATTAAAAATCTCTGTAGGTCTTTTATCTTAGACTTACAGAGATTATTTTTATTTAAAGAATTTTGTGTCTTTAGTTTCACTTTGCATTGCATCAGGACTAATTTTAGGTTCAACTTTATTTATATCTTGTTCTTTTTTTGAATTATCAGTTTGTGATTTTCTTTTTTCTTGATATAAAATATTAGATAATTTAGTGTTAATTGATGATAGCAATTGTATAATTTTACCAATTCCATATATAAATAGAAATGATATTATTCCTATTATACTATAAGTTGCTATAACAGAAAAATCTATCATATCATTTTCAACTATTATAAACATAGCACCAATTGCATATAAAATCAGAAATATTATTGCAACTATCTGATACCAATTAAATTCATTCTCGTTATTCATAAATATTATCTCCATATATGTATATTATATCAAAACATAATAAAATAGGAAATACTTTAATAAATATTAAATATTATTAAAAAAGAAACGCTATTTCTAGCGCTTCGTTTTTTATTTTTTAACTTTCATTTTCTTATTACTTACAGAATATTTTTTTACTATTTCTTTTCTCTTTAAATTATCTTTTGCGACAGTAATTAATAATTTTATTCTATTAATCTGATTAGTTTGACTTGCACCTGGATCATAATCTATTGGTGAAATATTTGATTCTGGAAATTTCTTTCTTATAGTCTTTATTACACCCTTTCCTACTACATGATTTGGTAGACATGCAAATGGTTGAACACAAACTATATTTGGAATACCATATTCAATATATTCAATCATTTCTGCTGTTAAAAACCATCCTTCACCAGTTTGATTTCCAATAGAAAGTATATCTTGAACTTTTTCTTCCAAATGCCAAATGTCACATGGAGGTAAATATCCCTTTTTAGATTTTTCAAGAGCTTTTTTAGCATCTTTTTCAAATTCATCCATAAGTTTAATAGCAAGTTTACTAATTTGAGCCATTGCTTTATCTTTCTTTAATAATTTATTTATTGTAACAGCATGTGTACCCATATATTTTACAAATCCCATAAAATCTGGCATTACAACTTCTGCACCTTCTTTTTCAAGAACGTCAATAACAAAATTATTTCCATAAGGATGATATTTAATTAGGATTTCTCCAACTATACCGACTTTAGGTTTTATTATATCTTTTTTTATTTGAATATTTTCAAAATCATCTACCATTTGATAAATGCCTTCTTTAAAATCTTTATTAGTTCCATTTTTTACTATTTCAAAGCCTTTTTTAATCCATTTATCATATGTTTTTTGAGCTTCCCCTTTTTTTACTTCATATGCTCTATTTTTAAGTAGCATCTTTTGTAGTAAATCTCCATAAACAATTGCTTTTAACATCTTTATTGCAAGAGGTAAAGTAATTTTAAATCCACTAGCTTTTTCCATTCCTTTAACGTTAAATGAAACTATTGGAATATTAGGATATCCAGCATCTTTTAAAGCTTTTCTAATAAATCCTATGTAATTTGTTGCCCTACATCCACCACCAGTTTGAGACATCATTAATGCGGTTTTATTTAGGTCATACTCACCACTTTCAAGCGCTTCAATCATTTGACCAGTTGTAATTATTGATGGATAGCAAGCATCATTATTTACATACTTTAACCCTGTTTCAATAGTATGCTCTGTACATTCTCTTAGTAATTTTACATTATATCCTTCTGATTCAAGGGCTCCTATTAGTAGTTCAAAATGTATTGGTGCCATTTGTGGAACAAGTATTGTATACCCATCCTCTTTCATTTCTTTAGTAAATTTTACTTTATCTATCTCATATTCACCTAGATTTATATTCTCATTAGGCTTATTTTCTTTTCCTTGATTGATTTGTATACGTTTATTCATACTTGCAAGTAAAGATCTAATACGTATTCTTACTGCGCCCAAGTTATTAATTTCATCAATTTTTATTAATGTATACATATTATTATAACTTGTTAATATTTCTTCAACCTCATCTGTTGTTACAGCATCAACACCACAACCAAATGAGTTTAATTGTATCATCTCTAGAAAGTCATTTCTTCCAACGTACTCTGCTGCTGCATATAATCTTGAGTGATATACCCATTGATCTACAACTCTAATTGGTCGTCTTACTTCTGCTTTATCTGAAACACTATCTTCAGATAATACACATAATCCTAAGCTTGTAATTAATGTATCGATTCCGTGATTTATTTCAGGATCAACATGATATGGACGTCCTGCAAGAACAATTCCTCTTAAATTATTTTCTTTAATATAATCTACAATTTCTTGTCCTTTTTTATGTACATCATCTCTATATTTTTGATATTCTTTTTCTGCTTCTTTTGCAGCATTTAACACTTCACCTTTGCTAAAGTTATATTCAGCAAACTCTGGTAGATCCATAACAGCTTTTGCAAGTTTTTTAGGTTCAAAAGGTAAAAATGGGTTTATATATTTAATTCCTTTTAATTCCTCTACATTATTACGTATTACCTCAGAGTATGATGCAACAATTGGACAATTATACTTGTTATCTGCTTCATCAAATTCTTTTCTTGAATATGATATACAAGGATAAAAAATTGTATTAATACCTTGATTAATTAGACTCATAATATGTCCATGCGCAAGTTTTGCTGGATAACATACTGATTCAGAAGGCATTGATTCCATTCCTTTTTCATATGTTTTTCTATTACTTTTTTCAGATATTATTACTCTAAATCCAAGCTTTGTTAAGAATGTAAACCAAAATGGATAATCCTCATACATATTTAATACTCTAGGTATTCCTATAGTTCCGCGTGGAGCATTATTAGGAGAAAGAGGTTCATATGAGAATAATCTTTCGTTTTTATATTTATACATATTTGGCAAATCTTTTGCCTTTTCTGTATTTCCAGCACCTTTTTCACATCTATTTCCAGATATAAATCTTTTTCCATTACCAAATTGATTAATTGTAAGTCTGCAATTATTCTCACATTTTCCACACCTTGCATGTGTAATTTTAATATCTAACTTATCTATTTCTTCAGACTTTAACATTGATGACACATAATAATCATCCTCATTTGCAATAAACTGTTCTTTTGCAAGCAAAGCTACACCATATGCTCCCATAAGTCCTGCAATATCTGGTCTTATTACATCTCTTCCTGTAACTTTTTCAAAACTCCTTAATACTGCATCATTATAAAAAGTACCGCCTTGTACAACTATGTTTTTTCCAAGTTTTCTTACATCTCTTATTTTCATTACTTTTTGTATAGCATTTTTTACTACAGAATAAGAAAGACCACTAGAAATATCTCCTACAGTTGCTCCCTCTTTTTGAGCTTGTTTTATTCTAGAATTCATAAATACTGTACATCTAGAACCCAAATCAACAGGAGCTTTAGATTTTATTGCCTCACTTACAAATTTTTCAATAGAAATTCCAAGACTCTTTGCAAAAGTCTCTATAAAAGAGCCACATCCTGAAGAACATGCTTCATTTAGCATAATATTGTCTATAGCATTATTTTTAAGTCTAATATATTTCATATCTTGACCGCCAATATCTATAATGCTATTAACATTAGGCATAAACTCTTTAGCTGCTGTATAATGTGCAATTGTCTCAATTTCACTTAAATCTATATTAAGCGCTGCTTGAATAAGTTTTTCACCATAACCAGTTACACCTGCAAATCTAAGAGTAGCAGTATCTGGTATTTTTGTATATAATTCCTTTACCATTGAAATAACACTAGATAATGGATTTCCATTATTACTTCCATATAATGAATATAGTAATGTTCCATCTTTATCTATTGCTACTAATTTTGTTGTAGTAGAACCTGCATCTATTCCAACAAATATGTCTCCATTTACTTTAGATATATCTCCTCTTTTTACCTTAGCTTTATCATGTCTTTGTTTAAAACTATTATACTCTTCTTCAGATTTAAAAAGAGGATCAAGAGGTTTTGTCTCTGTATATTTTGCATCTTTAAAACTATCTAATTTTTCTAGTAATTGTCTTGTTGTAAATGAATCACTTTCAATAGACGCAAGTGCTGCACCTTTTGCAACAAGTAAATGTGCCTCTTCAGGAACAATAATCTCCTCATCTATAAGTTTTAATGTATCAATAAATCTATTTCTAAGCTCTGGTAAATAATTTAAAGGTCCACCTAAAAAAGCAACTTTTCCTTTAATTGGTCTACCACAAGCAAGACCACTTATTGTTTGATTTACAACAGCCTGAAAGATAGATGTTGCTATATCTTCTCTTTTAGCACCTTCATTAATTAGTGGCTGAATATCTGTTTTTGCAAAAACGCCACATCTTGACGCTATAGGATATATAATTTCATGATTTTTAGATAACTCATTTAATCCCGCTGTATCTGTATTTAAAAGTGATGCCATTTGATCTAAGAATGCACCTGTCCCACCTGCACAAGTTCCATTCATTCTCTGCTCAATAAATTTATCAAAATAGATTATTTTTGCATCTTCTCCGCCTAATTCTATTACAACGTCAGTTTGTGGTATATACTTTTCGACTGCTCTTTTACATGAAATAACTTCTTGTATAAAAGGAATATTTAATATTTTAGATATTTCAAGAGCCCCAGATCCAGTAAGAGCCATTGTATATGATGTATTTGGAAAATCTTTTGCAAGCTTACTTAAAACTCCATATATTGTATTCTTTGTATCAGAATGGTGTCTTGTATAATTTGTATATAAATTTTCTAAATTGTCGTTCATTACTACGATTTTTACTGTGGTAGAACCAACGTCTAATCCAACATGTAGTACTTTTTTCATATTTTTTCCACCTCAATTTATTACATTTTTTGACATATATATCATATCACAAAGTATGAAAAAGTCAATAAACATAACACTTCCAAATGTCACCAATGTTGAAAAATAGCATTGTTTATGCTATAATTTAGTCGCATAAATAATATTCATCTTAGTTAATAATTTAGAAAGAGGTGGTGTTATGAATTCATATAACAAAATATTAGAATTTTATTTATTGGCGGGATCATTAAAAAGTAGGTTAAGACAAGGATTTATCTATTGGAACGTATCTGAGAAAAAGATTCAAAGTGTAGCTGATCACATATATAGTACATGTATTTTAGCAATTAGTATTTATTCAGAATTTAAAGAAGATTATTTAAAAGAAATAAATATTGATAAAATATTAAAGATGCTTATTATACACGAACTTGAAGAAGTTATAATTGGAGACATTACTCCATTTGACAATATAACTGAAAGTGAACGAATTACAATGGGACGTAAAGCAGTAGTAAAAATATTATCTTTATTAAAGGATGAAGACGAATATATAGAATTACTCGATGAATTTAACGAAAGAAAAACAAACGATGCATCATTTGCATATTATTGTGATAAACTTGATTTTGATTTACAAATGAAGATATATTATGATAATAATGAGATCATACTAGACAAAGAAATAGATGCACATGTATCATCAAGCCCTAAAGTAAAAGAAATGTTAGATAATGGTTTAAACACATCAGAAATTGCTTTTAAATATGATGAACCAAAATTTATTAATGATGGTTCTAAAATAAAAATACCTTTTACAAATTTATACTATCATGCACAAAATAAAAATTTCAAAGATATTTTTATTACTGCCAAAAATAACATAAATCATAATAATTCTAATGAAGATTTATAGTGTTTTTTAAAGAAAAAGTTAAAACTTTTTCTTTTTTTATTGTCATGTATACTTAATAATGATATAATCATTTTCCTACAATGATTTTATGCTCCAAAGATTAATAAATAGGAGGTATTCATTATGATCAAGATTAAATTATGGGGAACGATTGGCTCTCAAGCATCAAGTATCGTAGAAAGCGCAATATTTAATTTAAAAGACACTCATGAACCTATTATTGTTTTACTAAATACTAATGGCGGTTCACTTACAGACGCAATAGCAATATGTGACTTACTTAACAATATACCTAATCCTGTTATAACTGTTGCTATTGGTTTATGTGCTAGTGCTGGCGCAATGATTTTTAGTTGTGGAAAGAGTAGATACATTTCGCCACATACTTCTTACATGGTTCACCAACCAATGGCTCCTATGACCGAAGGATATCAAAATGTATCAGACTTGCACTACACTAAAAATAAGCTTTCTTCATCACTTAGACTATATAAATCATATATCACAAAAGGAACAGAAATACCTGAAGATAAATTAAACTATGCTTTCAAAGAAGGAAATGATTTATATATTACTGCTAAAAATTGCAAAAAATATAAAATAGCAACTAATATATTTACTTCATGGGATGATTTATATGTACGAGAAAATATTAATATAGATGAAGAGCAAACGCTTTTATTTGACATGTTAGTACAAAATATTCAAGCAGAAGAATAAATTCTTCTGCTTTATTTTTTAGATTGAAAATAATCTTGTATTCCAATATAAATTCCCCATGCTAGCTTATTTTGATATTCATCATCGCCAAGCCTCTTTACCTCATCCTCGTTAGATAAAAAACCACATTCTACTGTTATAGTAGGCTTTGTCATATGATCCATTATATATATATTCTTGATAGGTAATGGTACTCTATTATTTTCAATGTCTATTGTATTACTTATTCCATTTTGAACAAATGTAGCAAGGTTTTTACTATCTTCACTGCTTTCTTGGTAAAAAGTTTGCCATCCTTTATAAATGCTTTCAGGATACTTATTTAAATGAATTGATACGAACACATCAACATCTTCCTGACTTCCAATATTTACTCTATTTTTTATATCGCTTGCTTTTTTTTGCTTAATATTTACACTATCTTGTGAATATATTCCATTTTCGTCACTTCTGGTTAAATAGACTTTACCTCCACTTTGCTCTATTAGCTTTTGTAATTTTAGAGATATCTTTAAATTAATTGCTTCCTCAGTAGTACCATACATTCCGACTGCCCCTTCATCTGGCTTTCCGTGCCCTGCATCAATTACAACCACATGAGATGTTATTGGGGTAGAATTTGTAGCAATAGTTTTTTCAGTATTTTTTGTAATATTAAAAATCATTATACTTAACACGCTTAAAATCACTATTGGTAATACTAAGTATTTCGCTTTTCTCATTATACATTTCACCTAGTATATACTATGTATGAAATGTTAAAATAATTCATATAGTTTTAGCGCATAATATATGTTATTATACACAAAATCATTGTAGAGAATATACATACACTACACAAAAATACAATCGTTTTTAGTGCTTTTAATTTATTATCCAAATAATCAAAATCTATATGAAATAATTTTTTTGGTACTTTAACTTGATTATATAATTCACTAATTTTACTACCCAATTTCATCTTCTCCTAATCTTTGTTTAATTTTCTCTTTTACTCTTAATGCCCTCATTCTTACAGTACTTTCTTTTAATTTCAATATTTTGCTAATTTCAACAAACTTATAGCCTTGAAAATACTTCATAATCAAAATAGTTCTGTCTTCTTCTTTTAAGAATTCAATCATGTCAAAGAATTCATGATCTTCAATACCATCATTATATGTGCTAACAATACTTTCTTCATCATCTAAATATTCATATTTTTTATTTTGTCTTAATATATCATTGCAGTTATTTACTAACGATCTAGCCATCCATGCTCTAAATTTTGAGTTATCTCTTAACATCCATAGCCCAGTATAGATTTCTAAAATTGTATCTTGAATTGCATCTTCTACATCAGCATAACTATTAAGTTTAGATCTTGCAATCATATACATGTCTTTCATATAAAATTCAATTAACTTCTCAAAAGCCAGTTTATCCCCTTTTTTAGCTTTCTTTACCCATTCCTCTTCCATATATGCATCCTCTTTTTTATATTATAATAACTATTATAACATAAAAAGTGAGACTTAGTATACTAAGTCTCACAAATAACTTATTCCTTTTCATTATTATTAATATACGTATTAATATATAATTGTAATGATTCAAATTCATTTGTTTTGTTATTCTTAATTTTTAACGTATTAGTATCTAATACATTGCAAGAGACTCTACTTGTATAATTTATATTGACTTCTCTTAAACCTTGACCAAGGCCTACTATTTCATATCTATCATCTAATTTTTTTAAATTAATTAAGTATGTATATCCTTCATGTATTTCTATATCATCTGATAAACAAATATTTATATATCCATCAGACTCTTTAGCATTACTTTGTTGTCTTAAATAGTTTCTTTTATCAATAGAAGCTTGTGGCTGATTTTTTTCCCAATCTTCCATTTTCATCACTCCACCATTTTTTAAGTACTGAACGACTTGTCCTTCTTGTAAATTTCCTTTTAGATTTTGTTGTATCAATATCTTTCCATTAGTGGTTCCAAAAAGACCTTCATCTGGATTCATACTGTCTATAGATATTACGGTTGCAAGAACAATATTATCTGCATAGCTTGTTACAACTTCTGGAGTATATTCATATGCTAAACACAAATCTGCATATAAATCTTTGCAATTTTTTCTAATGTCTTCTGTAATATAACTTTTCACATTATATTCTTTTACATTTTTAAAACAAATTACATTAATAGCTCCTATAACACTAATAATAACCACTATGCTAACTAATATACAAATTCTCTTTTTCATAACTCCTCCAAAACAACTTAAACTCCTCATCTATTTATATAGGCTAATATATATTAGAAAACGTCACAAAAAAACAAAAAAATCTTAAAAATTTTCATTTTTAAGATTTTTCAATATTATTTTGTATAATAAAATGTTTTATTTCTTCATTAATATTAACAATTTCAGACTTAATAAATTCAGGTTTAAAGTTATTTAGATTATTTATATCTAGCCATTTAAACTCTAATTTCATGTCACCATTCTTATCATGTTCAATCGTGGTATAATCTTTTATATTAATATTTTTACAAGATAGTAAATAATACATTCCTAATTCGTGACATTTTCCTAAATTTCCCTCAAAAAAGTTTTCAGTAACATACAATAATTTTTCAACTTTAGCTTGAATTCCTGTTTCTTCATAAAATTCTCTAATAATAGCATCACTTGATTTTTCCATTAATTCTACATGACCACCAGGCAAACAATAAAAGCCATTATCATTCATTTGAACAGTTAAAACTTTATTATTACTAATTAATATTCCTGATACTCTGTATTTAAAACTTCCTTCTTCACATTTAATTCTAATATCTTTATTCACTACACTTACCTTATATTAAAGATGTATCTACATACCTTGCTGGCTTAACATCAAAATTTACTGGTTGTGTCAAGGCTTTTATTATATTCTCTCTAATATTTCCTTTTCTAAAGTCTATATCATCTTCTTCAGACTGTATACATTGCTTTAAACTACCACAACTTGTTACTCTTAAATGCATTTTTTTACAAACATCACATTCTCTTATTCTACAATGAGAATGGAAGAATGTTACAGCTGTAAAATCTCCATCCATACCATGCCATTCTTTAAAGTTATCATCATATCTTGTTGATAAATTAAAATCAGATAAAATTCTTTCTTTCATTTTAAGATAATTTGGATCAGGACAATCAGCCACTTCGTTTTTTACTTCTTCAAGAATTTTAATTCTAATTTTATTTTCATGAGCCCAATTTACTAATTTATATAAATTATCATAATCTCCATTATAAACTGTTGATATAGTAACATTAACTCCTGATTCTTTTACTCTTAATATATTTTCCAAAGCTTGTTTTGAACTAATGCCTACAGGAGATTGCTTAGAAATTGGTGCATCAAAATAATCTAATCCTACTACAACCCTATATATCCATCCTTTATTAATCATATACATAAGTTTTTCAATTTCTATTATATTAGTATTGATTCCAACTTTTAAATGATACTTTTCAGCAAGCATTTGACAAATATCAAAAATCTCTTTATGAATTAAAGGTTCTCCTCCTGTTATTCTTACCTGCTCTAAACCTAAATCATATGAATTTTTAATTAAATCTTCAATATCATTTTTACTTAATTGATTAATAACATGATTTCCTTCATTGTGGCAATAAACACATTTCATATTGCAACCAGAAGTTATAGAAATTCTAAATTCATTTTTTGGTAATTGTAACATTTACTTCTTCCTCACTTTCAATTTTTTTTAATACCTTTTTCTACCTAAATCAATCCTCAAATCATCAAAGTTTATCTTAAATTCTCTTATCGTATAATTAAAAAATTCATTCACTCTTTTAACTTTCTCTTCTTTTGAAGTTCCTTCTTCAATAGCTTTGATAAATAAATTAATAAATTCTTGCTCTGGAACTTTTTTATGTTGTGCCTGTTGTAGCTTTTCATTTGTATATAATTTATATATTTTAGTCTGAGATAAATTTGAAAAGCCTTTTAACTTGTGATAAAAATCTCTTATTCTCTCTATTGTTAAAAAATAGTAATTTTCAAAATATGGATCATTTTGTACTCTTAGTTCTTCTGTAGCAAGGACTGCTTTTCTAATAGATGCTATTTGATATATTGCTTCATGTCTAGTATATCCTGGTAAAGGCCTACTATATTTCCCTTTAACATAATCTATTAAATCCTTAACTTTTCCATTTCTATCAAAGATTACTTCTCCAAATCCAACTATAGATAAAAGTGAATCCTCACATTTCATGTAATCTGAATTTGCTCTTTCATATATTTTTGATATAGTTCTTTCGAAATATTCGACTTGTATACCATTTACAGTTTTAAATCCCTTTATCTGATTTGCATACGAATCATCATCAAAAAGTACCATTAAATCTATATCTGAAAATTCATTGTATGTATCTGTATGAAAGCTTCCATAAAAAATAATTCCTTCAACTTCATCATTTTTTAAATAATTCATTTCATCAATAAATTTGTTTAAAGCTTCTCTATAATTCATATTTTATACTCCATTTTTACTAAAAAAAAATCCAATAGAAATATTTTTTACATTTCCACTGGATTTTATTATACCATATTTTTGCTTTTTTTACAATACTATAGCAATAATTATTTTACATAAATTAATTTCATAATATATATTATATATATATTAATATTTTTTTATGTTCCAAATTCATTGTTTTAGTCTCTCTTTCTTTTAGTTCATCTGGGGCATCATTTACATTTCCAGAATATAATAGTTCTTCACCTTCATATATTTCTACTTCATAGTTTCTTACATCTTTTACCCACATACTGCTCTCCTAAAACTTTATTAATTCTTCTATTGCTTCACCCATTGCTTTTTGAAGATCTGCAAGTATTATATTTATTTTCATTTCACATTCTAATATTTTTCTGCATTCTTCATTTTGAATAATAATAGAATATAAATTTTCCATTTCCTCTTGTTTTTCTTTAGTTACCTCTTGTCCATTAATATATGCAATTTGCATTTCATTCTGTTTATCTTTAAAATCTTTTAGCATATTATATGTGTCAGAATTTGATTTTAAAGATTCTTTTAATTTTAAATATTCAGTATATTCTTCTGTCTTTTTAAAAGAAGAAACTAAATTGTTTATATTATCATAAAAATTCATTATAATCACCCTTTCTGCAATTATTATACTACATCTATCCTATTTTTTAAATAGAATTATTATATTTTTTCTACTTCTGTGCATATAGCAAATTGAGTACTTGTAAGCTTCTTTTTATTTCTTGATACTAGTTCTGTAACATTTTGAATTATTGAGTTCTCATTCATACAGCTTGTATCAAATGATACTTTACCTTTCATTTTATTAAGTTTAGTAGCAATTTCTTTTATTGAATCAATATTAAAATCGTCATATGCACTATACCAATCACTACATATTTTTTTAAAGTTATCCACTTTATTTAAACATTTAGACACACCACAATACACTTTATTTTTAAATTCTTTACTAGCAATGAAACCTTTTAAATTAACAAAAAAGTCTTCAATATAATTATAAAAAAGATGTCCATATTTTTTAGTATTTTCTATCATATCTATGCCAATATTTATTGATGATGTGATACCTCCATCAAATGCCATATTAACCATATTTTCTATATTATTTAAATCATTATTTTTGTCATTTAAATATCCTTTTGCTTCGTTAATACTGCTTACTAGTGCAACTTTAATTACACTTGAAAAATCTCCATCTTTTAATACTTGTTTAATATTAACTAGAATCTCTTTAATATGCTTATTTACTGGCATAGAGCGTATAATATAGTTTGCTCCTTTATCTATTGTATTTTCAATAATTTGAATTATTTCTTTCTTGTTTTTTTCTACTATTTCGTTATTCATGTTTATTCCTCCTGTTATTAAAATTAATAAAATTCTTTTTATCCTTAGCTTTTATTTTCTTAACAATTTTTCTTATACTAGCATAAAATATAAATAGGCTCAGTTTATTTGTATATATTAAAATAAACGATAACTTTAAAGGTATACTATTCCTAAATTTGTATCTTTTTTCAAACCTATTTATTTTTAATAAATTTATATACTTATTTAAAATAATAATTGAACTTTGTATATATGTTTTATCTATATATTTTATATCCTCCATATAGTTTTTTATTCCACGTATATTTGGTTCTATAATATGTATTAAATTATAATTATTTTTTTGAGATATATTATATACTTTAGTAATCATAAAAGAAGATGTATCTATTATTACGTATTCAAAATATTTTTTAGCAATCTCTATAATTTTTATTATAATATTATCCCTTGGAATACATGTATTTCCTTTATTTAAAATATATTTAAGATTAATTATCCTCTCATCGTTTGTTATATATTTATTTATATCTATATAATCATTTTGCTCAATATCATTTACCAACTCTTCAATAGCATAATTTCTACCAGAATTAACATATAAATCAATTGTTGGATGCGTATAATTCATATCTATTAATAGTACTTTACTGTCTCTTGCAATATACATTGCAAGAAGCCTAGAAATTGTAGACTTACCAGTGGAAAATCCACCTGTAACTATTACAACATTACTATTTTCGTTTGTTTTTTTATCTTTGTATACAACCATTTTAGGCTTGTCTATCATTTCAGCAAGACAATTAAAAGAAAAACTTGTTCCTTCAATAATATTAAATACTTCTTTAGAAAACAAAAATTCCTTTAATTCTTGATTTAATTTTTTTACAATTATTATAATTTGGATTTTATTATATTTTTCTTTAATTGATATAATAAAACGTTCTATTTCATTAATATTTATAACTTCATCTCTAATTATTAGAATACAATTACTGCAAAGTAACTTTTTAATCATAGTTTTATTTGATGCTATATATATTTCATATTTTGAATAATATTTATTAATTATCTTTTCTTCAAGATTATTATTTTTTATTGCAAGAATCATTTTCATTTATAATCTCTCTTTCAAATGCATTTATCTCCACTTTAAACTTTAAATAATTTTCATTTATACAAAGTACTCCTTCACCTTTATCTAACAACTTTAAATTCACTTTTTGAGGAAACTTTATATACATATTACTTTCTTTATATGTAAGTTTAAAGAAAACTTTAAAGTTGCAATTATTTAATATGCTATTTGCATAAAAACCATTTTTATATTCAAAAAAATCATTTACATCTTGTGTAATACACATAATAGCTGCATTCCTTTTTCTAATTGTTTTGTATAGGCTAAATATCTCATCTAAAATATCTTCTATTTTAGCATACTTCCACACTTCATCAATAATAACTAATGTGTTATGTTTTTGCTTTTGATTTACTATATTCTTTAAAATATATTGTAACAATTTTGGATACATTATAATATTTTTTGTATTAATTACGTATAAATTACTATTTTCAATTATAGTAGTACTTTGAGATAAATATTTAAGCTCATTATCTATTAAATCACTAAGTATTGTATATTGTTTTTCATCATCTATATATGAAAGTAAATTAGTAAGTGACGGAAAGTCTTTTTTATCTCTTATCACTTCATCTAAAATAACTTTATCTCCTATATTTGAAATTAAAACAGAATTTCTCTCA
Organism: uncultured Clostridiaceae bacterium; assembly: GCA_947381905.1. Lineage (GTDB taxonomy): Bacteria > Bacillota > Clostridia > TANB77 > CAG-465 > CAG-465. The sequence goes on along the minus strand of CANCXL010000001.1, from coordinate 17,387 downwards.
TTAGTTATTTCATATAAATTATATAAAGACATTATTTTATTATAAAAATAATCTTTATCTATATTTCTAAATATAGATAGAAAAGAAACAATTTTATTTACTTTTTCTTTTAAATAATTTTGTTTCTCTAAATCGCTATATGTTATCTGCATGATATTATAATATGAATTATCAAACATTACTTGTCCACGTAAAGACTTACACATAGATATATATTCTTCTTCGATATCTAATATAATTTGGCATGTTCCTTGAATATAATTTCTTATACAAAACAATTTAGTAAAAAAAGATTTTCCGCTACCGCTACTTCCAAAAATGCACATATTAGAATTTTCATATTTTTTATCCCAAATATCTAATTTACATATTTGATTTTGATTATTTTTTCCAATAATTATTCCATTTATATCCATGACGTTATTTTTGAAAAATGGGAATAAATTAGATAATGCATCAGTTGTTATTACAATATCTTTTAATAGTTTTGGTTTTTTTAAATAAATTGGAAGATTTGATAAATATGCATCTTTATGCCTAAAATTTGTAATTTCTGATAAAATTCCTTTTGAATATAATTTTGACTTAAATTCTGATAAAAATTTAACTAATTCGTTAAAATTGTATGAATAAAATGTTATGATTAAATTTAAATAATATACTTCCTGATTTTCCGTTTGTATCTTCTTTCTTAGTTCTAAAGTCTCTTCCTTGGTTCTATCTATTATATCTATATCCCTTGAATTTTGACTTATAGTTTTAAGATCTGATATAGTTGAACCTATATTATATGTAATATCATTAATTGCCTTAATTGCATCTATTTTATTAACAAATATAGAGAAGTCGTACTGAAAATTATATGGTAAAATCTTAAATATATCACTAAAATATATTGTCTCTGGAAGTGTCTTAATACATAGATTTGTTATATATTTATTATCCACTTTTATATATTTAAAATTTAAATCTTCTAAAACATCTGGTAAAAAATCTATCTCATCTATACTATCACCTCCTTATTTATACTTTCATATAATATATTCTTTAATATATTTTTATCGCATATTTTATTAACATTACATCCTATAAAATTTAATTTTGATATAATGTTATCCACATTATCCATGTTAATATCCTCATTTGTACTAACAGATATTACTATATAATATTTAGTTGTAAAAATAGATTGGTTTTCTAGTTCTTCAGAAATGCTGTTTACATACCTTTCAGATAAATTTTGGACAATTGGATTGTCTAAACTATTAATTGCTTGTTTTATATTTTGTATATAGTTTTGAATATTTACCTTTTTATTTGAAATATAAATTTGAAAATTTAGATTTAATTCACGAAGAAATTCGTTATATAGATTTAAAATATTAGATTGAATATCTATAGAAAAATTTAAAAATGTAACTGGTTCTATTTCATATAAGTATACTTTTTTCATTACATCTCTTTCTTTTACAAAAATATACTTATCTGCAACAGATGTAATATTATATAATTGTTTAATATTATTATATTTAATATGCACTCCCTCCTTTTCATGTATATCTTATACCACCATTTCTGCTTTGCGTCAACATTTTTTTACTTATTTTTCATCGCAACTTTCGACAAGTTAATCACAAAGTTAAAAAAATAGCATATACTTAAACTATATAGGAGTTGATAATATGAATGATAACAATAACGAATTAAATCAAAAACTTATGAGCATGCTTGGAAACTTAGATAAAGATAAGATAGAACAAGTAACAAGAATGGTACAAAATATGTCTAGCAATGATTTAAATAATTTAGCAAAAATGTTTGGCATGAATAATAAAAATAAATAATATGAATGAAGAAAATAAAGATGCATTAAACAACCTTATTGCTAGCATACAAGAAAAAATGGGAAATGATAATCCTAATACTTCAGATAACACAGCAAATACTAGTCCAGATTTTTCCTCATTGCTTAATACCTTAAATAAAAAAGATAATGGCAATGAAAACGAAAAAACATCTAATAATAATGATGATTCAGGATTTAATATAGATCCAAGTATCTTCTTAAAAATACAAAAGATAATGAGTGCAATGAATAGTAACACCCCTCAAAAAGACTTACTTATGTCTCTTAAACCTTTTTTAAGGAAATCAAGACAAGATAAGATGAGTGATTATTTAACTATTCTTAGCGTAATATCAATTATTGAAAGTTTTTCAAATAAAGGTAGTGAGTAGTATGTTTTATCCTAATTTTTTTGCATATAATAGAAGACCATATTATCCAAATAATATGTACAATTTTAATACATCAAACCAATATGAGGTAAAAAAAGATATTGAATCAAATAATGATACAATACCTTTTAATAATGAAGTGTGCGAAAAGACACACAACGACTCACACTCACTCTCTTTATTTGGTTTAAATTTAGAAGTTGACGACTTAATTATAATTGGATTAATAATATTGCTTTTCATGCAATCTGAAAAAAACTATGCATTAATTATAATTCTTGGTCTAATACTCCTTAATGTAAATTTAAGTGATATTCTTAATTTCTTCTAAATAATATTGCGCTAATAACTCATCAATATCTCTACTTGTTTTAAGTATAACATCATATGGACATCCTTGTTCTATTTGTAAATCTAATTTTTGTTTTAATTCGTCTATTTTTTCTATAATCATACAAATATCTCCTCTTTTTTTCTATTTATACCATTATCTTCTCAATTAGTCAATGAGTTTTGCATGAAAACTCATCGCAAGTTTCGACAATGTACCCCATCAAGAATAGTTTATGCCATATATTTTCAACTATTATTGTGCCAATATTATTCTATTTATTTTGCTATTATTTTTGATGTAACGCGATTTTTCTCGCTTAATTTATTTAAAAATTCTTTCAAGTCATTTGCTTTCAAGTTCTTTAAAACTTCTATATCTGTATAAACATTTGTATTATCTATTATAGAATCAATCAATCTCCTATAACAAATATTTAAATTATCTGATGCAAGAATAGATTCACCAATTTTCTTTCTCTTTATTACATTAAACAACTCTTCATCTATTTCTTCACTTTTTATTTTATTAATATAAGTCAATATATCTTGTTCTACTAAGTCCACATCAGTAGTTGTAGTTGAGATTAATACATGAGAAAAAGTTTCGCTTCCTTCATATTGCATATATATAGAATCATTTACTCTTCCTAAATTATATTCATTTTCAAAAAAATCTGATTGTTTAGAAAAATACATATCTGAAAGAATACTAACTATAATTTCATTTTTAGCAATTTCATACCCATCACACAAATTTAGTTTATATCCTATACATAATTGTGGTAAATACACATCCATTTTTTGTGTAATTTGTTTTTGAGCAATTTCTTCTGGCTCAATTTGATAAAACTTTTCTATTTTTTTATTCTCACCTTTTCTATCCTTTTCATATTTAGACATATTCTCTTTAATTAGTTTTATTGTCTCATCGATATCAACATCCCCAACTACTACAAAAAACATGTTTTGAGGACTATAGAAAGTATTATAACAAGTATATAATAAATCTTTTGTTATATGCGATATAGATTCTATTGTTCCAGCAATATCTATTCGTACAGGATTTTTTTGATACATAGCTTTTAATGTATTAAAATATACCATAAAGCTTGGATCATCATCATACATGCTTATTTCCTGTCCAATAATTCCTTGTTCCTTTTCAACATTTTCATCAGTAAAATATGGTTCTTTAATTAGTTTTACAAGCATGGCGATAGATTCAGCAAATTTTTCTGATGTTTCAAAATAGTATACTGTTTGATCAAAAGAGGTATATGCATTAGATGACACACCTATCTTAGAAAATAAATCTAAAGCATTTGCACCTTCTTTTTCAAACAATTTATGTTCTAAAAAATGAGCAATTCCATCTGGTACTTTAATTCTTTTTCCAGTAGTTATATCTATAAAATCATTTACTACAGAACCATATTTAGTTCCAAACATACCTATTTTTTTAGTAAAATTTTTCTTTTTACATATATATATTTCTAGTCCATTATCTAGCTTTGTAGAAAATGTGCTTTCATCTAGTTCTTCTGACACTTCAACTGATATCTTATTCATTTGTGCTACCTCCTAAATAAAAGATTTTTTCTAAGTTTACTTTATTTGCCACTCTTATAACATCTTCTAATGTTACTTTATTTATGTTTTCTCTCATTTGATCGATTGTAATATTAGAATCATTATATGCTATTATATTAGAAAACACCATTTTAGCCATGGCAACTTTTGAATCTTTCCACTCATTTAAATCAGCCATTAAGCTATCTTTGGCACTTGTAAACTCTTCAGTTGTTATTTCTCCTTTTTTCATACTTTCAATCTGCTCTTTAATCAAGTCAACAGCTTTAGTATAATTTTCTTTATTTATTCCAGCATAAATTACAAGCATACTTTTAAATCTATAGTATCTAGATCTTACTGTATAGGCAAGCGACTCTTTTTCTCTTACATTTTGAAACAATTTAGAAGAAGGTGTTGTACCAAGTATAGCATTATATAAATTTAAAGCATAAAAATCTTCCATAGAAGAATCTATAACTTTAAATCCAAGAGATAATATACTTTGTGTTGTATCTTGTTCTTCTTTTACTTCTTCAAATTTTATATCATTATTTTTTCTAGTATTATAATCTAATGCACATATATCATTTGATTTAATTTTATTTTTAAAATATTTATTAAATAACTCATCTATATTATCATATCCATCTAGATTTCCAGATACAATAATTGTTACTGGTGCATAAATTAATTTTTTATATGAATCTATCAATATATTTTTATCTATTTTTAATACATCTTCCACATTTCCAAATAAAAAGTTGCCAAAAGGTTCTCCTCCACAAAGCAATTCTTCCATTTTTTGAACACCATATTTTAATTTTTCGTCTTTTCTCTCATTTATCCTCTCTAGAATAAACTCCTTTTCCCTTGAAATATTTTCTATAGTCCAATCTGCAGGTTCATAAATCATAGAGCTAATAAATGATAGCATGTCTTCTAAAACATCTTCCTTTTCTGGCAAGAATTTTTTATTTATAACTTCCGCTCTAAATTCTAAATTATATAAATCCCCAAACTTTTCTACATTTACATCGTAGCTTGCACCATATAGCCCATTTAAATATCTTTCTATTTCTTTTTGATTTGGAAATTTCATTGAGCTTTTTGCCATTAGTGCGCCAAGAACTGAATTATTTGAAAATATATCATTTGACTCTACTGGCATAGTAAAATTATATGATATATATATACTCTTAAATTTATTATCGTTTATTTTGTATATTTTCATTTTATTCCTCTCTTTCTCATAATAAAAAGCCAAGACTATCTTGGCTTTTTATACTACATATTAGCAAGTTTTTCTTTTACTATATCACTTACTAGTTTACCATCAGCTTTTCCAGCGGTTTTTGGTCTTAATATCCCCATAACTTTACCCATATCTCTAGGTGAAGCTGCACCAGATTCTACAATAGCTTCTTCTACCATTTTTCTAATCTCATCTTCGCTTAATTGTTCTGGTAAATATTTAGTTAAAATTTCTACTTCTCTTTTTAGTCCATCTGCTATATCTTGTCTTCCAGCATCTTCATACTCTTTAACAGATTCTTTTCTCTTTTTAACTTCTTTTGCAACTATAGCACAAATTTCATCATCATTTAATGTTTTTTGAGAATCTTTTTCTACTTGAAGAATAGCTGCTCTAAGCATAGTAATTGTATCTTTTTTTAATGTATCCTTATTTTTCATTGCCTCTTTTAAATCTTGTAATAATTGTTCTTTCATTATATATTATCTCCCTTCATTAGTATTATATGAAATAATTTAAGGATTATTTGCCTTAAAATTATTATTTACTGTTTCATCACCTTTAACATCTCTTGACTTGATCATACTTGCAAGCCATAGTGTAATAAATATTGTAGACATAGCTATAAGCAAAACAAGTTTCCAAATATCCATTGTTATTAATGATACTGCTATAATGCAAAGTGTACTTGTAATTGTATATAATATAAGTACTGCTTGACGTTGTGTAAATCCAGCTTTAATTAATCTATGGTGAACATGTCCACCATCAGGTGCAAATAAAGGTCTTCTTTTTACAGCACGTCTTACCATTGCAAAAATAGTATCAAATATAGGTACACCAAGAATTAAAACTGGTGCTAAATATTCAACTGATGTATATCCTCTTGAAAATCCTAGTATTGTTACTGTAGCCATTGTAAATCCCAAAAAGTTAGAACTACAATCTCCCATAAATGTCTTTGCAGGATTAAAATTATATGGTAAAAATCCTACACCTGCGCCAACAATAGCTGCTGTTATTATAATTGCTTCTAAACTTGTTGATGTTGAAATAAAAAGCATTAAAAATGATAGAGCAGATATTGAAGTAATTCCAGCCGCCAACCCATCAAGACCATCTATTAAGTTCATTGCATTTTGCACTGTAATTATCCATAAAAATGTAATTGGTAAAGACATGAATCCTAAGTTTAAATTTCCTATACTCTCTATTCTTATTCCAAAAAAATATACAACAAGAATCGATGCAAGCTCAAAGACGAATTTATATTTTGCTCTTAACGTAAATATATCATCTATTATTCCCATAGCAAATATTAATATTGCTCCAATCAAATATCCAACAAACTGCATGTTAAACGCAATTGATGGTATATCTTTAGTAAGCAAATAGTATATAAGTAATCCAATCATAGATGAAGCAAATATAGCGATTCCTCCACATCTTGGCATTGGTTTAGAATGTACTCTTCTACTATCTTTAGGAACATCTACAAGCCCATGTTTTTTACACATAGAAATTACAAAAGGTGTCATTAATAAGCAACATATAAAAGCGATTATTGTTATACTATATACTATCGCCATATTCTACACCATCCTTTTGACATTGCTCAATTCTATGAATTTTATCTACTCTTCTTTGATGTCTTCCTCCTGCAAATTCAGTATTTAAATATTCATCAACAATCTCAATTACTTTTGTATTTTCAAGTCTTGATCCCAAACATAAAACATTTGCATTATTATCTTGTCTAGTCATCTGAGCCATATATTTATCTGTACATACAGCAGCTCTTATTCCATGCATTTTATTACATGCTATTGAAATACCAATTCCTGTACCACAGATTGCAATTCCCATAGCATCCTCTTTCAATACATTTTTACAAATTATATATGCAATATCTGGATAGTCGTCTCCAGATTGATCATCAAAATTAGTAACATCTTTTACTTGTATATTATTTAGTTTTAAATGTTCAATTATCTTTTTTTTAAGCTCAATTCCAGTGTGATCAGAACCGATTACTATCATACATCCACTTCCTTTATATTTTCTCTAGAAGTTTATCCACACAATCAACAATTTCTTTTGCACAACTACTATAGACCTTTATGTCATATCCCCATGGATCTGATATGTTAATATTTTTTTCATTTTCTCCATAGACATATTCTTTAAGTGTGAATACTTTTCCATTCATTTTAGGAAAATATGTTAAAAAATTAAATTTATGTGCTTCTGTCATGCAAAGAATCAAATCATAGTTTTCTACATCAATATCAAACATACTTGTAGCTCTATGTTTAACTAAATCCACATCATAGTTTTTCATAACCATAATTGCATTTTGAGTAGAAATATCACCAGTTTGAGCGGAAGTTCCACATGAAGAAACAAAGATTTCATTTTCTCTTTGCAAATCATATAGTCTTTTTTGCATATATTGGTGTGCCATTGCACTTCTACAGATGTTTCCTGTACACACAAACATAATTCCTTTCATTTATTATATTCCTCCATAAAATAATCAAAATAATCTTATCACATTTAACCATTAAAGTCAATTATATAAGGTTTTACATAACTGTAAATATTATGTGTAAATTTGTAGCATAATATTTATGACACAATCAAGCAATTTGTACATATAAATATTCTTGAATATTTTACTTAGTTATGATAATATAAATTAAAATAATAAGGAGGGAAATATATGGTAGATAATATAAAAAACTATGAAAAAACATCTATTGCAACTTCTATATTACTAATAATATTTTCTATGTTTTTAATTTTTAAGCCAGAAGCATCACTTAACTTTATAGTAATTGTTATTGGAGTATTTATGGCACTAGTAGGAATTATCCATATGGTATCATATTTTACATCTAATAAAGAATTTAAAGCTATGAGTACAGAATTAATAGAAGGAACATTATATGCAATTATAGGATTATTTTTAATCTTTAAACCAAATATTTTAAATGAATTTTTAGCAATAATTGTTGGAGCATGGCTTGTTATACAATTCATAATTAAATTTCAATTTTCATTTAACTTAAAATCAGTATCTTCACCAACATGGTCAATAATGCTAATAAGTTCAATTTTACATTTAATTTTTGGTTTAGTAATGTTATTAAACCCATTTGCATCAATTGTTGCAGTAACAACTATTGCAGGTTTAATATTACTTGTTACAGAAATAGGAAACATTGTTGAGTCAATTTTCCTTTTATTAAAAGCATAAGAGCAAAGATAAACTTTGCTCTTATTTTTTGTTATTTTCTTCACTCCACTTTTTTAATGAAATCATAAATACTAAAACTCCATCATTATTACCAATTTGCAATGCTCCATTTTTATTATAATATTTAATTAAATTATTCACTTAATATATATTTTAAATCTTCAACTGCTAAGTCTATATTTCTCATACCATTTCCTATTGGATAAAATACTGCATATACAGGATATGTATTTCCAGCAATTTCTATTTGAAATTCTTCTTTTCTTACGCTCTTGACACATATCTTTTTATTTAGAAATATACTACTTACTTGATTTCCAAATACTACTATCTTTTTAGGCTTTATTATTTCAACTTCTTTATATAGTAAATCAAGATATTCTTTTAGAACCTTATCTGGTAATGGTCTTGCATCTATTTGTGTGCATTTTCCAAGATTAGTAATAAATATTTTATTTTTTTCTATTTCACTATAAACATAATCTGCAAATTCCTCAGTCCACTCTATAGGTTTCATATTTTGTATAGTATTAAATGTATCTTCACAAAGAAGTCCTACCCTATAAAATAATTTCCATATATTTTTTGTTCCAATCCAAGGAGATCTTCTTCCTTTCCATTCTTTGGTTGATGCTATATTCCTACCTGTTGGATTCATAAATATAAAGCAAACATCTGGATTTTTTTCACATCCTCCATTATATATAGATGAAATACTTGGTTCTCCATATTCTAATTGTAGCTTATCATAATAAACATTCAAATCTTTAACTTTCATAAATCTTCTCCTTATTTTTTAATACTTATATCATGTTTATTAGAAAAAATAAAGATAATAATATATAAAAAATTAAACAAAAAAAGATAAAGCTATTACTTTATCCCTTTTAGATATTTCTTATAAATATCATTTGCTGTTTTTAATATTTCAAAATATGCAGATTTCATTCCTTCACATTTATCATATGACATTTCTAAATATAATACAATATCTGTTTTTGAAAGCTTAATTGTGGTTGTTGTTCTACCAATAAAATTAGTATAAGACTCATGAATATTATATAATTTTTGAAAACCATCAAATACTAATTTTTTATCTAGATTTAAAAAGAATTTATCCACATTTTCCACATTAAAACATAGTGTAAGTGAGATTCCATTAGAATAATCACTTAAAATATATTGTTTTAATGTCCTATCTAATACATCCACATCTGCACTCATATCCATACAAGCAACTTGAAAAATATCATCGCTAATATTTTTGATTTCAACATTAAGTTGTATTGTTTCATTTTCAAGCATTTGTTGGGTATTATTATCAAATTTAACAGTTTCTTCAAAATAATTGCGCATATGACCATCAATATGTTTGTCTCTAGCAATTTTTAATAGTTCACTCACATCTTTTTGACTTGATTTTGCAATGTTTATTACCTGTTCAAGCTTGATGTATTCTAAATTTGCAATATCTCCCTCAATATTTTTCTTAACTTCTTTTGATTCTTTGCTATTTAGCATAAAAATCATCCCTCCTTTGAATTATCTGTATAAATTTATCTGGATGAATTATTTAATTGTTTATACGCCTGATATTATACCATTAGTTTCGTTTTATGTCAAATAAGGCAAAAAAGAAAGAATAGATTTAGTCTTCTATTCTTTCTAATATTTGTAAGCGTGTGTTTGAAGCTTCACTAAAAAACTTTGAAATAATATTAGGTAAAAATGTAATCATACCAAGTTCAAGTCTCATTGAAACAGTAACTCTATCCTCACATTTTACTCTACAAGAATTCATTCTCTTAATTGTAAGGTTATAAGTTTTCATCAAAGACATACTTCCTATTTTGCTCTCATCATTAAATACATAATCTTCATATGATTTAGTATTGATAGCACATATAGTCTTATTTAATGACTCGAATGTTTGATATGAACTTAAGAAAACTTTATTCTTCTCAGATCTTACAACCACATTTGATATTAAATCCATAATTAAATCCATTGTTTTTTTAATTTCAGGATTAGGTTTTGTAATATTTAACTCAATTATTCCATTCTCATATCCTGGAAAAAATACTTTTAAATACCAATCTTGCCAAGCATAAACTACAGAATATTTAGTTTTTCTGAAATCATCATAATGAATTCCATTTTCTTTAAATCTTTTAGCAATCTCCTTTGCTACGCCATATCCCCCTATCTTTTTAATTGAAAGACTAATTATAAGTCTTTCATTTTCTTTTTTTACATTAGCTTGTTTCATTTTTATATTCTCCTCTCTAAAACAATATAGTAAAAAATGAAACCCCCTGTGTAGGAAAAAATTATATATTTTAACTACATTTATTATTATACCATCCGTCTTAAATTATGTCAACTCATAATTTTAATTGAAAATAAAAAAAAAGAATGAAATATTCTTTCATTCAGTTTTACTTCATATTGCACACAATCTCATTATTAAATTGAATAATATTATTTACAATTTCATAAAAAGTTTCCGCAAATCCAAGACCATCAATATTTCCAGTACTCCCAGTTAGAGAGATTATATTTTTGAATGTATTGATGTTGTAATTAATATGTGTTGTGTATTTACTAAAATTCTTAGGAAGCATTTTTTCTTTATATTCTACAATCTCGTCGTCATTTAGATATTTAACTAAAACTGTGTTGTAATCTTCTATCCTTTTTACAAAAAAGGAAATATTCATGCTAAACTCTTTTGCAATATCTTTTGAATATTTATCTAGTATTGCCTTCATGTGAGTCAAAAAATTTGCTATATTTAAAAAGCATGTCTTTGGTCTTACTGATACACCTTCAAATAATATTTTAAGTGTTACTTTTGTAGAATTGTTATTGATTTGTTCAATCATGTCATAAGTTAACGATACGTTTGAGATATTTTTACTTATGATAGATACTACATCCATAATATTGTCTTGATCTGAACTATCAATAAAAAAAGCATATTCACAATAAATTCTTTTGCTAATTCCTATTTTTAGCTTCTTGTCTTGTCCTTCCATAAAATTTTGAAATTCACTCTTCCCATTTTGTACTCTGTTATTAAACATTATACATTCCTCCTTCTTTAGTTAAAAAAGTTAAAATATACTTTTTTACCAAAGATATTATATCATTTTTCTATATTTATGTCAATTTAATTACTGCTTTCTTTTCTCTTTTGAGATCTATATACAAATTTAGCTATTATATTATTAGGAAATACTTTTCCAGCAATTCTTGCAAGTTTTATACTAAATCCTGGAGTAATATCTGTTTTCCCTTTTAACATTTTATCTACAGTATATCTTGCAACATACTCGCTAGACAAGGAATTAAGTTCAAACTTTACATTAGCTACATTATTAAAATTCGTTCTAACAGGTCCTGGATTTAGTGTACCAATCTTTACATTAATTTTAGACTTATTTAATTCCTCGTTTATCGACTCGGACAATGTTGATACATAATGCTTTGAAGAATAATATGCAGCCATAAGTGGACCAGGTAGATGTCCTGCAATAGATGATACATTTAAAATATAACCGCTATTTTCTTTAATCATGTCTTTTAAAAATAATTTGGTTAATATATGAACTGCCACAATATTTGTGTCAATTAGCTTTAGCTCTTTATCCAAACTAGTATCTTGAAATTTTCCGAATGTGCCAAATCCAGCATTATTTACTAAAATATCTACAAATCCTACTTTTTCATGTAGTTTATAACAATTCTCCTTTATGCTTAAATCCATATTTATCACATCTACTTTAGTACTAATCTGGGATTTTAATTCATTTAATTTTTCCTCATTTCTTGCAACAATGACTAATTCATATCCTCTTTTTGATAGTTCCTTTGCTATATCTCTTCCTATACCAGAAGAAGCGCCTGTAATTAATGCTCTCATATAAATCCCTCCTCTAGTATAATAACAAGAAAAGTAACTTTAAACAATACTTATACCGACTTTAAAAGCTTATAATCTACTTTCTCATATAAATCATTTAACTCTTTATATTTATCTTCTTTACTTATCTTTTGTTTAAGTTCTGTGATTTCTTTATCTTTTACAATATTAAATGCAGCCATTCTAATAAAAAATAGCTTTAGCATTCCTAAAAGTGCATTTATTCTTTTGGCTTCACTATCTACAAAATCATCATTTTTTTCCTTAACTTTTTCTACAAATGTATAATACTTTAATTTAGAAAGTTCTATATAATATTTATTTTCCAAATCAGTATACAACTTTTGCTTAAATCCCAAACTACTTTCCTGCACTATTGCACCATCAATTGAAATAATGTTTTTTATCATTTCATTGTTCTCTTCTAAATCATATTCTTTTATTTTCTTGTAAATTTCTTCGCTTTGTTCCATAATACCTCCTATATACATTCTTTAAGGCAAGACAATATATCTTCATCTATATCCTCCAATCTAGAGTTAAGTGTATTTAAATCTGTTATATCTTCACTTAACGAATATCTTTTCATATAGAGATCAATTCCTTCTTCCATCGTTTCCTCAGCTATTTTTCTTACACACATATATCCACTACATCTTATTATCCACCTTCTAAGCACACTTAAGCTATTTCTAATAATTGACTCTTCAGATAAGTTAGAAACATCCATATTTTCTAAACAAATACCCATAGCTTTTGTAAAACCAACTCTATCTAAATCATAGATATACTTATCTATCATTACATTATATACTTTGGATTTATAATCTACATTTAAACTTAGAATTGCAAAATCTATTACATTTATATCTTTTAAGACATCTTTCATTAAAAATTCTAATTTTGTCTTTAATATTATTTCATATATACTCTCTATATTTCCCATATTATTCCCTCCATATGCCTAAATTATACTCTTTAAAATATCAGGAGCAATACAATAGACAAAAATTGTAAAAAGAAGACAATTTCTTAAAAAAATTGCTAAAAATGTAGAAAAAACAATTTTATGAATATTTTTAGTTGACATTTGACCCAAACTATAGTATCATTTGCACATTGTCAAAAAAAGGGAGGACAAACTAATGGGAATTACTATGCCAATGGCAAGAATACTATTTCATTTTATAATATTATTTTTATTCGTATCACAAATTACAAGAAAGTACAGAAATAAAGATATGGATACTAAAGAAAAGATAGAATTATTTATTGTATTACTTACAACTGCATCATTATTAGAAATATGTAACTATAACATTAAAGATTTAGGATATGTTATATGTATTATTCCATTAGTATATGCTTACAGAAATATATTAAAATGTTCTACTGGCTATACAACTATATGCATAATTTTGTTCTATATAAATTTATCATTAAGTCAAATGATTAGTTGCTTAATTATAAAAGTATATAGTGCCTTATCTATTTCATATTTTTCAATACCTACAATGCATTTTTATGAATATTCGATTCTAACTGCAGAAGCATTTCTTATTCTTTTATTAGCAATAGGTTCGTTTATTAAAAGAAATAGAGAAAAAATAAATCTAGTTATAGATAATTTAAATACCAAAGAAAACTTTATTATATCTTCTTTATCGATTCTTGCAATAGTACCTTTAATATTTAGTTTTAACTTTAATAGAGTAGAATATGAAATGTATATACTTTTAATCTACGTTATTTACTTATCACTTACTGCTTTATTACTATTTTTCTTTATAAAAAATGTAATATACTATAATAAAACTAAAGTTGAGTTAAATCAAGCTAATATATATAATAAAGCGTTATTAGAAATAGTAGATAGTCTACGATTACTAAAACATGATTATAATAATATTTTACAAGCAATAAATGGATATATATTAACTAAACAATATGAAGAACTAGACACACATATTCAAAAACTTACTAAAGGTGCAAGAAGTATATCATCAGTAGAATCAGTTAGTCCAAATATAATAAATCAACCTGCTATTTATGGTGTAGTTGGAGATAAATACTTCATTGCTGCAGATAAAAAGATGAAATTTAATATAGATGTTACAACTGATATAAAATCTATAGACTTTGATTTTACTAATCTTTCTAGAATACTGGGAATATTATTAGATAACGCAATAGAAGCAGCAGAAAAAAGCGAAGACAAAAAAGTATCTATATCATTTACCTATAATAAAAGAAAAAATGCGGATTCAATTCAAATTAAAAACACAGTAAAAGATGGTGTGAACATAGATGTTAATAATATATTTAATAAAGGAGTATCTTCAAAAAAAGTTAAATCTGGACTTGGTCTTTGGGAAGTAAGAAAAATAATTTCTAAAACTAAAAATGCTCAAATATATGCAGAATATGAGAATAATGTTTTTACTCAAAACATAATAATAGAAAAAGCATAAAAATAAAGAGAATAAGAAAAATTTATTTCTTATTCTCTTTTGTATTATATATTGTTAAAATAATCAACAAGTTCACTAGATAGTCCAACATAATTATTTGGTTCTAATTTAAGTAATGTTTCTTTATCATTGTCATTAATTTCCAATGTATTAATAAATGCTTTTAATTCTTGCAAAGTTACTTTCTTTCCTCTAGTAAAATCTTTTAATATTTCATAGGCATTGTTATATCCATTTTTTCTTAGCATAGTTTGAATTGCCTCTGCTATTACTTCTGGATTTTCTTCTAAATCTTTATTTAGAATATCAAAATTTGGCTCCATTTTATTAAATGCAATTATAGTCTGCTTAACACTTATTAGCATATGTGCAAGCATTACACCTATATTTCTTAAATTAGAGGAATCACTAAGATCTCTTTGCATTCTTGATATTTGTAAATTATTAGTAAAATTATCTATGATACTATTTGACATATGAATATTTGCCATAGAGTTTTCATGATTTATTGGGTTTACTTTATGTGGCATAACTGATGAACCAGTTTCAGTGTCTATTTTCCTTTGTTTAAAATATCCCATAGAAATATACATCCACATATCTGAATTAAAGTCTAAAGTAATATTATTAAATAATTTAAAATAACTAAATAATTCACACATTGTATCATGAGACTCTATTTGCGCACAAAGAGGATTAAACTCTATTCCTAAAGAATTAATAAATTCTTTAGATATATTTATCCAATCAATATCATAAACTATCTTATGAGCAGCAAAATTTCCTACAGCACCACTAAATTTTCCCTTAAGGTTTATACTTAATATTTTATCTAGTATATATTTCCACCTATATACATAAATAGCTAATTCTTTTCCTACTGTTGTAGGTGTTGCAGCTTGACCATGTGTATGACCAAGCATTGCTACATTCTTATATTCAATCGCTTTATTATTTACGTTTTGAATTAGCTCACTAACTGATGGAATAATTATTTGACTTAAACAATCTTTTATCATAAGACTTTGAGCTAAATTATTTATATCTTCCGATGTACATGCAAAATGCACTAGAAATACATATTTTGAAAATTTAGTTTTCTCAAGCTTTTCTCTAACGTAGTATTCGATTGCTTTAACATCATGATTTGTTATTTTCTCATAATCTTTTACTTTAATGCACTCTTCTAAATTAAATTTTGTATAAATTTCATCTATACTATCCACATTTTTAACATTATATCCAAAAATCTCACTAGTAAGTATATACTTTAGCCATTCAATTTCAATTTTTATTCTATATTTTATATATGCATATTCACTAAAAAATTTAGATATATCTTCTGTAATATTTCTATATCTACCATCTATTGGCGATATGCAAAAATAATTATTTAAATCCATAATATCTCCTATTCTACTATAATCATATCATTTCTATCTGCTCCAGTACCTATAAATTTTATTGGAACATTAACAATTTCTTCTATTCTATTTAAATATTTTTGTGCATTTTCTGGTAAATCTTCTCTTTTATTTATTCCAGATAAATCTCCAAAGTTTCCATCAAACTCCTCATATATTGGTACACATTTATTTAAGTACTCGTTGTTTGTGCTAAATTTCATTGTCTTTTTACCTTCATATTCGTATCCAACACAAAGTTTTATTTTATCTAGCTTTCCTATTGTATCCACATGATTTATAGCAAGACCTGTTAGTCCATTTATTCTTGAAGCATATTTTAAAGCAACTAAATCTAACCAACCACATCTTCTTGGTCTTTTAGTTGTTGTTCCATACTCATGACCTAGTTCACGAATTGTATCACCAATCTCATTATTTTGCTCTGTCATAAACAAACCTTCTCCAACTTTAGAAGAATATGCTTTAAGTACACCATAAACCTCACCTATTTGTGTAGCTCCAATTCCTGTACCAGTACATACTCCACCTATAGTAGGATTTGAAGATGTTACAAAAGGGTAATTACCAAAATCTATATCTAAAAGTGTAGCTTGAGCTCCTTCACATACAATTTTTTTATTTTCATCTAACATTTCGTGAATCATATCCACAGTATCCACAACATATGGTTTTAAATATTGTGCATACTTTTTATATTCACAAATTATCTCATCAGCATTAAGTAATTCTTTTCCATATAGCTTAAATATATTATTTTTCTCTTCTATATTTTCTCTTGCTATAGACTCAAATCTTGAAGATATAAAATCTTCTACTCTAATTCCAGAGCGTTCAAATTTATCTGAATATGCAGGCCCAATTCCTCTTGCTGTTGTTCCAATTTTATTTTCTGCACGAAGCTCTTCTTGAA